>JAAZMI010000021.1 GCA_012798895.1 Bacillota bacterium
ACGTTATTGCCGTCGCCGAGGTAAGCCAGCTTGTTCCCCTGCAAACGCCCTGTTTTCTCTTCAATTGTCAGCAGATCGGCTAAAACCTGGCAAGGGTGCAACAGATCCGTAAGGCCATTGATCACCGGCACAGAGGCATGCAAGGCCAGCTCTTCTACATCCTGGTGATCAAATGTACGGATCATTATCCCATCAACATAACGGGATAGAACAGCCGCGGTATCCTTAATCGGCTCTCCCCGGCCCATCTGCAGTTCTTGGCTGCCTAAAAAGAGAGCCGCCCCCCCCAACTGCCACATGCCAACCTCGAAGGATACCCGCGTCCTCGTGGAGGGTTTTTCAAAGATCATGGCCAGCGTTTTTCCCACTAGCAGGGGCTGCGGTTCCCCTTTTTTCTGACGAGATTTCAAATCATGGGCCAGATCAATAAGGCCTCTGATCTCCGCATCGCTGTAATCCTGCAGGGATAAAAAATCCTTGCCCCGTAAGTTATTCACCGGCAAATACCTCCTTAAAAGATTCCTCCAAAACCTTCAAGGCAGAATCCAGTTCGGCTCTGCTAACATTTAAGGGGGGCAGAAAACGAACGATCTTATCTCCAAGGCAATTGACCAACAATCCCTTTGCCTGGCAAAGATGCTGTATTTCCTTGGCCTTTCCCTGCAATTCTAGTCCAATGATCAATCCGGCTCCCCTGATCTCTAATACAACTCCGGGAAATTTATCGGAAAGCAACTGTAGCTTTTCCCGAAAATACCGCCCTTTGGCCTCTACATCGTCTAAAAAACCTATTTGCAGAATCTCCTGCAATACAGCCAGAGCAGCAGCACAGGCTACGGGGTTGCCGCCAAATGTTGAAGCATGATCGCCCGGCGAAAAACCGGCCGCCACCTTTTCCGAACAGAGCATGGCTCCAATCGGAAAACCGCCTCCCAGCGCTTTGGCCAGGGTGAAAATATCCGGGTGGACCCCGTAGTTTTCATAGGCAAAAAGTTTCCCCGTCCTCCCCATACCGCTCTGTACCTCATCAAAGATCAGCAACAGATTATTTTCATCGCATAAGTGCCGCAACCCCGCCAAGAAAGCGGTTGTTCCAACGTGAACCCCGCCCTCCCCCTGCACGGGTTCGACCATAATTGCAGCGGTGCATTCGTTCAACTGAGAACGAAAAGATTCCAGATCATTAAAGCGAGCATAACAAAAACCCGGCGGCAGGGGTTCAAAGCCTTTTTGAAACTTTGGCTGCCCCGTCGCCGCCAAAGTAGCCATAGTTCTCCCATGAAAAGAATCCAAGGCCGTGATGATCTCAAACCTGTCCGCCCGCCCTTTCGTCTTCATATACTTGCGTGCCAGTTTAATCGCCGCTTCATTAGCCTCTGCCCCGCTATTGCCAAAGAAAACTTTTTCGCCTACGGAATTTTCCACCAGACATTCTGCCAAACTGATCTGGGGCTCGCTATAATACAAATTAGATGTATGAATCACCCTCTCCATCTGTTCCCGGGCAGCCTGTAAAACGGGATGATGAGCATGGCCCAAAGCGTTGACGGCGATCCCCCCCACGAAATCAAGATACTCCTTCCCTTCTGCATCCCAAAGCAGGGTTCCTCTGCCTCTGGTCAAGAGCAGCGTAGATTCCGGCCGGCGGTTATAGGTATTAATGATATAACGCTTCTCCTTTTTCTGCAGCAAGTTTCTCCCTCCTTAATATTAGACGACCATCGTTCCGATGCCCTTGTCCGTAAAGATCTCCAGCAAGATGGAATGGCTGAGACGACCATCGATAATATGGGTGCGTGCCACATCATTGTTTAAAGCACGGATACAGGCCTCCACCTTGGGAATCATCCCCGCCGAGATCTCCCCGGAGATGATCATCTCCTGGGCCTTGCGTCGACTAAGCGTAGAGATAAGCGTATCCGGATCGTCCTCTTGAGCAAAAATACCTTCCACATCGGTAAGAACGATCAACTTTTCCGCCTGCAGGGCGGCGGCCAGCTCTCCGGCAACGTGATCGGCATTGACATTCAAGCTTTCTCCTTCCGTCCCCGCACCAACTGAAGAGATCACCGGTATATAACCGTTCCCGCTAAGAGTTTGTATTACCTCCGGGTTTATCTTTAAAATATCGCCGACATAACCCAGATCGACAATCTGCTCTGCACCGTTTTCATCTATCTTCAAGGGCAGTTTACGACGACAGGCCAAGAGATTGCTGTCCTTGCCGCTTAAGCCAACTGCCTTGCCCCCGTGCTTGTTCAACAAGCTGACGATCTCCTTGTTTACCTTTCCCACCAGGACCATCTCCACCAGCTCCATCGTCTCCTGATCGGTAACGCGCAAGCCATTGACAAAGCTGGCCTCTTTCCCTAGTTTCTCCATCAAAATCGTAATCTCCTTGCCCCCACCATGCACAATAATGGGGTTAATCCCAATAAACTTCAATAATACCAGATCCTGCGCCACCAAGTTTTTCATCTCTGCACTAACCATGGCCTGCCCACCATATTTGATCACAAAAGTTTTTCCGGCAAAATTGCGAATATAGGGCAGCGCTTCTATCAATACCTCCGCCTTGGCAATAAATGTTTCTACAGATTTATGCATCAAAAAGCCACCTTCCTTCAAGTCCTGTAAGCGCTGTTTATCTCTACATACTCGGTGCTGAGATCGCACCCCCAGGCTGTAATTTCGGTTCCCCCGAGGTGCAGATCAACCAAAATAGGAATTTCCCTCTGCCGAAGCACTTCCTTAGCCCGTATTTCATCAAAGGAAACCCCTTCCCCACCGCTTGCCACCTGCAGCGAACCCAGGAAAATATCCACCCGCCGGGGATCAAACCAGACATCCGTATAACCCAAAGCCGTTATGATCCGCCCCCAATTGGCATCTTCACCGAAAAAAGCGGTTTTAACCAGGGGAGAATTAAGGATGGCCCGCGCCAGCCGCCTTGCTCCTTCATAATCGGGCGCACCTCTCACTGTTAGTTTGATAATTTTTGTCGCCCCTTCCCCATCCGCTACGATCATGTAAGCCAACTCCTGGCAGACCCGCAACAGTGCCTGGTTAAAGGGTTCCCAAAGGGATGCCCCCTCTTCGATCTTCAAGCCGCAAGATCCGTTGGCCAGAAGAATCACCATGTCGTTGGTCGAAGTATCCCCATCTACTGTAATCAGATTAAAAGAATGTTTAACGGCTTCGTTTAGCGCCCTCTGCAGCGTCTTCCTCTCGATCTGCACATCAGTAGCCAGAAAAGCAAGCATAGTAGCCATATCGGGGCAGATCATTCCGGCGCCTTTGGCCATCCCCCCTAAAACAAAAGACTTTTCGCCGGCAATCACCCGGCAGGCGCTCTCCTTGCTCTGCGTATCAGTAGTCAAGATCGCACGTGCCGCCTCTGCCCCGCCCCGGGGAGATAACTGTTGGGCGGCCCGGGCAATTCCGTCGGAGATCTTCTCCAAGGGGATGTGTACGCCGATCACACCGGTAGATGCTACGAGAACCTCTTCTTTTTCAATGCCCAGTTCCCCGGCCACGATCTCCGCAGTGTATAAAGCATCGGCCAGGCCCTGCTCCCCCGTGCAGGCATTGGCCATCCCGCTGTTAATCACGATCGCCCTTACCGGGTGATGAAGATGTTTTTCTGTAACGAGCAAGGGGGCGGCCTTGAATTTATTGGTCGTAAAAACCCCGGCAGCCGCAGCCGGCTTTCTACTGTAAAGCAAGGCAAGATCTTCCGATCCGTTTTTTCTCAGTCCACAATGCACACCGGTCGCATCGATGCCCTGCACGGCAGTAATACCGCCCGGCAATTTTTCCAAGGAAATAGCGTTCATATAACTCCCTCCCACAAACTACATCTTATATCTATGTTAAGGCCTCATCGGGATCAACTGCAACCCCTGCTCCTCCTCGAGGCCCAGCATTAGGTTCATGTTTTGGACAGCCTGCCCGGCGGCACCCTTGACCAGATTATCGATCGCGGCTACGATGATCAACCTGCCGGTCCGCGAGTCCCATTTAAAAGCCAGATCACAATAATTGCTGCCATATACGTTTCTGGTCTCCGGCAGAATAGGCGCCGGTAGAATCCGCACAAACTTTTCTTCCCTGTAGTACTCCCGGTAGATCTCCAGGATCTCTTCTTCTTCCAATTTTTCCGTCAGACGGAGATAGATCGTGCTAAGAATGCCCCGGATCATCGGTATGAGGTGGGGCACAAAGGTCATTGTAATTTTCTGACCCGCCAATCTGCCCAGTTCCTGCTCCACCTCCGGGGTGTGCTGATGCCCGGCAACCTTATAAGCACGGAAATTTTCCGTACATTCAGAGAAATGGAGCGCCTGCGAAGGAACCCGGCCAGCCCCGGATGTTCCCGATTTAGCATCTACTACCAGAGTCTCCCAATCCACCAGACCGCGCTCTGCCAAAGGTGCCAGCCCCAAAATTACCGGAGTAGGGTAGCAACCCGGATTGGCCACAAAAGAAGTGTTTTTGATCTCCTCCTTATAGATCTCCGGCAGGCCATAGACAGCTTTTCCAAGAAGCCGGGGGGCGCTGTGCTCCCTTTGATACCATTCCCGGTAGAGAGCGGCCTCCGTCAGCCTAAAATCGGCGCTCAGATCGATCACCTTTAAACCCGCAGCGAGCAAGGCGGGCACTACATCCATAGAATCACCGTGGGGTAGAGCACAGAAAACAAGATCTGTTTTTTGGGCGGCTTCTTCCAAAGTAAAGGGGCTGCATACCGGTTCTAAAATATTTAAATAATGTGGATAGATCTCCGGCAGAGTTTTCCCGGCAAAAGAATGTGAGGTAACGTAGGTAAGCTCAATGCCGCCATGGGAAAAAATAAATCTTAGAAGTTCACTTCCCGTATAACCGGTTGCGCCAATGACACCGACACGTAACATTGTTTAACCTCCTTAAAATAAAGAGAACCTCTCTCCAAAAAGGACGAGAGGTTATTTCCCGCGGTACCACCTTTTTTGGCTCACGAAGAGCCCCCTTCAGGTTGAAAAGGTTTTTTACAACATCTTTTTAACGGTGCTCACCGGTAGAACCTACACACTAAAAAAACCCGTTTCCGTATAACTTTTCACGGAAAAAACCCCCTGCGCGGTGCATCCCGCCCCATGCAGCATAAAAACTGCATGGACAGAAGGAACGTGGGCGCAGCATAATATAGAAATTCTACGCCCCACATAGCGTGGGTTCTTCGAGCTTCGGTTCCCGCCTCCGGGGTGCGCTTCAGAACTGTTCCGGCACCGGGTTTGCACTGTTCCCGGCTCACTGGGTCCTTTCCCGTTCCTACTCTCCCCATCATCAGTTTGACGTAATAAAGTTTCTGCAAAAGATATTACCATCTCATGGTTAAAAAGTCAACAAGATTTCGCCTTTTTGTTAATTATTCTATGATAATATCATGTTGGTTTTATTTTGATAAACGTCACCACATTATCCCAGGAAACCTCACTTCAAACCAATAGCCGGCAAGCCCCATAGCTCGAACCGCCGCCACCGGGTAATCCCCCCCCTAAAGAAGTATAAGGCGGCAGGTTTTTTACCGGCCAGGTTACGGCCTGCGGCCCGCTGAAACCCATTTCGCCGGTCAACGGCCCGTGCCCACAGATCCGAATCCTTTCATCTTGTTTGTATTGCCCCGCCACCGGCGGCAGGAACAGATCGGCCCGGGCCGCGCCAATTTTGTTGCCGTTGGCCTCGCCGATGAATTTACGGTACAGCTTCGCCGTGTCCTCGTGGATCTTAACCGCATCGATGATCCGGTATGACACCTCGAAGGTACGCACTTCGTCGGCTGCCGCAATGCTCCAGTCAATTAGAAACCGATCGCCTTCGGCTTTTATTAACCATCTTCCGGGGGGGGCATATCCATCCCCGGGATTAAAAGTATAAGGTTCGCCGTTTTCTTTAACTGAGATATCCTCGATCGGGGTGTCTCCCCGGGGAATTTTCACAAAGAAACCTTTAAACCAGCCGGAAAAATCAACGGTTATGTTTTCCGTTACCGCCAAACTTGCATCCGGAAGAATTTCGGCTTCGATTGCGACCTGCTCCACCGGAAAAGACCGTGCCACCTGCGCGCCCCTAATTGGCAGATAAAGCAGAAGCAACAAACATAGAAAACCGCCTGGAATTCTCTAGATCCTTCTACCCTTGCTCTCTGTATCCTTTTCCCCGGCAACGCCGCCCTTCATCTTCCAAACTCTTGTAACACTGCTTCCTGTATCCAAGCTTTTATGATCTTTGTGCCTCGCATCCCCGGCTCCGGGCAGCACCGGTGCCCTGTTGTACATAGGCTGGAGCCCGGAAAATTGCCGGGGCGGGACTGCCGCTGTTTGGGCGGTTGCCCCCTAAACCGGAGGGGACGGGGACGCGGCTTGGGCACCCGGCCTGGGTGGCGATGGCGGAGACAGCATATTCCGGAGCGGCACCGGCGGCACGGCCGCCCCGGCTTGTGCGCCGCAAGAGGGACAAAAATTGAAGCCTCCGGGTATCCTGGTTCCACAGTTATCACAAAACATGTTCTTCTCTCCCTTCTTAAATGTTTTTATTTCAACAGTAGGCACCTGCAACGGCAATGACGAAAAACATGCTGGAGATATTATCATCTTTTTTCTGTTTAGTGCAGCCAGGTGACGACAAAAGTAAGCTGTTATATTAAGCATAACGATATTTTCCAAAAAAATTACTACCCGGAAGGGTGATTTACGCAAAAAGGCCTCCCCCCCTTTCGGGTAGGAGGCCTTAAAACAATAATCTCTTGGGCGTAACAAGAAACCCACGCCTGTCATACTTCATCGAGTTTAAACTATAAAATTTAGAGTAACATTTTTAAAAATTTTTGACAGAAGATCTAAACCGGAAAGTTTCCGTGTTTTTTACGGGGCCGATCCTCAAATTTGTTTTTCAGGGAATCGAAAGCCCGGATCAGGTGTGCACGCGTTTCACGTGGGTCGATCACATCATCCACCCATCCCCGCGATGCGGCTATATAGGGATTGGCAAATTTACGCCGGTATTCATCCACCTTCTTCTTTCTCTCCTCTTCAGGGTTTTCCGCCTGTTCCAGTTCCCGGCGGGCTACGATATTTATCGCTCCTTCCGGCCCCATAACGGCAATCTCCGCCGTCGGCCAGGCAAAAGCGTGGTCAGCCCCGAGGCTAATTGAGTTCATGGCAATATAGGCCCCGCCGTAAGCCTTGCGCAAAATAACGCTAACCTGAGGAACGGTTGCCTCGGAATAGGCAAAAAGGATCTTGGCTCCGTGTCTGATGATCCCCCCGTATTCCTGGTGAACACCGGGGAGATATCCGGGAACATCGACAAAAGTAAGTAGTGGAATATTAAAACAATCGCAGAAACGGACGAAGCGCGCGATCTTGTCCGAACAGTCGATATCCAAGCAACCCGCTAAAAACTTGGCCTGGTTGGCAATAACGCCCACCACTTTTCCGTTAAGGCGGGCAAATCCGATTACAGCATTTTTTGCGAAGTGTTCCTGTACCTGAAAAAGTTCGCTGTTATCGACTATTCTCTTGATCACCTCCACGACATCGTAAGCTTTATTCGGATCAACAGGCACGAGGTGGATTAGATCATCTGCCGGCAGGGTAGGCTCGGCCGGCTCGGCAACGGGCGGGTCATTTAAATTGTTGGCAGGCAGGTAGCTCAACAATTTGGCGATCTGTGCAAAACATTCCTGTTCATCCTTGGCCCGGAAATGGGCCACGCCGCTAATCTCGTTGTGGGTCGCCGCACCACCCAACTTCTCCGGCGTAACATCTTCACCGGTTACGGCTTTGATCACCTGCGGGCCGGTGATAAACATATAGCTGATATTATCTACCATAAAAACAAAATCAGTCATCGCCGGGGAATAGACGGCACCACCGGCACTGGGCCCCATAATTACAGAGATCTGGGGAATAACCCCTGAATTAACCGTATTACGGATAAAAATATTCCCATAGCCATCAAGAGAGGCAACACCTTCTTGTATTCTGGCTCCTCCAGAATCGTTGATGCCCACCAAAGGCGCGCCATTTTGGGCAGACAGGTCCATAATGCGACAAATTTTGGCAGCATGCACCTCACCAAGAGAACCGCCGGCAACGGTAAAATCCTGGGCAAAAACATACACCAGCCGGCCGTTGACTGTCCCATGACCGGTGACAACCCCTTCGCCCGGCATCGGAATATCCAGCACACTGGCATCTTCCAAGCCGCCTTGAACAAAAGTCCCAACCTCCACAAAAGTGCCCGGATCTAAAAATTGCTCTATTCTCTCCCGGGCTGTCTGTTTCCCTTTTTTGTGCTGGCTTTCAATACGCTTTGCACCACCGCCTTGCAGAATAATGTCTCTTCTTTGCTGTAAAAAATCCATCTTTTCGTCCACTAAAAGCACCTCCTGGTTATTCTAATTGACCCTAGAGCTACTTTATATTGCTTCATCCCGTAAGGTATCCTTCCTACGCTTACACATTATTCCTATAACCGTTTTTCAGTATATCAAGATCGCCTCCCCTTTTCAATCCACACTAATATTAATTCGCAAAAGAAAAATAAAACCCTGCAAACAACACTTTTTCAGAGTTTTTTCGGGAGCAGGATCCTAATATTGCCAACATTAAGATAGGTTTGGCCCCTAAAGCAAAATAGAAGTCCGAACATTTTAAACTATCGACTTCTTTATCCGGTTATGTTATACTCAACCTGAATTCAAACGGGAGGAAAATAATGAAAGTCTATGCCCTGATCGGGGCCAGCGGTTCCGGAAAAAGTCACCGTGCCACATTGGTAGCCTATGAAAAAGGAATTGAATATATTATAGATGATGGTTTATTGATAAAAGGTAGCCAGGTGCTGGCCGGCCGTTCGGCCAAACGGGAAAACACCAAGATCGGCGCCACAAAAAGGGCTATCTTTACAGATCCCGAACACGCAATCGAAGTGAAAGAAGCCCTCCGGAAAGCAGAACCGGAAAGCATCCTCATCCTTGGCACTTCCCGGCGCATGGTAGAATATATTACCCGCAGGTTGAAGATCCCCGCCCCCCTGGAAACTATTCTAATCGAGGATATTGCTTCCCCGGCCGAAATTACACAGGCTCTGGAGGTTAGAGAAAAGAAAAATCGCCACGTTATCCCCTTGCCTACATTTGAATTGGAAAAAGAGTTTCCCGGCTACCTGCTCGATCCCCTTAAAGCCTTTTTCTTGGGCAAGAGCAAGGCGGCCCCGGCACGGATCATGGAACACTCTATCGTCCGGCCGGTCTACAGTTCCCTGGGCAATTTTTATCTCTCGACTAATGTGGTTGAACAGATCACCACCCATATCGTCTCCGGTTTTCACGACGTGGTAAAGGTAAAAAAACCAGCCATCAACTCTAATAATAATGGCCTGATCATCAACCTGGAAGTGCATGTGAAATATGGGGTAAATATTCCCGGTTTATTGCAGAACATCCAGCAGGATGTTAAAAAAAATCTGGAGAACCTCACCGGTCTCCAGATCTCTAAAGTTAATATTGCCGCCCGCAAAATTGTTTTGCCTACCGGGCGCTGACCCCCTCACTGATGGGGATTTCTTCTTTTAATTCCTCTGCCCGTTCCAACCACTGGCGGGAAAGAATATCTAAATAATCTGCGACCTCTCCTTCTAAAACTTGTTCAGCCCCGCGGTGTGTGGGACACGCCCCACACTCCTTCACCATCTTCCGCAAAGCAGCCGGCGCATCGATGATCGGACAGGGCGCCAGGTGATTTTTGTTAAAGGGTTGTTCCCTCTGGTAGGCCTTGAAAAGTGGATTTTGCAAAACTTCTTTCAGGCTTTTGTTCCTGATATTATCTGCGGCAAAGTGTACAAAGGCGCATGGCTCAACGTCTCCGGCAGCGTTAATATGACAGTATTTCCTGCCGCCGGCGATACACCCGCCGGTTACCTCTCCATCATTCCAAAAATCGGCAATCAAGATCGGCTTCGCCTTTCTCAATTTTCTGATCCGCTTAAACATCCAGGCGCGTTGTTCGGGGGTAAGCATCAGCTCCACATTGGGATTGCGGCCAATGGGAATATAGTGAAAAGACCACATATATGTAACGCCCTTCCCCACAAGAAAATCGACAAAATCATCGCTGAAGAGTTCTTCTATGTTGTTGCGCATCGATGTCACTGAGGCACCGATAAAGACTCCCCTTTCGCGAAGAAGATCCATGGAACGGGTAATTTTATCGAAGGTGCCTGTGCCGCGGCGTGCATCAGTGTTTTCACGCCACCCCTCCAGGCTGAAAGCAGGGGACAGATTGGCCAGTTCGGCCATACGATCCGCCGTTTTTTCATCGATTAACGTGCCGTTCGTATAGACCATAAAGACCGAATCGGGATGATCGGCAACCACATCCAACAGATGAGGATAGCAGAAAGGCTCGCCGCCGGAGAGCACTATCCAGTAGATGCCCATCTCCTTAGCCTCATTGATAATCCGGCTAAATAGCTCCGGTTCCATCTGGTCTGTCTTACTATACTCGCCCGCCCAACAGCCCTCACAACGCAGATTACAAGCAGAAGTGGGATCGATCAAAAGCAGTTGGGGAACAGAAACCCCAATCTCCCTGCTGATTTTATCCCGCTTCGTCTTACCCAGAAAAGTTCCGTTTACAACCCAGGAGTTCACCAAATTCGAAAGCATCTTGGGATTACTGGCGATGCGCTTAGTCTGTTCCATAATCAGCGGGTTATCCTTAAAATGATCCTTGACCGCTTTTACCGCATCTTTATGACCGGGATCAATCGCCACTTTCTCCATAAAATTCAAAAGCTCAAAAAGATTTCTCTCCGGATCTTTTGTTATATAGTTTATGGCCCGGTCCAAAGCAAATTCGGCCGCTACTTTTTTCACAGAATCAAACGTCATCTTTCACCCCTCCCATAAAATATAAACCTCATATTCACAAGGAAAGACGGTTTCTCTTCATATAGTGTCAACTCCTTTACTCTAGGGGAAAATTACCGCCCACGCTCTATGCATGCCTTTATATTAAAAACCCAACATCTATTGTTATATTATACCATTAAAGCGGCTTACTGTGCAAATATTTGAAATTGCCTCCATAAAGGCTAAACCCATCTCCCCTACATTCCGGCTATAATAATATATTATTATAGCAAATTCCTCTATTCCTGAAGCTATTTCTTACTATTGCTTCATTTTACCTATGCATCTTATTCCTTATATCTTTTGCCCATTATTATATTCTTATTCTCATCGATGTTAAAAACAACAGCAGAAGGTTTTATAAGGTGATCCTCGTCGCCCGGGTATAGATATTCAGACGCCGGCCGCGCACAAAGCCGACCAGGGTCATCCCTATTTTTGCAGCAAGCTCCACGCTTAAAGATGTCGGCGCAGAATGAGAAACGATAAGCGGCAGGCCCAGTTTGGCCCCCTTGACTACTATTTCGGAAGAGATGCGTCCACTAGACAGTAGGATCTTATCATCTAAGGAAATGTTTTTTAAAATACATTCCCCGGCGATCTTATCCACCGCATTATGACGGCCGATATCCTCGCTTAAAAAAAGGATCTCATCCGGCCGGGCCAAGGCTGCGCTGTGCACCCCACCGGTGGCTTTAAAAAGCGAGGAGGCATCGAGCAGAGCGGCCATAAGCTGATAGAGCTCCCCTGCTTCTACCTGCAGAGTTGATTCGATCTGCAGGCCCGGTGGGAAAACCGGGGCACGTGCAAAAGGCTCCTTCTTTCCGTACCCGGGGCCGCCGGCCCTTTGACCGCCTGGTTCTTCGGCCGCTACAGCAGTCTTTCTTTCGGCCTGAACAGCAATTTTTTTCGTCCGGACAGAAACCAATCCTTTTTCTGCATCGACTTTCAACCCTGTCAGATCATCCCTGCTGCGCAATAACCCTGCCAGGTACAAAAACCCAACCGCCAAATAATCCAGTTTTTGGGGCGAACAGAAAAGCGTCACAAGTTCCTCATCATTTAAAAGGATCGTGAGGGGTGCCTCCCTGATTAATAGATCCTTTTCTCTACTTCTGTGTTGCTCCCTGATTCTTTCAATTTTCATCTCTGTTGTTATGCCAAAACCTATGTTTTCCATCGCTATTACCCACCTCCCCGCATCTATTATAAGCTTTTAAGATAATTTTTTCCCTGTGGAAGCGTTGATCTTCAGAAACAAGGTGAAAATACATGGATCGCGGGAATACACAACTGATTAAAAAAACTAACCAACGTGTAAGGATATAATGCGAAATGCAGATGAAATTGATAAAAAGGATTTTAAGGTTTTTCTGGAAGAGGTTTAATAAATGCAGCCCGGGCGGGCTGCATTTATTAAACTCTGTTCTAAACCATACTATGAAGATGCTTTTAAAGCGGAAGGTTAAGAAATCCGACTGATCATTTTGAGCTGTATATTGGAAGGCTGCTTAACGAGATAGGCTGCCTGTTCAGGCCAAGTGTTCCCCAGTTGAACAAGATCCATATCAAGCCTGTACTTCGGCCAGTCTATCCACCCTTACAGCACAGATCTTAAATTCCGGTGTTTTAGTCACAGGATCGAGAGCATCGATCGTCAGCAAGTTTACAGCAGACTCGCGGTAGTGAAAAGTCATGTAGATCACTCCCGGCGGGACGATATCTGTAACGGTAAGCCTCACTTGCACGTGGCCCCGGCGCGAAGACATCTTGACCAGATCGCCGTCTTTAATATCCATTTTTGCAGCATCTTCCGGATTGATCTGTGCCAACTCCTCCGGGCGGAAAGATTCAATATCCCCGGAGTAACGCGTCATCGTATTGTAATGGTAGAGAATGCGGCCCGTAGTGAGCAGAAACGGGTACTCTTCATCGGGTTCTTCAGCCGGCAACTGGTGTTCTACGGGAGTAAAACGTCCCTTGCCCCGCACAAATTTATTCTCATGCAGGAATAGGGTTCCCGGATGATCGGCGTCGGGGCAGGGCCATTGTAGCCCTCCCTCTTCCTCCAAACGCCGGTGGCTAATCCCGGCATAACTGGGAGTAAGCCCGGCCATCTCCGCGAAAATATCCGCCGATTTCGCATAATCCCACTTTAAGCCGAGTTTGCGGGCCAGCTCGCACAGAATAAGCCAATCCGGCTTTGCTTCGCCAGGCGGAGTGATAGCCTGCCGCAGCAGTTGCACGCGCCGCTCTGTATTGGTAAAGGTCCCCTCTTTTTCCGCAAAGGCAGCCGCCGGTAAAACTACATCG
>JAAZMI010000159.1 GCA_012798895.1 Bacillota bacterium
GGGCGATCTCGTTTCCCTTCAGTTTAAAGATATAAGTATTCGGAGGCAACTGGATATTATCCCGGATGCGGATCGGGCGGACGATGATGCCCAGCTCGGCAGCAAGACGCCTGCGGGCGGCGGTGATGCGCCTGAGAAGATCCCCGTTCGTCTTCTTTTCAGTCAAAGAGACGAGGTTGTAGCCGATCTCCACCTCCAACAGATCGACCCTCAACAGCGAGCGCAGCTCCTCTTCGGCCGAGGGCAGCACCTCTTCACTTTTTTTGACCCTGGCTTCTTCCCGCACCTTGCTTGCCTCTTCTTCCCGCAAGAGAGTCCAGGCCCCGAACCCGCAGGCCGCCGCTAAAATGAAAAAAGGAGCAAAAGGCAGAGCCGGAACGAGCCCTAAAGAAAGAAGAATGAAGGCGGCAAGGGCCAACGCTTTGGGGAAGTTGAAAAACTGGGTGCTGAGATCCGTGCCGAAACCTTTGTCTGCCGTAGAACGGGTCACCAACATAGCCGCAGCGGTAGAGATAAGCAGGGCCGGAATCTGGGCCACGAGGCCGTCCCCCACCGTTAAAATGGTGTAGGTGCGGGCCGCTTCGGCCAGCTCCATCCCCCGCACGAGCGCTCCGATCGCCAGGCCCCCCAAAATATTGATCAGGACGATGACAACACCCGCAATCGCATCCCCGCGCACAAACTTGCTGGCACCATCCATTGCCCCGAAGAAATCGGCCTCTTTTTGCAGCTCACGGCGCTTTTTGCGGGCGTCATCCTCGCTAATTAGTCCGGCATTAAAATCAGCATCGACGCTCATCTGTTTGCCGGGCATGGCATCGAGGGTGAAGCGGGCCGCCACCTCGGCGATGCGCCCCGCACCGCTGGTAATGACCACAAATTGCACGAGAGTGATGATGAGGAAGATGATCAACCCCACGATATAATTGCCGCCGACCACGAACACGCCAAAAGCATTGATCACTTCGCCCGCCCGCGCCTCGGTGAGGATCAGGCGCGTCGAAGAGATGTTCAAGGCCAGCCGGAAAAGGGTTGAAACCAGCAGCACAGAAGGAAAGGTGGCCAACTGGAGGATCTCTGTCACGAAGAGAGTGGCCAGAATCACGATCAGGGAAAAGGCGATGTTGATGACGAGTAGGATATCCAACAACAGCGGGTGAATCGGGATGACGATGATGGCGATCACGAGGACAAAAGCCAGTCCCATCAAGACATCCATGTTTTTAAAAATGCTCGTCCAGGCCAGGCGTCGCGTTTGTATGGGAGAACGCCCCTTTCTAAAGGTAGCAGATTTTTAAACATCTGGCGTTTCCTGCCGGCATTGCAGGCAACTTATCGGATCGGGCAGGGAGCAGCAGCGTTGCTTCCACAAAATACTACTTAAGGCAACATTCGGAATCTACTATATTATATGACCCTCATTCTTGTTTGGCAAGTATCCTGTCGAAATATAGGCGGCACGCAACCAAGATCACGAAACATCTGACAGATTTTTCAAAACCCGGCCGGCTGCCGCCGGCGCTCCCTCTCCTGCAGGCGGTAAACCAGCGCTAAAATTTCGGCCACCGCCTGATAGAGATCCACGGGGATCTCCTCGCCCACCTCTACTTGTAGAAAAAGCAGCCGTGCCACAGGCGGGTCCTCGATCACCGGGATGCCGTGCTCCTTGGCCCGCCTTTTGATCTCTTGGGCCTGCCTGGCCGCCCCTTTGGCGATAACCAGCGGTGCCTGGTGTTCTTTTTCATGGTACTGCAGAGCCACCGCCACCGCCGTGGGGTTGGTGATCACCACTGTAGCCTCCGGCACCCGGGCCAGGTTGCGTTGCCGGGCCAGGGCGCGCTGCTTTTCCCTGATGCGCGCCCGCAGGTGGGGATCTCCTTCGAGGTGTTTGAATTCCTCTTGCAGCTCGCGGCGTGACATGCGCAGGCTCTTCTGAAATTCAATGTGCTGGAAGATATAGTCGAGCAGGGCCAGAAAAAGGAAGACGCCGGCCACCCGGAAGGACAAGCCCA
>JAAZMI010000022.1 GCA_012798895.1 Bacillota bacterium
CCTACCGCCACTACCTCGCCCTCCTGGGGTTTTTCTTTTGCCTGATCCGGGAGAACAATGCCCGAACTTGTCTTCTCCTCTTCTTCTAAAACTTTAACGATCACCCTGTCCCCTAAAGGTTTTAAATTCATACGTGATACCTCCTTTTATATTTTTCCTTGGACTTTTTAGGGCCCTTATTGTTAGCACTCATCAGGAGTGAGTGCTAATGAACATATAGATCATATAGAAAAAAGTTTACAAAAAGCAAACAGGTAAATTGACGAAAACAAAGTACTACAGCAATTTAGGGCGTGTTTTCTTTTATTTCCCTTTTCACTCTGCCTTTTTCTTTAAATCTTTAAATATATTGTATTTTATCCCTGATCAGAAAAAATATGCCCCCACCACCCTATTTTTACCCGGGAGCACAAGGGGAGCACAAGGGGACGGTTCTTTTGTGTACCGTTTTTTGGCACAAAGAGCACAAGGGGACGGTTCTTTGAGCACAAGGGGACGGTTCTTTTGTGTACCGTTTTTTGGTACACAAAAGAACCGTCCCCTTGTGCTCTGCTACATCCTTAACCGCCCTAGAACTCCACACCTTTTCGCGCCCTAATCCCCCGGCGGAAGGGGTGTTTAATCTCCTTTATTTCGCTAACGAGATCGGCAAAATCAATGATCTCTTCGGGGGCATGACGCCCGGTTAAAACAACGTTGACGTGTTCCGGGCGTTCATCAAGCATCCTCAACACTTCTTCAACAGTAAGCCGGCCGCGTGCTAAAACAATATTGATTTCATCGAAGATCACCAGGTCATATTCCCCACTCAGTAAAGCTTTTTTCCCCAGGCTAAAACCTTTGCGGACAACATCAGGATCATCTTCAATAAGGCTGTCGTCGGGCAACATTTTATTTTTCCCGGCCTGTACAATCTTAAAATGGGGCAGGTACTGATTAATGGCCTGCGCTTCCCCGGTATGGGGATCGCTTTTCATAAATTGCAACATAAAAACGCGCTGGCCATGCCCAATTGCTCTTAAGGCCAGGCCTAGCGCAGCAGTAGTTTTGCCCTTTCCATTCCCTGTATAGACAAGAACCAGACCTTTCTCCTTTTCCAAGAACAGAACCCCCTGTTTTAAAAAATAGTTTTTACGGGATTGGTATAAAAAATAGAGAAACCAGACCAAAATGGCAGAAACACTATTCGATGGCAGGGGGTAGTGCACCACAATCAGAGACCTCTCCCCGCAGCAGTTCCAAAGCATGAGGAATGGCCGGCATTACGACCTCCAGGCATTCTTGCACAGCACGGGGGCTCCCCGGCAGATTTACAATCAAGGTTTTTCCTCTTAAACCACAGACTGCCCGGGAGAGCATGGCATGGGGAGTTTTTTTCAGGCTCTCCCTTCTCATCGCCTCTGCCATGCCGGGAACCTCCCTGGTGATGATCTCCAACGTAGCATCCGGGGTTAAATCCTGCGGTGCCACGCCTGTTCCACCGGTAGTCAGCACCAGATCGACCCTCTTTTCCTCTGCCAACTTGATCAGCTCTGTTTTTATAATTTCCTTTTCATCGGGAATAATTTTGTAGACCGCTACATTCCAACCGGCAGAACGAACCATCTCTGCAATTACCTTTCCACTGCGGTCTTCCCTTTCGCCGCGCGCACCGCGATCGCTTACTGTTAGCACAGCTACCTGATTTTCTGCCTGCTCACCCTCCTGCAATTGGGTTTCCATCGGTAAGCCATCATCCCTTTCTTTTTCCATCAGAAACAACCAAGCTGGCAGTTTACAATCTTAATCTTCAGTTCATCGCAAAGACTTCCTGCTTCGGCTGCAGAGCAATTACATTCCCTGGCGATACGGAAAACCATAATACATGGTATTTTACCCTTGGGAGCGGCCTCTCTTAATTTTTTTTTGGCTTCTTCCATCAAAATCCCCTCCACAAATCGCCCGGCGTTAACAATGCCGGGCTTTATTATTCCAGGTCATGGCGTGCCCGCGACCCACCACAATTTTACACTGCCTTCTGTCTGCCCGCGCCAAACCCTTACCTAAAACTATAATAAACCTGCTGCCTTGTCAAATAAAAAAAGTTCCCATCAAAAGTTTGTAATCTGCAACATCCCGCTTTCACGATCATATTTAATTTTTATTTTTGTATGCTCCCGCTCGAATCTATAAAATAATTTTCCAACCTGTATAATGGTATCCCCATGTACTTTTCCAAAGTAGATCTCGGCCTCGGAGGGGACTTTTATTCCCACCTTCTTCTTTTTCATCTGGTGGCCGGCAGTATCTACCATACCGGCAAATTCCTTGACCTTCACTTCGCTGACCGCCTCGATCATTCCGCCACGAAATATACCTTGAACATGAACTCCTTTTCCCGCCTGCAGGGTGGACTGATAACACCCCGGGCCCAAAACGTTAATTTCTCCACTATGTTTTATATCGCTGTTTTGGACGTAGAAAACACTGAGTTCGGGGATGTTCTCCATGCCATCCTGAAACTCCTTCTTCAGTGATTCTATACTGTTTCCCCAGTTCTCCAACTTCTGCAGATCCATAACATTTTGAAATGGCGCCCCCAGCTCTTTTAGGAATTTCAAAATTTCTCTGATGCGGTCGGCCTGCTTGCCTTCGGTTCTCGCTTTATCTAACTGTTGTTCAAGTTCTGCCGTGTGCCTGCGTAAAACAGGAAGGTATCTTTCCAATACTGATTTTACAGTAAAACTAATCATCTGTTCATCAATAATATTTTGTTTGCGTTCCCTTAAAATGCCGATCACTTTCTGCACATTGTCTAAAAAACCGCTGTAACTTGCACAGATTTCTTCCAAAAGCCGAAAAGAATCCTGCAAAAAAACAAATTTCTGCCCCCCGTTAACCCGGCATTGGATCAAATTTCCGGTGACATGCACGCCCCCGCCAGCATTCATAGTGGCCTCGTATCCATTACCTTCCACATAGAGATCGCCCTCGGTTTCCACCCTCATTCCTTCCATGACGTTTCCATAGATCTGCATATCCCCGTTGAAGTGAAGATTGCCGCTTTCTAGATCCACGTCCCCATGATGCACCAGTAGGTCTACCACCTTTACCTGGTTGCCGCTGACTACCAGGCGGCCATCCTTCAAAGCAACAACCTTGCGGTCGTTTTCTTGCAGGGTTGTCCCTTCTGCGCATCTTATTCTTGCTTCTTTTACTGCCGGTGGGACAATTATTTTTCCGGTGACACTTTCCCCCGGCATACCGGCAACCGGGGGATGGACGAGGGCAATGATATCATCTTTTTGCACTAGGGGAAAACGATATCTTTCCCTATAATCCACTTTTCCTTTCTCCCCCTCGTAGGTCACCTTTTCCACCTCGGGGTTAATTAAAAATTCAACGTAACCATCTTTGCCCTCCTGCATCTTCTCCCCCCGGGCTACAATCTGCCATTGCCCTGCAGCCTGCTCCGTGATATTTTTTAAAGCAGCATAATCAAGCCCAAAAGTTATATTGTTTTTTTTCAATTCCTCCTCCGCTTCCGCCAACGTAAATATTTTTTCCTGCGACCCTGTTTTTATTACCTCTGGTATGAGCTCCGTTAACATCGCCGTCTCGCGGAGGGAAAAGGTATTGATTACCCGTGGGAGTACTGACAGGGAGGCTTCAAGGCCATCTGGGGATATTTTTACCTCCACCCGGCCGTCTTCCATAAATGACAAGGGTTTTATTTCAATCTGATCTTCTTCTTTTATGGCCACAGCCTCTTCCAAGATCTCCCCGTTTACCAAAATTGTAACCCCTTCTTCAGGAGGATGTAAAATTGCCGGGTGGCCCCCGGCCCGGGGGTTACGTACCACAATTTTACCGTTGGCAATGCCTACCCTTCCATTTTCTTTTTTTTCTACCATAAGCTTACACCCTTTTATAAAAATATATTTAAGGTTCTGAATACACAAACTTATGCCGGCCGCGGGCCAGAAGGTTGCCCCCGGTTTAATCTAAAGTGGTTCTATGTTTTATTTATGGGCAGAGCCATCGTCTTAATCATTCTTGAGCAGCTACTCGCCCATCAACAGAGCCAATAGAGCTTTCTGTGCATGAAGGCGATTTTCAGCCTGTTCCAGAACCACAGACTGTTCGCCTTCCAGCACTTCAGCCGTAATCTCTTCCCCACGGTAAGCCGGAAGACAATGCATAATTACCGCCCCTGGTTTGGCCAACTCAACCAGATCTCTGTTTACCTGATAAGGGGAAAAAATTTTGCGCCGTTCTGTTTTTTCTTTTTCCTGCCCCATGCTCGTCCAGACATCTGTATAAATTATATCGGCATCCAGGACCGCTTCTTTAGGATCTTCCGTAATTTTTATCCGGCCTCCACTTTTGCCGGCGTTTTTTTGTGCCGTCTCCACGATCGCCGGCAGGGGCCGGTAGCGGGAAGGCGTTGCCACGACCAGATCAAACCCCATCTTCGATCCCCCCAACAACAGCGAATGGACTACGTTATTGCCGTCGCCGAGGTAAGCCAGCTTGTTCCCCTGCAAACGCCCTGTTTTCTCTTCAATTGTCAGCAGATCGGCTAAAACCTGGCAAGGGTGCAACAGATCCGTAAGGCCATTGATCACCG
>JAAZMI010000160.1 GCA_012798895.1 Bacillota bacterium
CTGCTGTTTTCGGAGCTACTTTGCCCGGCAATCCCGGTAAAGAAATCGCCTTGATCTTTAATCTTTCTGCTACAGGAAAATCAACTCCCCCGGGGTAGGTAGCCAGATCGATCACTAATGCAGATTTGGAAGTACGGTAGAGAACTTCTGCATCCAATACAACTGCCGGAATCGTGTTAAAAATAATATCAGCCCCGGCTATCTCCTCGGGAAGGTAATCCAATAATAAAGGGTTCATCTTAAATGCTTCCACCCAGGCCAATACCTCTTTGCGCCGGACAGCAACTGTAACCTCTGCACCCAGGGCCTGCAATGTTTTGGCTAAAATATTCCCGCAGCGTCCAAAACCGAGGACAAAACTTTGACTGTTATGGATCGTGATATCGGTATTGGCCATGGCAGCCTGGATTGCCCCCTCGGCCGTGGGTATTGCATTTGGAATTGATATTTCATCCATCTCCCTTGTTTCACAGATTAAGATACCTTTCTGTACCAATATTTCCCTCAAGGATGGCCAGACATATCCTGTCATTAAAAGCGTGCGTGGTTGAAGCGCATTCATAAATTCCGGTTTATTCAACAATATTTTCTTCCGGGAAAATGGAGCATATATTTCGCTGTTTGCTTCAATACCGGCCAGGGGCGTAATAATAACTTGTGACAGGCGAATTGATTCGATGAGGTTATCTGTCAAGGCGATCGCTTTTGTATCTGGATAC
The DNA here is from genome assembly GCA_012798895.1 of Bacillota bacterium. Taxonomy (GTDB): domain Bacteria; phylum Bacillota; class Dethiobacteria; order DTU022; family UBA8154; genus JAAZMI01. The sequence goes on from JAAZMI010000160.1 coordinate 720, forward strand.
TTTTCAAAACCGTAGAGATAAACATTGGCTCCAATGCTTTTTAAATGGTTATATAGTTCTACCTCGCGCCCATCCCCCCCTATAATTAAAATGTTTAGACCCAACAAAATAATATCCAAGCACCATCACCCCTTGGAAAGAAACTGAAACTTTGCTCTATATTATGAAGCATCATGCATTTATGTGAGTAAGACCGATAGAAGACAATGCACTGCCCGGCAGATTATTTTGCTATCCCGCTGACCTGGATAACACAAAAACGGCGCTGCCTAAATATCGCAAACGCCGTTGCTATAAAAAATTATTATGTTTTTTAAATTAGAAACGGGACGGCACGGTATCCGCCCCTATAAATGAAACAAATTCACTGCGAAACGAGAGTCGAAGATGACCCCGCCGACAGGAAGCCTGTGGCCGGCCGTGCGGCCATCGGTTGTTGAGGTTTTGGTTTTTATAACTTGATTTTTTAAATCTTTTCAACCTGCTATGGTGGTGAAAGGATGTAGTGCAGCGATCATTTTTCATTATCATTATGTTAGCAACATCCTTGCTATGGCGCAACAACTCGTGAAGCGAGGAAACAAGTTCACGGCGAAACAAGACCCGAAGATGACCCTGCCGACAGGACGCCTGTGGCCGGCCGTGCGGCCATGGAGGGCCGCTTGGCCGAGCAGGTCATCGTAGGCTCGAGGAGAGCAGTAGAACTTGCCGAGCGGAACTTGGAGTTGCGCCCATAGCAAAAGTTGCCTGAACTCGGAGCTCACTACATCCTTCACTACCGCTTAATGAGCCTCCACATCCTCCGCACCATAACGTTCCAAAGTAGAGGTAACCTGCTCCACCTCATCGTCTTCCGCTTTAACGGAAACGAGAATATCGCCGCGTTTTACTCTCTCTTCAAAATGGCGTCCTCTCTCTTCAGGGATCCCAAAATCAATCAAGCCGCCCACTAAACCTCCTCCGACAATACCCGTTAAAAAGGTGGCCAGCGGCCCGGCAGCAATAATGGGGCCAACCCCCGGCACCAGCAGCGCGCCGGCACCTGCCAGAAGCCCCGTCAGACCGCCCACGGCCCCACCGGCAAATATCCCTTCGCTAAGATCTTGCTGCCCCATAGTTAATCCCCCGGGGCCTTGTTCTTCTTCAGCGAAATCTTCTTCTTGTTTTTCTCTGGCTACCAGAGAGATCTCTTTTTCATCAAAACCCTGGCTTTTAAGTTCTTCAATAGCTTCTTTTGCGCGTTCCTGGGTGCGAAAGATACCAACAACAGCTTTTGCCATGAAATTCCCTCCTTGTTTAATCCATGCTGCCGATTATTATTTCCAATAAGTATCCTTCTATGCACCCCGGGGAAAAACTTGCCTCTAAATGATGTTTCATTTAACTAACACAGTATTACGTGATATTGCTTTCTTTTACAACAGAACTGATATTTATGCCCTTAAAAGAATCCTTCCGCTATTAATTCTCTTGCCTTGTTATCTGCCGCTTATTCGTCAAACCCAAATGTCCGCACTTTAAGGGTTTGGCAGTTTTCGGATACTGTTCGCACAGTTTGTGGAGACAGGCCATCCGGCGATTTTACATCCACCTCCAATGATATCTCCACCTGGGCCCCATCAACTGATGTAAGGTGGCTGATAACCTCCTCGACAAGTTTCTGAACATCGCGTCCGATGCGGGTTGTATCAAGTTCTGCCGACATATAGAAATGTGTATTGCTCGGGGTTTTGATTGTAGGGTCATCATGGATTTTGTGGGTGTCAACCTCTGTTCCCGGCGTTTGAACAGGATAAGTTGAAGGACCGCTATCGCCGGCGTTCGCTGGAGCGTTTATCCCATTTCCAATTTCTGTCGTCATTTCAGCCTGAGCCTTTGCTGCCTCTTCAGCAAGTTGTTTTTTTGCAATATCAACTTTTACCAGGTAGCCAGAACGTTCAATAATGCCGACATGCTGGTTGTACTTGAGACCAATGTAACGGTCAGCATCAAAGGCCGATGCAAAAGCAAAGTATTCTGGGGAATTCAAACCGGCACGGATCGTCTCCTCCAACACACTTTCACCAGCCAGGCGCGGGAGATAACAATAGGTGCAAAGGTATTCCCAAAGCTTCTTAATGTTAATGTGGTCAACATCACGCCACAGTAAATTATCCAGTTCCATCAGCAAAAGAGCTGGAGCCCAGGCGGTTATAATCGCTTCATTTTGGAGCATCTTCTTAACAGCCTTGGTGATAATGCCTTCGGTCCCCCCGCTGATGCGGATAATATCCCAAATGATGGTCTTCATATCTACATTTTTGTCAATGTAGGGTGTAAGCAGCCAGCAATATGTTTCTTTTATCCTGTCCTCTACGGTTTCATCGCTGCGCTTAAGGTTATTTGCTGTTTCACGGTTTTGTGCTGCATCCAGGTTCAGGTCTTCGCTGTCATTCTTAATGGAACCCCAAGCAAGATAAAGCCGCACTGCCTGTTTAAGCGAATCCATCAGGTCCTGATCGGGGGCTATAAAGGCCAGCATATTGCGGTAGATGCGGGGGGTATTGCCGCGATTATTTAAAATATCTACAGCCGCCGTCAGGGCGTTATTATCCTGCCTTGAAGCTTTGTATTCGTCATCAGGACAAAGGATAACTAGGCGGGCGCTTTGTTCATCCGGCACATCAAGTGAAGAGGCGGGGCAGGGGTGCACGCCGGCAAAGGGCTGTTCCTTACGCAGTTTCCGCAACCGCTTTTCAATCTCAAATTCCACCTCGGGTGCAGGAATTTGCGTGGCCCGATCAGTCACAGTTTTTCGTAGCGTCGGCCGGGTATCGTACCAGAAGCGGTCACCCGACGGGTTGGTATAAAGGTAGGCCAGGGATGAAGTTAATGTACTGAGAGCATCGTTGAAGTTGGCGATGTTCTCACCGGGTTGGACCACGCCCAAACGGATACGTGATGCTTCAATGCCGCGCACAGTTTGATCGCGAACAGTGGGGGCACTGCCTAACATGACTGTTCTAGCCACTCGGCGGGCCGCCAGCTTCCCACCATAGCGCGGATTAGTCTGATCTTTTTGATAGGGAACGGAGTTCTTACCATCTACTTCCCGGTCCACCAGGGCATTCCAGCCCTCAGATAGATGCCGGGTCAGTTCGTCCCGGACATTTGGTTTGTCCAGGGGAATGGTGCCGGGCATGATCATCAAACTGGCATCGTTACCCATCCACAGCTCATAAATAACCGCCGCCATGAGACGCAGGACACCACGTGTTCTTTGGAAGCGTTCCATAGTCGCCCAGTCCTCATAAAGCCGGTCAAACACTTCGGGATGAATAGGATAGCAGGAAACCATCCGCTTTTTATATTCTATTTCTTTGACTTCCAAGGGGAAATCACTCTGATTTTCATTATACATCTGCGTGAATTTAGCACAGACTGCATCGCGACCGTCAGGATTTTTGCAATCGAGGAACAACCGTCGGCGCACCACTTCAAAACCTTCGCTGGCCGTTACTGGTTTCCAGATCGACTCCATACGCCCGAAAGTATGCTCGATAGTTTCCAGAGCTGTCTTGCCGGCCTCGCCGCCAATCTCAATATCAGATTCAGGAATAGCAGCCACCACGAGGCTGTTTTTACTAGCCCTGACTGCTTCAGTTATTTCCTGTACGAAAGTAATAAAGTTGTCAAAGCTACCAGCGGGCAATCCGGAAGCGCCATAAATTTTCTTAGCATAGGCTACCAGCTCGTCCATGAGGATCAGGCAAGGCGCAGCAGCATCAAAAAGATTTTTTAAGGCTTCGGAACCGGGGGAAACACCTTTTTTATCAGCCTCTTTTACATAATCATATAAAC
>JAAZMI010000161.1 GCA_012798895.1 Bacillota bacterium
CCGTCCCCTAGTGTCCTAGGTACACAAAAGAACCGCCTCCTAGTATCCTAACAATCCCCCAGTATCACAAAACCACCCCGTGTGTCCCAAAAAAATACATCCCCCGCTGAAAACCGGTGCACAAAAGAACCGTCCCCCTGTGTCGCACACAAAAGAACCCATCCCCTAGTGTCCTAGGTACACAAAAGAACCGTCCCCTAGTGTCCTAGGTACACAAAAGAACCGCCTCCTAGTATCCTAACAATCCCCCAGTATCACAAAACCACCCCACGTGCCCCCCCAAAATACATCCCCCACTGAAAACAGGTACACAAGAGAACCGTCCCCCTGTGTTCAAAAACAGGTACACAAGAGAACCGTCCCCCTGTGTCCTTCCCCTTGTGTCCTATTCGACTAGAAGGTCTTCCAAAGCTTTTCTGCTCTGCTGCCAGGATACGGATTCGACCCGATCTTGGCAGAGGAAGGACCGGATCTTGTCCCGGTAGGCGATCGCCCGGTCTACCCCGGGGTTGGAGCCGTCTACATAGGCCCCGATATTGATCAGGTCCTCTGCTTCGCGGTAAGCGGAGAGCAGTTCCTTCACTTGCCCCGCTTCTTTTTTATGATCATCATCGATCAGTTGCGGCATAAGCCGGCTGACGCTGCCCAGGATGTCGATCGATGGGTAATGGTTGCGCGAGGCCAGCTCCCTGCTGAGCACGATATGCCCGTCCAGGATGCCCCGCACGGCGTCGGAGACGGGTTCGTTGAGATCGTCGCCGTCCACGAGGACGGTGTAGAAACCGGTGATGGAACCGCGATCTGCGGTCCCGGAACGTTCCAGAAGGCGCGGCAGGGTGGCAAAGACGGAAGGGGTGTAGCCTTTTGTAGCCGGGGGTTCGCCGATGGCGAGGCCGATCTCCCTCAGGGCCATGGCAAAGCGGGTCAGCGAGTCCATCATCAGGATGACCTTCAGACCCTGCTCCCGGTAATACTCTGCCACCGCCGTCGCCACCAGGGCCGCCTTCACCCGTTCCATCGCCGGCCGTTCGGAGGTGGAGACCACGACTACGGAGCGCTTTAACCCCTCGGGGCCCAGATCGTGCCGCAAGAATTCTCCCACCTCGCGGCCCCGCTCGCCAACGAGAGCGATCACGCTGACGTCGGCTTCGCTGTAACGGGCGATCATGCCCAGAAGCGTGCTCTTACCGACGCCGCTGCCCGAAAAAATGCCGATGCGCTGTCCCTGCCCGCAGGTTAGAAGCGCATCGATGGCCCGAACCCCCGTCACCATCACCTCGGTGATCGGCTTCCTCCGCAGGGGATGAGGGGGCATGTTTTCAACCGGCACCGCCTGCTGTTTCTCCCGGCTCTCTATCTCGCCCCGCAGAGGATTGCCCAGCCCATCCAAAACCTGGCCCAGAAGGCCGGGCCCCACTTTCACTAAAAAAGGCCCTCCTGTGGATTTAACGGAACAACCGGGGCCGATTCCCTGCAGATCGCCGAGAGGCATGAGCAGCGATCTGCCCTGGCGGAACCCCACCGCCTCCGCCAACACGGTCCCTCCGCTTTTGCCCTCCTTTGCCGCCATCTCCACCAGGCATACTTCCCCAATATTGGGATGGATGCCGCTAACCTCCATCACGAGGCCGATCACCTGCGTAACCCGTCCTTTGAACGAAAGTGCGGCATAGTTCCGGATCTCTTGTTCATATTTATGAAATTCTACCGGCTTAATCATCCCTCCGCCTCCTGCAGATATTCCTGCCCGGAAGAGGCAGCCAGTTCTAAAAGTTTCTTTGCCAAGATCTGCAGTTCATTCTCCAACAGGATCTCCACTTCCATCTCTTCCGATTCGAGATGGCAGTTTCCCGGGGGGATCTTCTCATCGGCTGTTATCTCCAACTGGGTTCCTGCCTTCACCATCTCCTGCAGGCTGTAAAAATTTTCCCGGCAGATCTTTTCATCCAAAGGATTAACCCGGATATTGACTTTTGTCCCGGCCGGCAGGGCATGCAGCCCGCGGGTAATTAAAGCCAGGACACAGCGGGAATCCATATTCACCGTGTAATTAAGCAGTTTCTCTGCGATACTTATGGCGAGGCTGATGATCTCCGGCTCGGCCTGCGCTAAAATCTTTTGCCGTTCCCCTTGGGCCTGCTTTAAGGTCTGGCGGGCTTCTTCTATGATCTCCTGCGCCGCCTCTTCACCCTCCCGGTAGCCCTCTGTAAAACCCTCTTCGCGGGCCTTTTCACCAAGGCGCCGCGCCTCGGCGACCGCCTCCGCCAGGATCTCCCGGCGCAGCTTTTCGCCCTCCTCCCGGGCACCGGCCAAGACCTCTTCCACCAGCTCGGTTTGTTCTACCGCAGCAGCCGCCGGTATAGACAGAAAATCCTCCCCTTCTTGTGGGGCAGGTTCCGGAGAGATGTTTTTCTTCTGACGCGGGTAGCAGATTCTCCAGCCCTTGACGTCCAAGCCGCGCAGTATTTTAGATGATGATGGCATCTTCTCCTCCCCTTGAGATGATTATTTCGCCGGTCTCATCCAGCCGGCGGATGATCGCCACGACACGCTGCTGGGCTTCTTCAACTTCACGCAACCGCACCGGGCCCATAAATTCCAGATCTTCTCTTAACATCTCCGCCGCCCGGCGGGACACATTCCGGTAGATCCGTTCTTTGACCTCTTCGCTGGCCCCTTTTAAAGCCTTGGCCAGCTCCTTGCTGTCCACCTCGCGGATGACGCGCTGGATGGAATTATCGTCCAAGCTGATAATATCTTCAAAGATGAACATGCGCTGCCGGATCTCGTCAGCCAGCTCGGCGTCATCTTTTTCCAGTTCTTCTAAAATTATTTTCTCCGTCCCCCGGTCTACGCTGTTTAAAATATTCACCACTGTCTCCAAACCCCCGGCCTGCGTAAAATCTTGTTGAAAAACAGTGGACAGTTTTTCCTGCAGCACAGTCTCCACCTCTTTTAATATCTCCGGGGAGGTGCGCTCCATAAGGGCAATGCGCCGCGCCACATCGGCGCGCATCTCCTCCGGCAGATCGGAGAGAACGGCCGCTGCCTGCTGGGAATCCAAGTAAGAGAGAATGAGCGCAATGGTCTGGGGATGTTCCCGGTTGATCATATTCACCAGTTGTTCGGGATCTGTATCGCGCGCGAAAATAAAGGGCCTGACCCGGACCTGTTCCTTGAGACGTTTAATTAGCTCCACTGCTTTATGTCGCCCCAGGGTCCTCTCCAAAAGTTCGCGGGCATAATCCACGCCGCCTTCCAAAACATACTGCTGTGCCTGGCTATAGAGCATGAACTCCTCCAAAATGGTGTCGCGCGTCTTCTCGCCAACACGATCCAGATTGGCGATCTCCATGGTAACGCTCTCTATCTCTTTTTCGGTAAATTGTTTAAGTATGTTGGAAGAGAGCTCCGGCCCCAAGGCCAGAAGCACTACCGCCGCCTTCTTTTTACCTGTAAAATTCTCTACCTTGGGCAAAAAAACCCTCCTGACAAACTGGGCCTCGTTAAGGCCTTTTAATCAAAACAAAAACGTAAAATATTCTGCAATACTATTTGAAACAACCCGGCATTGCTCTTTAACGGCCCGCACTGCGCGCAGCCTCATCTCTATGTACCCTATGTACTTCGAATCCTAAAGCGGAAGAGCATTATTTTTCCGTCAACCAACTGCGCAGGACCGCAACAGCCACATCCATGTTGGTTTCAACCGCCGCCCGCACCTGCCCCTGCAGCGTTTTTTCGGGAGGGATGCCGGGTGGGACTTCCTCCTCACGTTCTGCAATAAGATCTTCCAACGAAACATCCTCTGCCGGCGGCGGGACAAGCGCCCGTTCCGTCAGGTAACGACGCTGGGCCCTGCGTATGAGCAGGATCAGGAGAAAGACTAGAAGGAGGGCCCCGCCCCCGATGGCCAGCAGGCGGTGCAATCTCTCCTCGCGCTCTTGTTCGTCCAGGGCGGCAAAAGCAGCCTCCATCTCTTCTTCATGGCTGCGATCAAAGCTCATGCCCTGCACGCTGATCCGATCCCCGCGTTCCTCATCG
>JAAZMI010000162.1 GCA_012798895.1 Bacillota bacterium
TGCACAGACCCCGGGCAGATCACCCTGCGGGATGTGATCGAGCTCATCGACGGCCCGGTAAAAATTACCCGTTGCCTGCTTCAAAGCATGCCCTGCGGGAACAGATCCTCCTGCCCCCTAAGGGATGTCTGGCAAAAAGCGCAAAGTGAGATGCTGCAGGTTTTGGAGAATACAACCATTCTAGAGCTGGCCAGAGAGATGGCTGCCTCCTCATAAGAGCGAGAAGGCGATGCCGCCTGCAAAAACAGGCAGACATTCAAATGAAGACAAAGCTGTTTCATTCCAAGAAAAACCTTTTGATCGCCTGGGCCAGCGCGCCGGCGGCCCGCTGTTGAAAAGCCTCGTCTGCCAACAGTTTTTCTTCTTCCGGGTTGCTGATATAAGCTACTTCAACCAGGGCGGCCGGCATCTTGGTTTCTCTTAGCACAGCAAAATTTTTGTCGAAAACGCCCCGATCCTGCCGGCCCAGAGCTGCAACCAGCTCTGCTTGCAACAAGCGCGAAAGGTGCTCGCGCTCTGCCTTCTGCCGGATAGAATATGTATAGGTCGAAGTTCCCCCGACAGTTGGTTTGTTCAGCACGGCATCGGCATGGATGCTTACAAAAACATCTGCACCGCAGTTGTTTGCAATCTCTGCCCGGGAGGTCAGATCTACATAACGATCATCTTCCCTCGTCATGATCACTTCCATCCCGGCAGCGCGTAAGAGTTTAGCCGCACATAAAGCGATGGGTAGGTTGACATCCTTTTCCCTTAACCCGGAGGGCCCGACTGCCCCGGGGTCGGTCCCGCCGTGGCCCGGATCGAGACATACCCTCTTCCCCCGCACCGTAGCCTTCCCAAATTCCAAGATGAGTGCATGGCTCGAAACCCCCGGCGTCACCTGATAAGATGCAGCACCGTTTAGATCTGCAACCAACCTGGCCACCTCTGGCTGAAATTGTCCCAGACGCAGGCTGCGCAAGAAGGGCAGATCGAATTCTGTTTTCCAATCTTTAAGCACGGGGTTCAATACCAGATTAGGCAGATCGATCACGATCCGGCGCGGCCCGTAGAGCACAAAAGCCCGGTAATCGAGAGGCACTGTAGCCTGCAGATAAGCCCTGACCAGATCGCCGCTCTCCTCTATCTCTACTTCCAACAACTGGTGGGGGACAACAACCAACAATCTGCCCGGCTTCTCCTCAACACTGTAGACAACCGGCACCGGCTCCCTTATAAATTCGAACTCCACTTCAGCCCGGCCGTCCCCGTTTTCTCCCGCAGCAGGCCGGGAAACAATCTGTTCCAAACCGGCTTGCCCTACAGGGATTTTTTGGGATGCAGCCAAAGGTTTGATGCCGGTAACGAAAATTTTAAGTTTATTCGTCTCCTCTTCCTTTTCCCAGCGATATTCTGCATCTTCCCCGGCGCATAAGCTAACCGTCAAGGCCCTTTCTCCGGGCAGAACCTCGATCGCCAGGTCCAGGTTCTCTACAGGTTTTTCCGGCGGCACAGGCGGAGGTGGTGGTGCGGGCAGCGGCGCATCATGTTCTTGCAGCAGCCAACCGGCAATCCAACCTTCTGCACCATCACCTTCCAGCCCCCCCACCTTAAACCACCCGTTGCAGAACGATATTGCCTCATAAACTTCCTTTTGCTCCACCTGCCCCAACACGGCAAAACTTTCGCCCGGCCCCGTTCTCTTATTTACATGCTCCCCTTTCACCTCCAAGTAACAGCCGGCCAATCTCTCTTGCAGGTATTTCTCAACCTTCAGCAGCAGCACCGCAGCCTCTGCTCTTGTAACCGCCCGCCGGGGACGAAAGGTGGAATCCGGGTAACCGGCAAAGAGATCCCGTGCTACCAAACCGGCCACCGCCGGCTTGGCCCAAGCCCCAATCTGGGCTGCATCATTAAATTTCAGGAGCCCCTCTTCTCCGGCAATCTCCTCGCCTAACAGCATCTTTCCCAGAACGCCCGCCGCCTCCTGACGGGTAATCTCCGCCGCAGGTCGGAAAACCCCGCCGGGATAACCATTGAAATAACCGGCAGCCGTAGCTTTGGATACCTCCGAAAAATACCAGTCATTTTCGCGCACATCACCATAGCCGGCCGGGTTTGAAGGCATCTCAAAACCGTAAAAATTGTTGATAATGGAAGCAAACTCGGCCCGGGTAATCTCCCGCTCGGGGCGAAATGATCGATCGGGATAACCATGGATGTATCCCGCCTCCGCGGCAGCACAGATCTCCGCTGCAGCCCAGTGGCCGTTCAGATCTGAAAAAACAGCCGCCTCCACTTTTTTATTCGGAACCGGCAAAAAAACAATGCTAAACAGGAATAAAACAACCTGTACAACAATTGCCGCAGATAAACAAACCCTTCTACCTTTCAGCATCTGGTAAAACATAGTAAACCGCCTTTTTAAGTGATCTATTAAACAAACCCTTAAACTGTATTATTCGACATTGGTTGCCATAATCCTACAGGAACTGGGTATCTATTTGCAGGAAAAAATGATCGGGAACGAAGCGGGGAAGATAAAACATCGGGGGCAAAGCCGCTATAAACAGGATTAGGCCGCCCGGACATAGCCTGCCCGGGCTGCCTAAAAAAGTTTTTTCGCTGAACTTAAAAATTGACCGGAAAACTTAAGTACTCATAGATAATGCAGGGAAATTAAAAATACATGGTTGCTTAATCCTTCTTACTCACTTCTTTAAACCAGGTTAGGCATTTTGTGATGGCTTCCGGTTCCAGACGAA
>JAAZMI010000163.1 GCA_012798895.1 Bacillota bacterium
ATTCGGCTGTCGTATTGTTGGATCTCCTGCCAAAACCTGCTGTAGAAATTCCCGATGAAGAGATGTTCTGGCAGGTGGTGCGCGCCGCTTTCCAAAAAAGAAGGAAGACGATCCTCAACGCTCTGGCGGGCGTGGGGGGTCGCAGTAAAAGAGATTGGGAAAAATTCCTTCTTCAGAAAGGCATCTCTTCCCGGCGGCGGGGGGAGACCTTTTCTCTTCAGGAATTTGCAAACCTAAGTGAGATGTTTTATAATTAGAGAAAGGTTTTCGTTTTGCGCCTGGAGGGACACAATGAAAGAAGGCTAACAGATAATGATCTTTTGTAGCCCTACCAAGGGGAAAATGACCTTAGAAGAAGTTTTTGTAGAGATCGTAGACTATATCAAGGAGCAGCCCGAAGAACAGTACAAATTGATTATCGGTACCGATTCGCAGACGCACCTCGATGCTGAAGCGGTCTTCGTTACGGCAATTATTGCGCTCCGGGTCGGTAAGGGGGGGCGCTATTTCTATTGCAGGAAGAAGCACTATTTCATGCAGAGCTTGCGCCAGCGAATCTTTTTTGAGACATCCCTCAGCTTGGAGGTTGCGGGCAATTTCGACAACCTTCTCTCAGAAAACGGTTATACGGATCTAAACGTGGAGATACATCTGGATGTGGGAGAAAAAGGCGATACGCGAGAACTGATTAAAGAAGTGGTGGGCATGGTCATCGGCAGCGGTTTCTATGCCCGCATAAAACCGGATTCTTACGGTGCGATGACCGTGGCCGATCGGTATACAAAATAAAACAGATGAAATATTGCGGAAAACCATGATATTCTGCTTTAAAAAGGGGGAAATAAGCAGTTTGTTTGACATATTTCCTGATTTGTGTTAAAATCAGGGAGAGGTGATGTAAGTATGACCGTTAAAAATCCTCTGGGCCAGATCCGCAAAGAACTGGAATCACACGTAGGAAAAAAGATTAAATTGCGGGCGAACCGGGGGCGGAGAAGGACATTCGAAAAAGTCGGGGTTCTGGAGAACACTTATCCCTCTATCTTCGTCGTTCGCGTCGACGAGGAAAACTATTTTCAAAGACTTTCTTTCAGCTACGCAGATGTTCTCACTTCTACAGTAGAGCTTAGGCTTCACGGCTACGGCACGGATGGCCGCAAGATTGCTTCCTGCGCCGGAGAATAGACCTGCCTACCGGGTGAGCATCTCCCCGCTGTTCAAATTTAAAAATATGCATCAAACCATTCCCGTTTTCAATTAACGGGAATTTTTTATTGTCGGGGATAATTTGGGCCGGCAGGCATAATTTAATTTTAACTTTAATATTATTAGATCGTGAAGTTGTATACTGCATACAAGGAGGAAGGATGATGAGCCGGCGCTTAAAAAAAGAAAAGATAGATCTACTGACTACAGATCTTTACTATAAGGTACTGGTCGGAGAATCGGTTTTGCGTTTTTCCTTTACAGTGGACCTCTTGGTGGAGGATGAACCGGCCCGGGAAGAGGGCAGGGTTTTTCCGCTGAGTAATATTGTGGCCGAAATCAGCCCGATCGTGGGGGGCATTGTCGAAAAAGACAAGATTAGCATCCAGGGTAGCCTGACAGGAAAGGCCGTATTTTATGGTAAAGAAGGAGCCAAAGAATATGCCTGGCCGGAGGAGGAATTTTACAGGGAAGCAGAACTTAAAGGAGCGCTGCCGGGGATGGAGCTCTCTGCCCGGGGGCGGGTTGTCTTTACCGGTGAAGAGAATTCTCCTCTCGAAGCGGAGGGAAAGCTGCTCTACCAGCTAAAAATAGAAATTGAAGTGCTCCTCGCCGTGATCGATCTGCAACAGTTGACGGTGGCCGTGGGGGCCAAGGATATCGCGCCGGAAAGAGTGTCCCGCGCCGTCCTGGCGGTAGAAGAGCTGGTTGCGGAGAACGCTTTCCAATTCGATGTGACCAAGGAGACGGGGTTTGCAGAGGTTCCCCAATATGCCGGGATCGTCAACTGCTATCTGCAGGATTTCTCCTACGAATGGGGCCGGCAGTCAATAGGCCTAAAGGGAGAACTGGTTATAACGGCCTCTGTTCTGGTGGGGGAGAAAGGAAGCCTGCAGGAGATTAGGCAGCAATTTAATCATGAGGCGTCTTTCCCGGAACAGAGAGAAGAGGGCTTTAAGATCAGCCTTTTCCCGTCGATCGGGCGGGCTGTATGCAATATCGATGAGAAGAATGTCCTCTATCAGGTGAACATCGATGTCTTTGCGAGGGTGACGCGGTCAATTCAACAAGAGGTGATCAGCGATATAGAAGGGGCGGCCGTGAAAAAAGAATATCTGTTGCTGCCCAAAACGCTGGGAATTGTTAAGGAGCCCTTGGAGCTGGTCCAGAAGCTGGCTTTCTCTTACCCGCGAGATATTGCCGCCGGGTTTACAAGGTTTCAGAGCCTGGCTGTTAGCCCGCAGGAAGACCGGCTTAGCGTAAGCGGCCAACTGGAAAAAAAGGTGTACTATCTCCCCGCAGCGGAACGGTTGCCGGGGATCGGGGAAGAAGAGGGGCCGGGAACGGCGTTGGAGACGGCAGCGGAGATGGCGGAGCCGGTTTTGCCCCGCGTGATAAAAGTGGAAGATGATTTCCTAAGCGATCTCTACCTGCCGGGGAGCGGGCCGGAGGTGGAGACGGCGGCCTATTTTCAGCCGCAGGGGACGGAGTACGTGCCGACAGAGAGCGATACTTTGCAGATTAGCCATCTTCTTTTGGAGATAAAGGCCTGGCAGGTGCAGGAAGTTGCCGTAGTGGTCCCCTCGCGGGTACCCGCAGGCACGAGCATGGTCATCTATGCCGTGAAGGCCGGCGACACGCTTTTAAGAATCGGGCGCGCCTATGGTTTAAAACCGGAAGTGATCGCTTTAGCCAATAGCTTGGAGGAAGATGCAGACCTGGAAGCGGGCCGAAGAATTCTAATTCCCTTGATGTTTCAAGAGGATGGGCCCGGTTAATATCGTTAAGCTACCGCCAAAAGAATAGAGCCGGTCGCGGCTGGGATATGCCGGGCCGGCATTTTTATTGCCAACGTTCTCTCTCCCGGGCTTTTAACAGGTGCAAGAGCGGAAGGCCCAAAGCCAAAACGGCCACGCTCTCTCCCAGACCGATGGTCAGGACGGTGGGCCAGTAGGGGATGCGAAAAAAGATGTAGAGGTAGAGGCTGACGATGAACGCATTGCAGATGATCGGGCTTAGGTAGGCAAAGATGCTCC
>JAAZMI010000164.1 GCA_012798895.1 Bacillota bacterium
AGCGGGCTCTACGTCTTCGGCGGGCATCAGACCCAGGCCCCTCCTTTCGAAAAAATAGCCAATTCCGATACCGGAGATAACGATTCCGGCTCTTTCAGTTATAAAGTTGCATACCAGGGAGACGAGGGCAAGAGAAACATCGAGATTACGCCCAGCCAAGAGCTGGCCATCAACTTTATCGGCAAAAGCGTCTTCGGGGGATGGGAGAAGATGACGGAAGGGGAAGGGGGGGGGGAGGAAAAATACAAGGCGGCAGAAGGGCCAAATCTCTTTGCCACGGTCAGCAAGATGATCGCAGCCCTCGAAAACAACGATATAGATGTGCTGGGGGGAGAGATCCTGCAGGAGATGGAAGGCTGTCTGGATCACCTCCTGCAGAACTGTGCCGAGATCGGGGCCCGCTCGGAGAGGCTCCAATCTACGGAGCAGCGCCTTAAAAGCGAACACATCCACCTGCGCGAGCTGCGCTCCAAGATCGAAGATCTGGATCTGGCGGAGGCCATCACCGAATTTACGATGCAGCGCAATGCCTACATGGCAGCGCTCTCTACGGGGGCGCAGATGATCTATCCCAGCCTCGTCGATTTTTTGCGTTAAACCAATAAATTATTCCCGGAGGGGAAGAAAACCGTGTTGAGCTTAAAGGAGAAGAATAGAAAACAAACTGGAGAGGCTTCTATCCCCAAAAAGATATCTTTTAGGCAGGGGCTGCCGGGCCTGGAAAATTACCGGGAGTTCAACCTGCAGGCCATCGAAAACAACCCCTTTTTCTACCATCTACAGTCTACTGCTGAAAAGGCGGTGGGGCTGATCCTGATAGATCCTTTCCCCTGTTTCCCCGGCTACAGCGTGGAGCTCGGTGCCGATGAGCAGCAGGAGCTGCAGGCTGATAAAAAAGAAGATCTGCTCGTACTGACCACGGTGACCATCGCCGGGGAGAAAAAAATAACCTCGAATTTAGCTGCCCCGATCGTGATCAACCTGGCCCGGGGATTGGCCCTGCAGATCATCATTCCCGAGCGGCTGCCGGAGAGACGCGCCCTTGTGCCGCTGCGCCGGCAGGAGACAGAAAACAGAAAACAGAAGCAGGGACAGGAGGCAAAAGAGTAGACGGGCCGTCTGAAAATCACAAAAAAATCGAGGGCCTGTTAAAAAAGTGGGGCAATGTGCTTAAAAATCAAAATGATTGGTAGGTCCATTCCCAAAGCGCCCTTGAAAACAGCGTTGAAGCGGGCCAGTAATCTGCCAAAAATAGTATTTGCACGGGCTATAGACAGTGGGCCTCTTTTTTTTGCGTCAAATGAGCAGATCCCCATCATCATTGTTCTATTTTACCAATATTAAGAATATAGTAACAAAAACATCTTGACATCGAAGCCCCGGATGGTGTAAAATAAATCACTATTATATTTTGCCTAAAAGCAATGACGGGGAAAAGTAAGCAATCTGTAGATCTAAGAGAGCCGGGGGAGGGTGCGACCCGGTATCGATGATTGTCGAAGTTCGTCCCGGAGCAGCAAACCGAAAAAGCCGTTTCAGTGGGTTTTAGTAGGCCTTGACGGGGGCTCCCGCCGTTAAAAGGGAGAGGGTATAGCGTCGTCGTCAGAACGATGGCCGGCCTGTACCCTGCAAAGAAGAGGGACCCTATGTGTCCAATCAGGGTGGTACCGCGCGAAGATAAGCTTCCGTCCCTAAGGGATGGAAGCTTTCTTGGTAATATTCCCGGCTTACAATACGAACGGAAAGAGGTGAAGCGTTAAAGTTGGGCCGGATAATGTTCGTGCCGGGGGTATCGATCTGTTTTTCACGGATTTCTATAATCAGGAGGGGAGTCAACTTGTTAAAGCAAAAAAGGCTTAAATGGGGGGTTATCCTGTTACTGGCTGCAATTTTAATGATCAGCGGTTGCATGCAGCCGTCGCCGCCGGGCCCCGCGGAAGAAACAGAAGGAGAAGGGGAAGCTGCTGCCGAATCCTACACTATCGGCATCGTGCAGCTCGTGGAGCACCTGGCGCTGGACGAAGCCAGAGCGGGATTTATAGATGCCCTGGAAAGCGAAGGCTTCAAAGACGGGGATAATCTTAAAATTGATTACAAAAACGCTCAGGGAGAGATGCCCACGGCGGCGACCATCTCGGAAGGGTTTGTGGCGGATGGGGTCGATCTGATCCTGGCTATAGCCACGCCTGCTGTCCAGGCTGCGGCTACAGCTACTGACGAGATACCGATCCTGTTTACGGCCGTAACGGATCCCGTGGAAGCCGGGGTGGTGGAGGACATGGAACGTCCGGGCACGAATGTGACCGGGACCACGGATATGAACCCGATTAAAGAGCAGTTGGAGCTGGCCCTGGAGATCGATCCCGATATAAAAAATATCGGCGTCATCTACAATACGGGGGAAGTGAATTCCGTGGTGCAGGTGGATATCGCCAAGGAAGTAGCACCGGAATTGGGGCTTAGCGTGGTGGAAGCGATCGCGACCAACAGCGGCGAAGTGGGGACGGCGGCGGAATCGCTGATCGGAAAAGTGGAGGCGATCTATGTGCCTACGGACAATACCATTGTCAGCGCGCTGCGCTCGGTCGTCCGTGTCGCCGAAGATCACGGCCTGGTGCTGATCGCCGGTGATGTGGAGAGCGTGGAAAACGGTGCGGTGGCGACCCTGGGGATCAGCTACTATGGTCTGGGTTATCAGACCGGCCTGATGGCGGTCGAGGTATTAAAAGGTGCAGATCCGGCCACGATGCCGATCGTCGGTTCCAAAGAATTTACCTACGCCATTAACAAAACGGCGGCCCAAAATATGGGGCTGGAGCTGCCGCAGTCTCTTATCGATAAAGCCGAAGAGATCTTTGAGTGATAGAATGATAGAATGAATGTTGAAAGAGGTAAGTAAATGAGCCTGACAGCTTTCTACGGAGCGATCGTTCTCGGCCTAATCTATGGATTGATGGTCCTGGGGGTATTTCTAACCTTTCGCATCCTCAATTTTCCAGATCTGACCGTCGATGGCAGCATTACGCTGGGGGCCGCGGTAGCGGCCTCCCTCATCATCTCCGGGGTGAACCCGTTTCTGGCTACTCTGGCCGCCCCGGTGGCCGGCGCTTTGGCCGGGGTGGTGACGGGCACGTTGCACACCAAATTTTCCATACCCCCCTTGCTGGCCGGGATCTTGTCCATGATCGGCCTCCACTCTATTAACTTAAGGGCCATGGGGGGCAGCCCCAACCTGCCTCTGCTCCGGCAACCGGTGATCTTCGAATGCCTGGGCGACCTCGGCATTACCCTGCGCCACAGCGAATTTATCTTTAGCATCGCCGTTGCCCTCTTTTTCGTCCTGTTTCTGTACTATTTTTTAATTACGGAGACGGGGCAGGCCCTGCGCGCTACGGGAGACAACGAGATCATGATGCGCAGCCTCGGTGTAAATACCGGCCGCATGAAGATCATGGGCCTCGGGATCTCCAACGCCCTCGTTGCGCTCAGCGGGGCGATGATTGCCCAGTACCAGGGATTTGCCGATATCAGCATGGGGATCGGGACGATCGTAGCCGGATTGGCCTCTGTGATCGTGGGCGAAGTGCTGTTGGGCAGTGCGCGCATCATCGTCTGGATCTTTGCCGCCCTGCTTGGCTCTGTTCTCTACCGCCTGATCATTGCCCTGGTTCTGCGCCTCGGTTTTCAGCCCACCGATCTAAAGCTTTTTACGGCGGTGATCGTTACCATTGCTCTGATCTCGCCTTTTTTCAAGGGTTACTCGGAGGGGGCAAAGGAATTTCTTGGAAAGCACACGGGCAGAGTTAAGGCATTGTTTAAAAATGAGACGAATAAAGCGCGGGACGAGGAATTAAAACCCGGGATTAAGGGTTAGAAAACCCGGTGGGAATGTAGATGTATCTGCCGGGCTGCAAGCAGCGCTTGCGGAATTAATAATGTTTGTTATACACTAATAATGTTAACAGCGCTCTAGTAAAGCTCATTGTGCTTGCAACGCTTGCAGTATCTGAGGTGCCGGGGGTGCCGG
>JAAZMI010000023.1 GCA_012798895.1 Bacillota bacterium
ATCTCCTTTTCGTATCCCTGTCCCCCGGGGCGATAAAATGTTTTTCCCTGCAGCTCCGGGGGCAGATAATCCTGCGGGATAAAATGGCCGGGGAAATCATGTGGATAGAGATAGCCCCGGCCGTGCCCCAGCTTGGCGGCACCTTTGTAGCCGGTATCGCGCAGATGCGGCGGCACCGTAGCCCGGGGGGAATTTTTTACCGATGAGAGAGCTTCCCCGAGGGCAAGGTAGGCAGCATTGCTTTTGGGCGCACAGGCCAGGTAAGAGACGGCCTGCGCCAGGGGTATCCGGCCCTCGGGAAGGCCTACTTGTTGCAAAGCCTGCGCCGCGGCGACCGCCAGGCAGAGAGCCCGGGGGTCGGCATTGCCGATATCCTCGCTGGCACTGATGATTAGTCGCCGGGCAATGAAAAGTGGATCTTCCCCCGCCTCCAACATTTTTGCCAGCCAATATAGCGCGGCATCGGGATCAGAACCCCGGATCGATTTAATAAAGGCCGAAGCAAGATCGTAATGGTAGTCCCCACCCGCATCGTATTTTAAGTTTGTCCGCCCCAGGATCTCCTGAACCTGTGCCAGGGAGATCGTAGCCGGGCCGGCACCGCCGGCGGTAGCGCTGCTTTCCGCCGCCATACTAAACACAGCCATCTCCAATGCATTCAGGGCTACCCGGGCATCCCCCCCGGCAATCCGGGCCAAGTAGAGCAGGGCCTCTTCCGCCAGATCAAATTTGTACTTTCCAAGGCCCCTTTCCTCATCTTTCAGCGCCCGGCGCAAGATCTCTTCTATCTCAGCGGGAGCCAAGCTTTCAAAGGTAAAAAGCAGGGAACGCGATAAAAGAGGGGGGTTTACTGCTATAAACGGGTTTTCTGTCGTTGCACCGATGAGGCAGAGCAGACCCCCTTCCACTGCGGGAAGCAGAGCATCTTGCTGTGCCTTGTTAAAACGGTGGATCTCATCGATAAACAGAACAGTTTTTCTCTTCCAGGCCTGCAGCGCCTCTGCTTCTTCCATTACTGCCCGCAGATCCTTGACGCCGGCCATCACAGCATTTAAACGCTTGAATTGTGCTTTCGTGGTTGTAGCAATAATTCTGGCCAGCGCAGTTTTGCCCGTCCCCGGGGGGCCATAAAGGATCAGGGAGGATAAGAGATCGCCTTCGATGATATTCCGCAGGGGCTTGTTCTCTCCCAACAGGTGTTCCTGCCCCACAAACTCTTTTAGTGAGCGGGGAGTCATGCGCCTGGCCAGGGGGCTATCCTTTTTCATATCTCCACCTCATTCCTACCATGCGTTCAGGCTAGACTGCTTGCAGATAGAGAGCACGCTCCAGCCTTATCTTCTGCAGGGCGCAGCTTAGTGCATTAGTCTGGTGCAGTGCTCCCTCCATAAAATAGGCGGTGGCCGCACAACCCCGTCCGCAGAGATAGCGTGCCCAGCAACTATGGCAAGCCTCCCTCTGCCAAGCCGAATCGACCACCCTTTTTCCTATTTCCCGCCGCAAAACCGGCGGTTCAAGGGTAACATTTCCCATATAGAAATCCCCTATGCCTACAAACTGGTGGCAGGGATAAAGCGTGCCATCGGAGGCTACTGCCAGATAATCCCCCCCGGCACCGCACCCGCTTAAACGTTTGTACAGGCAGGGCCCTTTCTCCAGATCGAGCAGAAAATGATAGAAAAGAAAAGGATCCCCCTTTTCCTTCTGTTCCAGGTAGATATCGACGAGGCGGTCATACTCCCGCTCCAGAAGCGGCAAGTCTTCGGCCTGCAAGGAATAGCCCTCTCCCTGTGAAACAACGGGCTCCAAAGAGAGGGAATCCAAGCCCAGCGCCAAAAAGTGTTCGATATCCCGGCTAAAATCGAGATTATAGCGGGTATAGGTACCGCGGATATAATAATTCTCCCGGCCCCTGCTCTCTAAAAACCGGGTAATGTTCTGCACCGTGCGCTCATAGGAACCGCGCCCGTCCCTATAGCTTCTCATCCGGTTTTGGATCGCCGGTCGCCCATCGAGGCTTAGGATCACGTTGATATCTTCTCTGTTTAAAAAATCGATCTTCTCATCATCCAACAGAGTGGCATTTGTCGTCAGCGTAAAATCAAATTCCAAACCGCGTAAAGGGGCATTTTCTCGGGCATAATCTACTATTTCACGGACCACCGAAAAATTTAAAAGAGGCTCCCCTCCAAAGAAGTCTATTTCACGGCGGACCCCTCCCTCTTGTGCAAGAAGAAAATCAACAGCCTTTTTCCCCACTTCCGGGGTCATGTGAGAGGCTCTCTCGCCGGGATCCCTCTGTGTGAAACAGTAACGGCATCCCAGATTACAGCTATGGGTAATAAAGAGACAGAGTGCCCGCACCCCGGTAGAAAAAAGCTTATCCCGTTCCAGTTGGGGTTCGGGAGCAAAGAGCACGCCCTCCCGCCGGAGCATATCCACCTGCTGCAGGGCAGCTTCCACTGCATCTGCGGGATACCTGCCGCGCAAAAGGAAGCGCACTTTTTCATCGGCACAGCCCTCCGCCAGAAGGTTGACCGCCTCCCACCCCAGGTTGTCCACCGCGTGCAAGGAACCGCTGTTTACATCATAAACCAACTGCAGATCTCTGTATTTAAACGTATGTATATCTTGCTGTTTGATACCCTCCATCGTCGGTTACACCCGCTTTCCCCAAAAAATAAAACCCGGAAGGCTTTTAAACTGAATAACCAGAGCCTTATCCCGGGTCTATCCCTACAAAAATAAAGCAGCCCGAAAAACTGCGCTACCTCTGCATAGTTTCCTGCCGGCAGACCTGGTGGCCAACGGTACAAGAGGTTTTACAAGCTGACTGGCATGAAGCCATGCAATCCCGGCAGCCCCGTTCCTCAACCTTCCATAGATTGCCCCTCCGAATCATCCTGATGTGCTGCATAGATAATCAGCCTCCTTCTTAAGAGTGATCTGTGATCTAGTTTAAATGTTCCCAACCAAAATATCCTTATTTTACTATAATTATTCTATACCGAACGGCACGCCGGCGTCAAGTTTTATGTCTTCTCGTCCAAACCAAATATTCTGGTAAATGCAGGCGGTTAATGATATTCTAAGCTTAAAGATCATAAAGATAGTTGCAGGAAAAATAACGATCTGGAAGGGGATAATCTTAATGCATTTTTGGCAGGCTTTTTTAAGCACCTTTTCCCTGATATTCTTAGCCGAATTGGGCGATAAAACACAGTTGGCCGTTCTGCTTTTAGCAGCACAAGGCCGCCCGCTATGGGCGGTTTTTCTGGGATCAGCCGCTGCACTCGTACTCAGTGCTCTTCTGGGGGTGCTTCTAGGCGGAACGCTTTCCCGCTATCTTCCGGCTTTCTACCTGCAAAAAGGAGCCGGAGCGGCTTTTGTGATCATCGGGCTCCTGCTCCTTCTGGGTAAATCCTGACTGCGGCATTGTTGCGCCAACATTGGTTTCGTTAGGAATTAATACCCCAGATGCCTCCCGCTGCCCCAAAAGAAAAACCTAAAAAAAATTTAGTGAGCAGGCCCCACCCCGGTTGAAAATCGATCTGCCAAAAATAGCTTAAACAGAGAAGAACGAGAACATAAAAAAAACCCATCAAACCGCCCCGCAGCCAACCCTTTTCTTCTGTTCGCTTCCCGATAAAAACTGCCCCCAGCAAAACACTGAACAGAGTCCCGGCAAAAAGCAGGTAGGGAACAAAAACTTCGGAGAGGGGGGTAAAAAGGATCAAAATGGCATTCAAGGCCAGAAAAAGGAAAGAAAACCCCAAAGCCACCAATAGCCCCCACAAAACTAAATTAAATGAGGAAAATAAAGACAATGCTCCACCCGAAGTGGAGGCACGACCCCTGGTATGCACATTGTCACCTCCGCAGCGGGCCGATAATCGCTATCCAGATACACAAACCCGCTTACAGCTTATATATGCCCTCTCCTTATTCATTATTACTACATTGATTTGTATCTGCCCCGGGTGGTGAAAAAAATTATTCTTCATCGCTCAATATCCGATCGATGCCCCCACGGGCCATTTTAATATTTACAGTATCTGCAATGCGCAGGATCACGATATCATCGCGCACCTCCTTAAGTATTCCATAGATCCCGCCGATAGAGACGACGCGGTCACCTTTCCTCAAGCTCTCCAGCATCTCCTTCCTTTTTTTCTGCTGTGCCTGCTGCGGTCGGATCAGCACGAAATAAAAAATACCGAAAAGCAAAATAATCGGTAAAAAACCGGCAAGAGCCTTTACATCCACTACCCGTCACTCCTTATGTAATATTGTTTGAGATACCCTGCCTGCAACCGGATCCGGCCCCGGGCGTGCCTTCGAAGGGCCGTACGAGGCTATTCTTCATCACTGCCAGCTTGTTGGGCCGAACGGTAGCGGGCCCAGAATTTCTCATAAAATTGTGCCAACCTTTTTTCTAAAATGGCCTCACGAATTTCGGCCATAAAATTCTTCAGGAAAAAAAGATTGTGGTGAGACGTTAAACGCAAGCCAAGAATTTCATTTGATTTCAGCAGGTGCCGTATATAAGCCCTGCTGTAATGCCGGCAGGCGTAACACGTGCACCCCGGTTCGATGGGGCGCATATCCCGTTTATAACGTGCGTTTCGCAGCGTAAGATAGCCTTCGGCAACCATCACCCTGCCGTTGCGGGCAATGCGCGTTGGTAAGACACAATCAAAAAGATCCACCCCCCTCATAACACCCTCCAGCAGAGCATCGGCAGAACCCACACCCATCAGGTAACGGGGTTTATCTGCGGGTAGAAGGGGAACCGACCTATCCAAAATCTGGTACATCACCTCCTTTGGTTCGCCGACGCTTAACCCCCCCAGGGCATAACCCGGAAAATCCATCTTGGCAAGTTCCCGGCAACACTTTTCCCTTAAGTGGATAAAGGTTCCGCCCTGCACAATGGCAAACAGTGCCTGTTTGTCTGTATTTCGATGATGATTTCTACTCCGCTCCGCCCAGCGGATCGTTCTCTCCATCGCTTCGAGGGTCTCCTCCTCGGTTGCGGGATAGCCGATAACGTGATCAAAGGGCATCATGATATCCGAACCAAGGATATTTTGCACTTCAACCGCCTTTTCCGGCGAATAGAAATGGGTTGAACCGTCGTGATGGGAGCGAAAGGTCACCCCTTCTTCCGCAACATCCCGCTTGGCGCTCAAGCTGAAAACCTGGAAACCGCCGCTGTCGGTCAAAATGGGGCGGGGCCAATGCATAAAGCGGTGCAGCCCCCCCGCCTGCCCGATCACTTCTGTCCCCGGCCGCAGGTAGAGATGATAAGCGTTGCCGAGCAAGATCTGCACTCCCATCCCTTCCAACTCTTCAGGAGTCATCGCCTTGACGGTAGCCTGCGTGCCCACGGGCATAAAAGACGGTGTCTCGATCACTCCCCTGTTTGTTTTTATCTCTCCGGCACGTGCATTATCCTCTCTACCGGTAACTGCAAAATCAATGGCCATCACGATCATCCTATTATGCTAAATTATGAGCATGGCATCTCCAAAACTATAGAAGCGATAACGTTTTTCCACCGCCTTGCGGTAGGCTTTGAGCGTGTTTTCTTTTCCGGCAAAGGCGCATACCAACATTAGCAAGGTGGAACACGGCAGGTGAAAATTAGTAAGCAAGGCATCAACGATCTTAAAATCATATCCCGGGTAGATAAAGAGGTTTGTTTCTCCGGAACCTTCCCTCACCCGCAACCGATCCCCTTCATCCCCGAAACTGAGCGTCTCTAAAACCCGGCAGCAAGTCGTCCCCACGGCCACGATCCTTTTTCCTTTCTCCCTGGTGCGATTGATCTTCTCTGCTGCGGCGGAAGAAAGTTCATAGTGTTCACTGTGCATAATATGCTGTTCTATGTATTTCTCTTTTACCGGCCTGAAGGTTCCGACACCGATATGCAGAGTTAAAAATACCCATTTAATTCCCCTTGCCTGCAGCCTTTCGAATACAGACGGTGTAAAATGCAACCCGGCGGTGGGGGCGGCAGCAGAACCTTCGCGGGCAGCGTACACCGTTTGGTAGCGTTCGGCATCATCCAATTTTTTTTTAATATAGGGGGGCAGGGGAGTCTGCCCCAGCCTGGAAAGCAAAATTTCCGGCGAACCCGCAGTAGAATTGAAAAGCACGGTTCTACCCCCGGCAGCCGTTTTTTCCAGCACTTCTGCTTCCAGCAGACCATCGCCAAATTCCAAGATCTCCCCCGGCAGGGCCCTCCGGCCCGGTGAACACAACACTTCCCAGACGGCCTCTTCCATGCGGCGGAGAAGAAGCAGCTCTACCTTCCCCCCGCTTTTTTTCCTACGCCCCGGCAAGCGGGCGGGATAGACCCTTGTATTGTTGAGAACCAGCAGATCTCCTGCTTGCAGGTAATCGGTAAATCGCAAAAACGTGCTGTCCCCAATCTCCCCGCTATGGCGGCCCAACACCAACAACCTCGAACTGTCCCTTGGTGTCAACGGTTCTTGGGCAATCAATTCCGCCGGTAGATCGTAGGAAAACTCTTTTGTTTCAAGCCTGCTGTTAATCCTCAACATCGTTCCTCTTCCGGAGTAGACCGTAATGATAACCTGCCATCATTCTTCATTCACCCTTAAACCCTTTAAACCATGCTGTTATCCCCAATTTAACGAACCACGATCTCTGCCCCGGGATAGTAGAAAGATAGTATCTCCCGGCAAGTGTGCCCGGCCCGGGAACGGTTGTAGGCCCCATACTGGCTCATACCGATGCCGTGCCCTCGCCCCCGCCCTTCAAAAACCAGGCTTGCAGAGGAGGTGCGGGGAATAGAACCTTTCTCTTTATCGCCGTGAACAAAAAATTTTGATCCGTGCAACACGCTCTTCATCTGATTATTATGCCCGTTAACGACCCATTTGCCCTCCAAATCAGAGAAGTTTTCCTTCTTCTCTGCTCCGGATTTGGCCGAAACCGCACACAACTGTGCACCCCATGTACTGCCGCTTATCGAATAGAGCTGGCTCTCCAATCCCAGGGCAACGCGGGCGTCTTCTTTGGTTAGAAAGAGGGTTTTCCCGCTTTTCCCCTGCAGGGCGATCTCCTCTACCCTGCCACTGGCAAAAGAAGAGACAATGTCTATCCGTTCGACCTCTCCGATATTATACCCTTTTTCAGCCAGCCGGGCACTTAAAATTTGGCGGGATAGAGTTACCTTCCATGGTGAACAGCGCATAAAACCGGGTAATCCAAGGGGATTATCGGGATCATCGTAAGGATCGGGAACGCTGGCCAGATAAGGGGATGATTTTTGCCAAACATTCTGGGAAAGTTCAGTAAAACCGCCATTGCTGGCATGGTAAAACGCTTCGATGATCCGGCCCCCGTATGTTAACACTTTTCCACTGGTTTCCCTCACAGCCCGATCCGTGCAAGGGTTTTCTGCGCCTTTCCCTTTATACACCTGACAGTGTTCCTGATCACAGAGATGATATCCGCTATGCCGGCGGGCCTCTCGATTAAAATGCGCAAAGGTCCTCGCTGCTATCGCCTGTGCTTTAAGGGCCTCCATGCCCCCGTCATTACCCCAAAATGCCGGCATCTCTGCCGGAAGCACGCTCAAAAGATATGATTCCAAATCTAAAACGTTTACCGCCAAAAGGCCTTTGCCCTCCGGGATGATCTCCAGTGCCCCGCGATACTCCAGGCCATAGAGGGCATTATGTAGCTGGAAAGAACTGTCTGCAAATGGAAGTTCAACGGGCTGAAGAAATAGAGGCCCTTCTACAGATGCCCGGTTTTCTCCCCGCAGATCGCAGATCTCAATCCTACTTTTAACAGGCAATATCTTATAGCGCCCGGCATTCAGTGGTAAGAATTCGCCGCTAACCACGTCAAAAAGACAGTATTCGTCACCAAATGAAAGCTCCAGATGGTCACCGATAATGCTGATTCCCACCCGCAGATCCGCATTGTAACCCGCCGAAAAAGAGGAGTGAACAGGCAACAACTGCAAAAGGCAGACAAACATTAAAAATAGCAAAACCATCCAAACAGAATAAACGTTCCTCCCTTTCCTGTCACACCAGTTACTGCGCTTTGTTCCAACCATCATCAACACCCCATTTTATAACTTTTTACCTTCTCCAAAGGTTAAAAATAAGCGTCATAATGATGCTAATCAAAATCATCGTGGTAATAGGGATATAGATGGTTAGGCTCTCCCTTTTGATGATAATATCCCCGGGCAGGCGCCCCAACCCGATGCGGCCCAAAAACAGAAAAACGAGGCCTGCCAAAAAAATAGTGCCGCCTAGAACAAGCAGAGCCCGGCCCAAATTTTCCGGCGAAAACAATCCGGTTCACCTCTTTTTTTGCCTGGTAGATTTTTTGGCGGACGGGTGATAACGTTCTTTTTCGCTGTAGATGCAACCGCAGTAACCCTGCCTGTAGAGATCTTTTTCTCTGGCGAGGCGCATGCTTTCCCGGAAACCCGACCGTAGATCCTCGTACACAAATTGCAATCCATGTTTTTGGGCGATCTTCTCCCCCATCTCTTTTAAAAGTTCATGTTTTTGGTAAGGGCTGATCAAGAGCGTAGTAGAAAAACCCTTCATCCCCTTTTCGACGGCCCGGCGTGCCGTCTCTTCGAGGCGCATTTCATAACACAGCGGGCAGCGTTTTTCTGGATCACGGCCCACATCGGCTACGCGCTGCAAGTAATCCTCCAATAGGTAGCGCTCATCTATAAATACCGGCTTGCCCTCCTCTTCGGCCAACAAGCGGAGCGTCTCTTTTCTTTTGGAAAATTCGCGATAGGGATGTATATTGGGGTTAAAAAAATACCCGTAGACATCATAACCCTTCTCCTGCAACGCCTGCCAACTGTAGAGGCTGCAAGGAGCACAACAGATATGCAACAACAGATCCTTCATTTTTCCCCCTGCCTTCTTCTTAACTGCCATCCCGTCGTCTTTTTCATTCACCGATCCCAAAGAGCCCGATCTTCAGATGTTCATAGGCCCTCTCTGTAACTATTCTCCCTCGCGGCGTGCGTTTCAAAAAGCCGATCTTCATCAGGTAAGGCTCAAAGATCTCTTCGATCGTTCCCGCCTCCTCATTAACGGCTGCGGCGATAGTCTCCAATCCGACGGGGCCACCATCAAATTTATGGATGATCGTCTCCAAAAAAAGGTAATCCATGCGATCCAGGCCGATTTTGTCGACATCCAATACGTTTAAGGCCTCGTTGGCGGTCTCTGCTGTAATATCCCCCCCGGCCCTAACCTGAGAATAATCCCGCACCCTCTTTAAAAGCCGGTTGGTAATGCGGGGGGTTCCCCGCGAGGCACTGGCAATTGCTTCGGCTCCCGCAGGAGAGATCGCCACGCCCAGTAGACGCGCTGAACGGATCAGTATTCTACACAGATCTTCCGTGCTGTAAAAATCCACTCTCTCCATAATGCCAAAACGATCCCGGAGAGGAGAGGAAAGCAGACCGGCACGCGTCGTCGCCCCGATCAGGGTAAAAGGAGACAGCTCCAGCCTAAGGGAGCGCGCACTCGGCCCTTTGCCGATAATGATATCCAGAGCGCTGTCCTCCATCGCCGGGTACAATATCTCCTCTACACTGCGCGGCATGCGGTGAATCTCATCGATAAAGAGCACATCACCGGGCGAAAGATTGGTCAAAATAGCCGCCAGATCGCCCGCCCTTTCTATCGCCGGGCCGGAAGTAACCCTGATATTAACTCCCATCTCCCTGGCAATAATTAGCGCCAGGGTCGTCTTTCCCAGCCCCGGCGGGCCATAAAGGAGGACGTGATCCAATGACTCCCCCCTCTCCCGGGCTGCCGTAATATAGATCGTCAGCTTCTCCTTTAAGCCTTCCTGGCCGGTAAATTCCTCCAGCCCGGAGGGGCGCAAGCTATTTTCAACTTGAAAATCTGCATCTTTCAAGTCGGATGAAACGATCCTCTCTTCCACCAGATCGAGCCTCCTGTTAGTGTTTAGCTAAGAAAAGAAGAGCCTTCTTAAAAAGTTCCTCCATGCTCAGATTTTCCTCTGTAGCAAGTTCATTTTTCGCCCTGTTGATCTCCCGCGTTGAATAATCCAAAGCCGCCAGGGCTTGCTGCACATCCTGCCAATTTTCGGCGATGCCTCCGGTGCCGCCGGCAGCGCCATCCAACTGCCAGCCCTTAAATTTGTCTTTCAGCTCATAGATAAGCCGCCGGGCCGTTTTCTTGCCTATGCCGGGGATGGAAGTCAAAACCGTCATATCCTCCTGCATTACGGCCCCTGCTATCTCCGTTAAAGCAAGATGCCCCAGTAGAGCGAGGGCTATTTTGGGGCCGATGCCGGATACTCCAAGCAGCGTTTTAAAAAAGTCTCTCTCCTCGTTGTTACGAAAACCATAGAGAACCAGCCGATCATCCTTGACCTGAAGATAAGTATATACAGTTATGTTATCCCCCGGCGAAGGAGCCTGAAAATAAAAAGAGGCCGGGATATGCACATAAAATCCGAGACCCAGGGCTTCTATGATCATATGCTGCGGTGAACATTCCCGAAGAATCCCTTGTAAGAAGCTAAGCAATATTTATCACCACACATCCCCTATCGACAAAAACCCCCGCTATGCCTACTGCAGCAAACGGGCGGTAAGTTTTTGCCATCGTCTGGACTGAAGATGGCAGAGGGCAACAGCCAGAGCATCGGCAGCATCATCTGGCCGGGGGATCTTCGAAAGTTTTAACAACAGCGAAACCATCTGTTGTACCTGTTTTTTTTCAGCCCGGCCGTAACCCGCAACAGCCTGCTTAACCTGCAAAGGGGTATATTCGAAGACGGGGGTTTCATTTAACACTGCTGCAGTAATGATCGCCCCCCTCGCCTCCCCAACTTGCAGAGCAGTTTTTACATTTTTACAGAAAAACAACTTCTCCAGCGCCAATTCATCAGGAGAAAACCTGGCAATAAGCTGTTGGACGCTATTAAAAATTATGCCCAGGCGCCGGGGCAACTCCAAACCTTTCGGTGTGCTGATATGGCCATAATCAATTTTCTTGAAAGTACTGCCTTCGTTTTCTTCCACGAGGCCATAGCCGACCATCGCCAGGCCGGGATCGATTCCTAAAATTCTCATAAAGGTTTTTCCTGGCTCCTTTTGGGCAAGATCTTGTGGAAAGTTTCTACATGATAGGGCCTTTTACCTGCTTTTTATAAAAAACCACAACTAAGAAGGTTTTTTTAAAGTATATTTAACAAAAAACTTACAAAAACCTTGCCGCATACTATCCGGCAATGTACAGCCTGCTCTCTCTACAATGCCTGCATTATCTCTTCTGGGATATCAAAATTGGCGTAGACGTTCTGGACTTCATCATGTTCTTCAAGATCTTCCATAAGCGCCAGCACCTCGGTTGCCTCTTCCGCCCCTTCGATGCGAATCGTGGACGTGGGCAACATGGAGATCTCTGACGTAGCCGGAGTCAGGCCTTGCTTCATCAACTCATCCTTAACCTTTTCATAGTCCTCGGGAGAGGTAATGATTGCATAACTGCTGTCTTCGTCTTTAAAATCTTCGGCCCCCGCTTCGAGGGCAAGAAGCATTAGATCGTCTTCGGCAGGCAACCCTTCCTCTTTATCCAGACCGAGGTAACCTTTACGTTCAAACATCCAGGCCACACAGCCCGATTCTCCCATGTTTCCCCCGCGGCGGGAAAAAATGTGCCGGATCTCCCCCGCCGTCCTGTTGCGGTTATCCGTCATGATCTCCAACAACACAGCTACGCCCCCGGGACCATACCCTTCATAATAGAGTTCTTCCAGCTTCAGCGTATCGCCTTCCCCGGAACCTCTTTGAATGGCACGATTAATGTTATCGTTGGGCATATTTGCCTCCCGTGCCTTCTGCACGGCCAGACGCAGGCGAAAATTTGTTTCTTGATCCGCCCCGCCCTCTTTGGCAGCTACGATAATTTCCCTGGCCAACTTGGTAAATATTTTGCCCTTTTGAGCATCGACCCTTGCTTTGCGGCGCTTAATATTAGACCATTTGGAATGACCTGCTATCTTCATCACCTCCTCACCGGGCATGATCCAATCTTTAAGCCCGGTAACAAGATATGGCTGTCAACTATTACAGCACTATATATGGAGCCGCAGATCCTGTGGATCCGCCAACCGATTAATTAATTATCCCCCAATCTGCCTCATGGATCGCGCCCCCTTAACCTCCTCCATGCGCCCGAAAGGATTATCGGAGACAGTGCGGGGATCAGTCCTTAGTTCCAGGGCGGCAATAAACTGCTCTTTTAACTTTTCCTTTGAATCGAGGAATGGACGCAGATCAACCTCATCGATGGAAAAAAGACAAGGTTTAACCTTCCCGTCCGAAGTAACGCGCAAGCGATTACAACGATCACAAAAATGGCAGCTTAACGCTGTTATCAAACCTATTTTCCCCTTGGCTCCCTCCAGGCGAAAATACCGGGCCGGGCCGCCCCCGTGATTATGGTCGCTTTCAGCAGCAACGAGCGGCGCAAATTTCTCGGCTACTTCGATCACTTTTTCCAGGGGCAGAAATAATTTTCTCCACCCTTCTTCCTTCTTCATGGGCATATATTCAATAAAGCGCACGCAGAGATCCCGGTCGGCAGTCATGGCGATAAATCTCTCGATCTCATGATCGTTGATCCCCTTTAACAAAACAACATTAATCTTTACGGGAGTCAGGCCGGCCTCTATAGATTTTTCAATACCCTTCAAGACGCTCTGCAATTTCCCACCGTTGGTAATTCGCTGGAAATTAGCCTCCTCAAGAGAATCAAGGCTTATATTCACCCTGTGCAAGCCGGCTGAGGCCAGCTCAGAAGCCATATCGTCCAGAAAGATACCATTTGTCGTTAAAGAAAGATCTTTAAGGCCCGGGATAGCAGATAGACCGCTGATTATATCCAAAATATCCGCGCGCATCAGCGGTTCGCCTCCCGTGAGGCGAATCTTGGTCATCCCCAATTCCACTGCTGCCTGTCCAATAGCCAGGCAGCTTTCTACCGTGAGCAGATCCTTTCCCATTTTTTTGGCGCATTCCAAAGGGTTCGCGCTGCAGTAGATACAGCTTAAATTACACCTCTCCGTAACCGAGAGCCTCAGGTAGCTAATTTCCCTTCCGTAAGGGTCGATCAATCGTCCCGACATAGCTTGCACCTTCCCCCGACTATTTATTTGTTTCACCATGCCTTTGAAGAATAAAACGGGATTGCGATAAGTTGTATAATTTTTGGGCTTGAAAATAATTTTCCTTCGTGTTGAGATTGTGAAAAGAAAGCATCAGCGGATCAAAGCTCCTTATGGTTTTCTCCTCTATACATTTAACCCTCAAGTGGGGATAGATACCTGTTAATTTTAGCTTGTCCTCTTGGAGATGCCATGTAATATTATCCAGAATTTCTTTTCTATAGAAAGCAAAAAGCGGCTGGTAATGTTCCCCCAGATAAGGAACGACTACATCGAATTCCAGTGCAAAACGAGACATATAGCGAATTAAAGGTGGCGATATAAAGGGCATATCACAGCCAACAATAAAACTGGAAGCGTTGGTCGCCAGGGATAAGCCGGCATGGATGCCCCGCAGGGCACACTTTGGGCCCTCGCCGAAAAGATCTTCGGTGATGTTGGCAGGCAGATAGCTGAGTTCCCGCCGGCGATCGGTAACGATGATCACCTCCGCAAACAGTTTGTTTAATTTACGAAAGACCAGATCGATCAATCTTTCTTTTCCCAGTTTTAAAAACACCTTGTCCATGCCCATCCGTTTACTTTCCCCGCCGGCCAAAAGAACAGCAGTAAAGGGAAGCTTGGATTTTTTCATGTGCGGAAACCCTTTCTATAATATTTATCATGTATTACCTACTTCCTTCAACTGCCGGGCCCGTTTGCGTTCGGTAAGGCGAACCAGCACAAAGCCCACTTCGTAGAGAATAGCTAAAGGAATGATCATTAAAATTTGTGAAAATACATCCGGTGGAGTAATTATCGCCGACAATATGGCGTTAACCAAAAGGGCATATTTGCGATTTGCACTTAAAAATTGGGAAGAGATAATTGACATGCGCCCCAGAAACCAGAAAATAAGCGGCAACTGAAAAACAAGGCCAAAAGCCACCAGAAAAGAGACTGCAAAAGAAATATAGCGGCTAATAGTGAACAAAGGCAGAAGTTCTTCTGAAGAAAAACCCAGGAAAAAATGCAGCGCAAAAGGGAAAACGGCAAAATACCCGAAGGCGATACCCGCAAAAAACAGGAAAACCATGAACACCAGCAGGAAAATCATCGCTGTCTTTTCGACGGAACGCAATGCCGGCAAAACAAATGACAAAACCTGAAAAAGGGTAAAAGGCAACGTTATTAAAACAGCAGTGATCAAGGCCAAGCGTATCTGGGAAGTAAAAGCTTCCGCCGGAGTAGTATAGATCAGCTCCATATTCTGGGCTTGCCTGGTCAAAACGTAGAGCACTTCATCAACAAATAGAAAGCAGACAACTGTCGTGGCTAGAATGGCGATGGCGATGATGATCAGCCTTTTTCTAAATTCCTCCAAATGCTCCAGGAAAGACATCTCCTGCTCACCTTTTTGCGAGACCATACCTTACCCCCTAACTGCCAAAAGACTTTAAAATACAGGGCCCCGATAGGCAAATACCAGGTTGCCGATCGATACATAGAACGACTTAAGCCTTTTTCGTCTCCTCTTCCTTGGGATCGCCTTTTCCCCCCAGAGCGTCTTTATAGTTTCGTATCGCCTGCCCCAAAGACCTGCTTAGGCCCGGAAGTTTGCCGGGACCAAAAATTATGAGGACGATGGCCAAAATAAGGACGACCTCCATCCAGCCAATTTTCCCAAACAACATAAATACACTCCTTTTTAGCATATAAATTTGCACTGAAATAAGGATAACAACAAAGATGCCGGACACCCGCTAAAAAAAGAGAAAACAGTTAGATGATCGGGGATAGGCACAGGTGGCAAAACCCTCTCTTCTTTAAAAATAGCTACTTTATGCCTGTTCAGCTTCTCCTTCTGTTTTTTCCACCTCTACCACCGGCCTGTTTTCAGCCCGGGCAGCAGAAGATTGGGTGCTGTCTTCTTCCTTTTCTGTCTCATCGAGGCTGACACTTTTCTGCATCTCAGTTGTAGCCCTCTTGAATTCCCTTAATCCTTGTCCAATAGAGCGGCCTATCTCCGGCAATTTGCGTGGTCCGAAGATAATCAAAGCCAAAGCCAGAATCAAAATAAGTTCTTGAAGACCAATTTTGCCAAACAACTTTTAACACCCCTCTTCTTTCTTCATAGTTTTCCTTTTATTTTCTTAATAAAAATTTATTCTCACTTAATTATCTCTTTTTACATACACTAAGTCAACCTTGCCAAGAGGGTAACAGACGATATTCTTAAAAAAACCTTGCATGATCCACAATATTGTAGCTATTGGCTTAAAAATGGAGCTTTCCTTTCAACACACACCGGCATATTTCTAAAGATTCTTGGTAAAGGAAGGAATCTTACCCACCACGTGGAAATAATATAAGACCCTGGTATCCCATCTATGCAGATAGCGAGGGGGGTATTTTAGACAGGCAAGCAATTTTTTGGGGGTAAAACCTTGAAACCCGCTAAATACTTTTCAAAGACAGGCCATTTGCCGAAAGATATACAGGAAAAACCACCGGGAGGGAAATTGGCAGCCGCCAACCGGGAACCTACAGAAGACAGCCTTCTTTTACAGTCCCTCTCTAATTACCAA
This sequence comes from Bacillota bacterium, assembly GCA_012798895.1. Classification (GTDB taxonomy): domain Bacteria; phylum Bacillota; class Dethiobacteria; order DTU022; family UBA8154; genus JAAZMI01. The sequence continues at coordinate 15,798 of JAAZMI010000023.1, forward strand.
AAAAATATGGCTTTCTGTAAAACCGAAGAAGATCTTCTCTCCGGTTTGCTGCAGGCCTCCCTTACCGCCTTTCCCCTTTCCGGGGCAATAGCTTTGCTCTTTTCCAAACCATTGCTTCCAGATAATCTTACTCCCAAAACAAATATTAAGACTATCCACCTGCCGGGAAAATCCGCATCCTTAAATACCCCTGTTTTAGGGGAAGTCAGAAAACGCTGGCAGGATTTTTCTACGCAAAAGTTGTTAACGGGAGAAAAAAATGATTGGCTGGCCCTACCCCTCTGGTCTACCCGCGATAGATTGGCTGCTGTTTTCGCGGCCGAGATACAAGCGGATGCAAAAATATCGGGTTTTATCGATACGTTGTCTCTTTTTGTCTCCTTTAGTGAACAAGTTATACAGAAGCTTTCCAGTTTGAGGTTGGCGGAGAAAACCTTAGAGCATATTACATCCCTTTATGAAGCCGTGGAGACGGTCTCCATGCGGGAAGATCCGCAGAAGGCAATCGATCTCTTTGCTGCCTATGCCCGGGCTTTAACTGGATGTGAAAAGGTTATCTTCTGGTTGGAGGCCCCCCCGGAACCGAAAGCCGGCAAAGAACTTGGTTCTTTCTATGCTGTGAAAGGCAAAAAGATTGTTTTCCCAGAGGAAGTTTGGAGAACCAGTTTGCTTGAGGCCTGGTCGGAGATACGCCATGCTCCCCGGCCGCTTATCAAAGAAGTTGAAGCAGGCGATCCTTTTCAAAACAAGCAGGGGCAACTGTTGTGTGTGCCAGTAGGATCCCGCGCCCGCTGTTTTGGTATGTTGGCGGCGTTACAGTTGCAAGATCGGTATAACGTGGAAGTGATTATCCAGACGCTTTCTTTTCTATCTGAGCTGGGTGCCATCGCCATTGAAAGAGTAATGGCAGATCATTTTGCCCATAAATTGCTGGTGATCGAGGAACAAGACCGCATCGCCAACGAGATACACGACAGCATCTCCCAAAACCTTTTCAGCATCGTATACGGCCTGGATGCACTCCATAAAAAGATGATCGCTTCGATAGAACCAGAACAACAACAAACGTTGACTATGATCCGCGATCTGGCCGCACAGACAGCCCGCGAGCTGCGGTCGTTGATCCACCGTCTAAGCCCGCGTCATCGTGGAGACAATGCCTTTTTAAATGAAGTCGGCACTTACTTGGATAGTTTGGCAAATTTAAACGGCCTCTCCATTGATTTCCAGGTTGAGGGCCGCGAGGAATTTCTGAACCAGTCGGCGCGCTGGGCTTTCTACCGCATAATCAAGGAAGCTACTAGCAATGCCGTGCGACACGGGGGCTGTTCGAAGATCACCGTCAAGCTGGTGATGAACCCTTTGTATTCCAACTTGGAAATTATGGATAACGGCCGTGGTTTTGATGTCTCTTTATACAGCAAACC
>JAAZMI010000165.1 GCA_012798895.1 Bacillota bacterium
AGTGACCCGCCACAAAATAAATATGCTGGTGATTGCCATGCCCTCCATTGGGGCCTCCACCACCCGAGATATAGTCAACATCTGCCGCACCACCGCGGCCGAGCTGCGCATCCTGCCCGGCGTGTATAAAATTATCGACGGCCAGGTGTCTGTGAACCACCTGCGCCCTGTACAGCTAGAAGACCTGCTGCGCCGGGAACCAGTACGGGTAGACCTGAAAGAAGTCACCGGTTACCTACACCAGCATACGGTACTGGTCACCGGGGCCGGGGGATCCATCGGCGCCGAACTATGCCGCCAGGCCGCAGCGGCCAAACCAGCAAAACTAACCCTATTGGATCATAGTGAAAACAACATCCACCGCATCTGGCTGGAGCTAAAAGAAAAGTACCCCTGTGTGCCCCTGGCCCTGGAAATTGCCGACGTGCGGGATCAGGCCCGGATGGAAAGCCTGTTTCAAAAACACCACCCGGAGACCGTCTTCCACGCCGCAGCCCACAAACACGTACCCCTGATGGAACTGCAGCCCTACGAAGCAGTGCGCACCAATGTTTTTGGCACCCGCAACGTAGCCCTGGCCGCCGGGCGCCACGGGACCAGGATATTTGTGATGATTTCCACAGACAAAGCAGTCAACCCCAGCAGCGTGATGGGCGCCACCAAGCGCCTGGCCGAACTAATCATCGAAGAACAAAACAGAGTGGAAAACACCGTCTTTACCGCCGTGCGTTTCGGCAACGTCCTGGGCAGCAACGGCAGCGTAGTACCCGTATTTAGAAGACAAATCGCCAACGGCGGCCCGGTGACAGTGACCCACCCGGAAATGAAACGCTACTTTATGACCATCCCCGAAGCCGTGCAGCTAGTGATCCAGGCCGGGGCCATGGCCCAAGGGGGCGAAGTCTTCGTGCTGGACATGGGCGAACCGGTAAAAATAGTGGACCTGGCCCGGGATATGATCAAACTCTCCGGCCTGGAGCCGGACAAAGACATCCAAATAGAATTTACCGGCATCCGCCCGGGAGAAAAGCTCTTTGAAGAACTGCTTACCGCCGAAGAAGGATCCACCGCCACAGAACACAAACGCATCTTCACCGCCCGGCCGGCCCTGGTAGAAGTGACCGCCCTGGAAGAAGAACTGCTCAACCTGAGCCGCAAAGGCCTGCACTGCAGCGCCGAAGACATCTTTAGCGCATTGGGCACGATCATTCCCCGGTTTAGGAGCTATAGGAAGGTGGACGCGGGATAGGAGAAAGTGGAAAGTGGAAAGTGGAAAGCGGAAAGTGGAAAGTGGAAAGCTGAAAGCGGAAAGTGGAAAGCTGAAAGCGGAAAGAAATGAGGGTCCTCGGTTGAATGAAGATATGAGCAGGCTAATCGTGTGGCAAAAAGCCCACGACCTTGTTCTAAAAATATATGAAGCAACACAAGGCTTCCCAAAAGAAGAATTATTCGGGCTAACATCACAAATCAGAAGAGCCGCCGTGTCAGTACCCAGCAACATTGTTGAAGGAAAAGCAAGAGGATCAGCCAGAGAATTCAGAAGGTTTCTGCTGATGGCAAGAGGTTCTTTAGAGGAAACAAAGTACCAGGTTTTCTTAGCCAGGGACCTGAACTACATAGATGAAAGAAGTTACAAAAAAGTACGCAAAAACATGGACGAAGTAGGAAGATTGCTTGCTGGCTTGATTAAAAGTGTCGGTTCTAGGCAAAGACAGTAAAAATCTTTTCCTTTCAGCTTTCTACTTTCAACTTTCTACTATCGAGAAAGGAATGCCCCAAATGTCCCAAATGCCCCAAATGCCCAAAGGTATTTACCTGAAAACAAAGCGTACCATCGACATCATTTTGTCTTCATTAGGCCTAATCATATTATCACCTGTGTTTCTAATACTTGTAACGGCCATCAAGCTTGACTCCAAAGGGCCAGTACTGTTCAGGCAGAAAAGGGTTGGCATACACAAGAGCCACTTTAATATACTGAAGTTTCGCACTATGAGAATTGATACCCCAAAGGATACACCTACCCATCTTTTAGAAAACCCGGAACAATGGATAACGAAGGTAGGAAGGTTCTTACGAAAGACTTCATTAGATGAGTTGCCGCAGATTTGGAATATATTTGTAGGCCAAATGAGCATTATTGGCCCAAGACCGGCACTTTGGAACCAATATGACCTGGTGGCAGAAAGGGATAAATATGGCGCTAATGATGTTCCAGTAGGCCTCACCGGTTGGGCCCAAATTAACGGCAGAGATGAGCTGCCTATAGAAGTCAAGGCTAGACTGGATGGGGAGTATGTTGAAAAAATTGGGCTACCTATGGATGTGAAATGCTTTTTTATGACTATTGTCAATGTGCTTAAGAAAGACGGGGTTGTGGAAGGCGGGTCAGGGGTTGTAGCCAAAAGTAATTACACCAGCACCAGGGAGACTGTTGCGAAATGAAGTATGTTTATTTAACCGTAGATATAGAAGAATGGTATGACCTGGACTATCTCAGAAAATATAAATGTGATAAAAGTGTTGAGGTAATTCCTGAAATTATAGATTTTTTGGACCTGCTTGATGAATGCCATATTAGGGCGACATTCTTTGCCCTAGCAGATATCGTGGAGAGAAATACCGATATTTTAAGGGAAATTGTGAGAAGAGGACATGCCATTGGGTGTCACGGGTATGATCATGAACTATTATATAAAAAGGACACTAATCAATTCATATATGAAGCTTTAAAAGCTAAAGAAATGATTAGTGAGGCTGCCAACTATAATGTCACCGGGTACAGGGCCGCCTGCTTCTCAATGGAACGGGATAAGCTAGATGCATTATCCAACGCCGGTTTTCAATACGATAGCAGCTATATTAGATTCGAGCAGCACCCATTATACAGAAACATAGACTTAACTGGGTATGAAAAGGTGGATGACCTTGTATATAGACGAGATGGCTTTTTTGAGTATGAAATACCCACATTAAGGATGGGAAACTACAGTTTGCCCATATCGGGCGGCGGCTACCTAAGGCTATTCCCCTTTTGGATGCTTAGGTTACTAATCAATGCATATGTAAAACAGCATCACAATTTCCTGGTTTACTTACATCCCTTTGAACTAACCGGAGTGGATCTGCCTTTTCCAAAGGATGTTACCTGGAAGGAAAAAATCCGTGCTTCTGTGGGGAAACGTGGAAACATAAAAAAAATAGAAAAACTAATAAAATTGCTAAAATCAATGGGCACGCAGTTTCGAACCCTTGATCAGGATGTAAAAGAGAGAGTGAATCAATGGAAAAAAGCATCCTAGTGACAGGAAGTAATGGTCTTGTAGGACAGCAGGTGGTCAAAGGTCTTCTTGAAAAGGGCTACAATGTTGTCGGCTTATCTATTGAAAAAGAATCCAAACAACAACATGAAAGATACAGATATATTTCTATAGATTTAACTAGAAGCAAAGAGGTTGAACGGGTATTTAGCAGCAATAAATTTTCTCACGTGGTTCATTTAGCTGCTATAGCACACGTGATTAGGGGAATGAAGATATCCTGGAGCAGATATTACCGCATAAACACCCTTGTGAGCCGCCAAATTTTCGAATGTGCCTCTAATGCACAAATTCCTGTTTTCTTTGCTAGTACTGTAGATGTTTATGGGATTACAAAAGGAAATGTTACACCGGAAACAGCAAGAAACCCGATAGGAGAATATGCAAAAAGCAAATTTGAGGCGGAGAAGGCTTTAACGAAAATCTGTGCTAACAGTCCATATGCAATTGTAAGGTTCGCACCAATTTACTTTGATAACAATAGTGTGGATAAAAGGAAACGTTATTATTTAAAATACCCAAAAATCTCCTATAGGATTGGCAAAGGGATATCCTACGAGTTTTTGAATGTCAATGGTGCTGTACAAACAATAGTTAGTTGGGTCATGTCACCAAACAAACAAACAATAGGGAATGTATATGATGAGTCCCCTATAAACACAAGGGATGCGATTGCACAAGAGCAAGCGAATGGACGAGCCAATTGGGTAATTATAGTTCCTATGTGGCTGCTGAAATGTATCCGTTTTGGGATAAATGCAATTTTCGGAAAAGAAAGCTACAAGGCTTATATGATAGCCAAACTAATTACCCCTGTTGCATTTGAAAGGGACAGTAATGGGTTACAAGGGACTTAAGGTACTGATACTTGAAGGTTATGCACGGCAATGCCTCCCATTTATGGAGTCATTTAAAAAACATGGCTGTGAGGTTACTGTTTTATGCAATTCACGATTAGACCTGGCTTATGTTTCACGTTTTGCCGATCATAGGATAATAGGGGTATGCGATCCTGCGAAATATGATGAATCTGAAAAATATATTCGTGAACTAATAAAAACAGGCGGTTTTGATTTGGTTGTTCCACTTGTGGATTTTTCAGCACGTATCCTTTCAGCTAATAAAGCTGAATTGAACAAATATGCCAAAGTAGCTGCCAACGACCACGAGGTTTTTAGCAGGGCTAACGATAAGCTTGAAGTTATGCAGGTATGTATGGAAAACCAGATACCATGCCCCAAGACATTGTTAAAGGCTACGAATTATCAAGAGGTCCGTGATACACAGTTAGTTTTTCCAGTTGTTGTGAAGCCCAGGCGCGGGTTTGGTGCGCGTGGATTCCATTGTTTTGAATCAGAACAGGAGGTTATTGCCTTTGCGGAAAAGAACGATTTGTCACAGTATGTTGTTCAGGAATACATTCCACAAGGCAACATGAACCTTTCTGCAAACCTGTTTATAGATAATGATGGTATACCAAAAAGCAGCTTTGTTTATGCCAGCCGTCGCTGGTACCCACTGAAAGGTGGGACAGGTACCTTCAATGAATTAGTAAATCGCCCTGATGTTGAAAGGATTAGTAAAAAACTTGCTTCACTTATGAAATTGCGTGGTTGCATAGGCATCGATTTAATTCATGACCCACGTGATGATACAGCAAAAGTGATTGAAGTCAATCCAAGAATTATGGCTTGCGCTAAAATTGGTTTTATTGCAGGCATAGACCTAGCAAAACAAATACTTCAGAAGGAATATGGGCAAAAGGTTTCATTATACACTAATTACGATAAAAGGATTAGAATTAGGATGTCCCAGACAGATGTTCTGTGGTTTCTAAGATCACCAAAGAGATTTAAGTCGCAACCTTCTTTTTTTAGCTGTAGATATGTAAAGGATCAGGTTTTTTCATGGTATGATCCATTGCCCTGGTTTTCATTTACATTACAAGCCATATTGCGATATAAGAGTGAAATGAAAAACAGG
>JAAZMI010000024.1 GCA_012798895.1 Bacillota bacterium
AGTGTTTCAGTTGATATAGTTGATAATATGATATTATGATATGGTGTATGATTTAAGATGAGGAGGTTCTGCAAAATGAAATCACTGCGTGAGTATCTCTGGTTTGAAACAAAAAACAGGGTGGAATTTATCAATATCACTTCCCGGGTACAAAAAATTGTTGATAAAAGCCAGGTAAAAGAAGGGCTTTGTCTTGTAAATGCTATGCATATTACAGCAAGCGTTTTTATAAACGATGATGAAAAGGGGCTGCACGGGGATTTTAAAAAATGGCTGGAAAAACTTGCCCCACATGAGCCTATAAATCAGTATGCCCATAATGTTTTCGAAGATAATGCCGATGCTCACCTAAAACGGCAGGTGATGGGCAGGGAAGTGGTGGTTGCAATAACCAAAGGCAAGTTGGATTTTGGCCCCTGGGAACAGATATTTTATGGAGAATTTGATGGGCGTAGAAGAAAGAGGGCGTTGGTAAAAATAATCGGAAACTAGAAGAGCCCCGCATCCGATAGGGATGGGCAATAATGTTACGGCTATTAGGTTTTGGGGAACACAATGGGACGGCTCGAAACTACTGAAAAAGGCCCTATTTGTCATCCCGGGCGAAACGAAGGAACCATCTTGAGCGTTGTAGTCACAAGATTCTTTGACTTTGTTTTGGAACAACAGATGCTAAAACTGGAGCCTTTCAGTGGTCCCGAACTGTCCCCTTGTGTTTTTTTTAATCGATCCGCCAGGCGGCGGCAAAACCTTCATGCACTGCATTTCCAATTTTTCGTGGGCTGATACAGTCTCCTGCTTCCATTACAAAGGGGAAATGCTCACAAAGTTCTCTGATTAGATGCCGCTCCGAGGTGGAGCCGAGAGCCAGCACCAAAAAATCGGTACCCAATTTTTCTACCTCCCCTTGGCTGTTCCGGCAGATTGCTTTCCCGGCATTATATTCCTCAAATTTTAATCCGGTCCTAATCTCTATCCCCGCTTTTTCTAGTTCTTCAAGAAGGGCGAACTGAGAGACGCTGTTTATGTCCTCGGCAACCTGGTCAAGGGCTTCCACCACGGTTATTTTATTGCCCGGCCCGGCAAGGTGAAGGGCGGTCTCGCAGCCGACGAGGCCGCCGCCGACGATGATCGCCCTTCCGGCCCTCGGCAGACCATCTACCAGGACTCGGTTTGCGGTATATACGGAGTTGCCGTTAAGCCCCGGCAGATCGGGAATAAAAGGTGTCGCCCCCGTGGCTAAAATCACTACTTCCGGCCGGGTGTATTTTACTACCTGAGCGTTTGCCTCCACGTTTAATTGCACATCCACCTCCAACTCCTCCATCTGGTGGCGAAGGTACTGCAGAAAATTATGTAACCCCTGTTTAAAAACGGGCTTGGTGGCGGGGATTAGCTGCCCCCCCAGCTCGTTATCTCTTTCCAGCAGGGTTACCCGGTGGCCGCGTGCTGCTGCAACGCGGGCCGCCTCCATGCCGGCCGGCCCGCCACCGATTACGGTAATGCGTTGCGGTTTTTCGGCTTTCCCCAGATGAAAATAATGTTCCCGCCCGCAGGTAGCGTTTACGACGCAGGAGACGGTTTTTAGTTCAAAGAGCCGGCCGACACAAAATTCATTGCAGAGGATACAAGAACGGATCGTCTCTGGCTTGCCGGCCTTTGCTTTGTTGACCCAGTTGGGATCGGCCAACAAGGGGCGGCCAAGGGCAATAAAATCAGCTTTTCCTTCCTTAAGGATCTCTTCGGCAATCTCTGGTTTTAGAATACTGCCGACGGCGATTACCGGGATCTCAACTTCTTTTTTGACAGCGGCGGCCAGATCGGCCATGGAGGCGGTGCCAAAATAAGTGGGGGGAAAAATCCAGGGCATTGTATCATAGGTGCCGGCATCGACATGAATGCCGTCATAACCGGCCTCGGCCAACATCTTACTAAGGACCAGGCCTTCGGCAAGGCTACGCCCGGCGCCCTTGTGGTCTACGCTGAGGCGGAAGGTAACGGCAACACTGTTGCCGACCCGTTGGCGAACTGCATCGAGGATCTCGTGCACGATGCGGAAACGTTTCTCAGGGCTGCCGCCGTAGGCATCGGTGCGCTTATTCCAGGCTGGATTTAGGAATTGGTCGATCAGGTAACCACCGTGGCCATGAACCTCTATTAGTTCAAAACCGGCCTGCACCGCCCTCTCCGTAGCAGCGGCAAAGGAACTGACAAGAGAGCGCACCTCTTCGGTGCTGATCTCCCTGCAGATTACCTCCGGATCGGCAAAAGCCGGAACTGCCGATGCCGAAACCGGTGGGTTAGCCGGATCCGCCAGATCGGCCTGCCGGCCAGTGCCCAGAGAGAGTTGGATTCCAGGAACAGCTCCCGAATAGCGAATTATTTGGGCCATGTTATCCAAATGTGCTATTTTATCGGCAGCATCATTTAAAGAGGTGTTCATCGTGTAGGGGGATTGATCGATCTCCATCTCGACCATCGTTCCTTCTACTATGATCAAGCCTACTCCGCCACGGGCCCGGCTGGCATAGTATTCAATCTGTGGCCAGGAATAGCCGCCGTTTTCTCCGACCAATGCTGTCCCCATCGGGGCCATGGCCACCCGGTTGGGGATTTCTACCGGCCCGATTTCGGCCCGGGAAAGAAGATGGGGGTATCGGGATATAGACATATTTACTTTTTCCTCCTTGCGCCTTTGTTATAATTTATTTTTTAGGTTGCTCTTTTATTTAAGCAGTTATAGCAGCTCCTTAGAGCGTCGTCTTACCATCTATAGTTTGCTTCTCTATGTTTTTTATATCACGGTTTTAAGATCAAAAAAAACACCGATTATCATCTCGATTATCATCTCAATGAAAGCGGTGTTCTGCCTAACAGCTTTATATCCCTCTGATAATGTTGAAATACAGGGACAAAAGAACCAATAATATGATGCCAATATAATGATAAGCATTTAATTTTATGTATATGATTTTATCTATATAATCTGTATTAAAAACCATATCATAAATTAACGCAAAAAATGTAATTGAAAACCATAGAAAAATGATCGGTGATAAGATATTAAGCCTGATTGCTTCTGCTAAGTTAAATTTTAGGATGCTTTTAAAAGCCCTTGTTAATCCACAGCCCGGGCAAGGTATCCCTGTAAAAAATTTAAAGGGGCAACAATAACGTTCCCCGATAATAAAAAAAAATAGGAGACCCACAATAAATAACAAGAAAACCCTTGCCCGTTTCCCCCTCTCTATGATACCTCCATAAACTTTTGAAAATTATATTCCCTTGTTTTGTTAGAAACAAGGAACCAATCTATTATAGTTAAAATGCCGCAAAGGCCGGCGGTCAGCAGCTTCAAAATGCCCATCCCCGTTTCACCCAACATAAACCGATCGATGCCCAGCGTGCCCAAAAAGATCGAGACCAGAAGCAATGTGGTCGGATCCTTATAATCAACGGAGGAGATTAATGCCAACTTGTCATCTCCCAGTTCTTTCATTCGTTCCCTTAACATCGTTAATTTTTCGGACGGGAAGAGTTTGGCGTTGGTCATTAAAAACATATCAATTTTATCTTGCTGCATAATTACCCTCCTTTTTATTATTCTTTTTTCCTTATTCTACAGATCACCACAATTTCCTTTATAAAATACGGTATTTTTAGGGGAAATTTGATAAATTGTAATTTTATTTATATAGGGCACTTTCTAGCGGCAAAAGTGTCTTCTATATTCTCTTGTTGAAGGAATAAATTGTGTTTGAGTCGAAGTGATAGCAATTGTATCAAAGAGATCAAGGGAAATAATGCCGGGTGCCCGGATAAAATTGGCATTTGAAGTGTGGCCAAGGGGAAAAGCAGGTTGGCTTACGGAGGAATTTGCTAGAAAGCCCAGGGCCTCAGTCGTGGGTGTATATTAATGTTGGCGTTAGATCCAAGCGGGGGTGAGGGATGTGAAATCTTTAAAAAAGTGGCTGGCATTAGTTTTTTTGTTAATTGTAGCGATCAGTTTTGTCCACCTGCAGGCAGGGGATATGCCCGATCAACTGGAGGCCCATTTTCTAGATGTGGGCCAGGGTGATTCCATCTTTATCCATTTCCCGGATGGGCAGACGATGCTCATCGATGCCGGTGCAAGCAGTGCCGGTGGCCGGGTTGTTTCGTATCTGCAGCAGCGGGGGGTTGGCAAGATCGATTTCCTGGTGGCCACCCACCCTCACGCCGATCACATCGGGGGGATGGTTGAGGTGGTAGAGGCGTTTAACATCGGCAAGGTTTATATGCCAAAAGTAGATCACACCTCAAAAACCTACGAAAATCTTCTACTGGCTATTCAGGAGAAGGGCCTAAAGATAACGGCTGCCCGGGCGGGGTTAAACATCGTCTGGGAAGAAGGAATTGAAGGGGTTAAAGCGTCCTTTGTGGCTCCGTGTAGTTCTCACTACGATAACCTCAACAACTATTCAGCGGTGGTTAGGGTTCAATACGGTAAGACCTTCCTTCTATTAACCGGGGACGCGGAGACCGAGGCCGAGCAAGAGATGCTTGCTGGAGGCTCAGATCTTGAGGCAGATCTGTTAAAAGTGGGTCACCATGGCAGCAGCACTTCCACCACCGGGCTTTTCTTAGATGCCGTTACCCCGGTATATGCGGTTATCTCCTGCGGTGAGGGCAACCCCTACGGGCACCCCCACCAGGAAACTTTAGATAAACTGGATCAAACCGGTGTTGAAACCTTCAGGACAGATCTTCATGGAACGGTGGTTTTTGTCTCCGATGGATCGGCCTTTACCCCGGGAGAGGCAAGATCAAATCAGAAAACAGTGGTATCCATCCTCAACGAGATAAAAGAAGTAATACTATCAGAGTAGGTAAGCGGGGTTAGGTTTTTCAATCTTCAAAGAGCTCATCCAGCAGTTTATCTATTCTTTTTCTTCTTTCTGCTGTGGCGTCTTCGTTTTCGTAAAAGGCGATCCTTATAACAGCACCCTCAAGGATTCCCTTCGGGAGCAGTTTCCTGGGCATATGGAACGTTTTACCACCCTCGTATTCTATGACAGCCCAGTCTCCTTCAAAGCGGTCGATAATAAGCATATTGGGTTGATCACTCCTTAGCTGGGGAAAACCTTACCGGTTGATTTTACCCGTATCTAATGTTATTATATCACTCATTGAAGGGATGATCTGGCATGCGCCAAAGAAGTGTTGGCCAAGTCTTGATATCCAAAGTGCACTGGCAGAACATTTCGACAGCTTTTTTGCTTGCATGGAAGCAGATGGCTGGGAAGGTGCATAAAATACGGAATTGAGCGACTTTTCGGGAAATCTTGGTAGTTGTCAAACATTCAAAAGTTTATTATAATAATAATGGAGAGGACAGCTTATAGACCGGAGAAGATTGATCATGAAAGTAAATCAATATCTTAAAGAAAAACTGAATAATGGCACTGTGCACATTACGATGATCGATCCCCTAAAGCAATCACCGGAAGCGGCGGGGCGCCTAGCCCTTACGGCGCAAGAAGTGGGCAGTGACCTGATCCTGGTAACGGGATTGAACGGTCTATCGCAGAGAAATCTTCTTTTGACCACCAAATGTATCCGGGATAAAATTTCAATACCCCTGGTTTATTCATCGGCCGGAGCGGAGGCCCTTTGTTTTTCATTTGACGCTTTTTTCTTCGGCAGTCTTTTCAATTCTCAAAATACCAACTATTTTTGCGGAGGTCAGGCCAGGGCTGCAATAATTTTAAAAAGAATGAAATTAGAAACTATCCCTGTAGGATACATTTTAGTGGAGCCGGGCATTAAGATGGGCGATGCTGCCAATGTAGAACTCGTTCCCCGGAACAACTACTGGTTGGCGGCCAGCTATGCGGTAACGGCAGAGCTCTTCGGCATGCAGATGATCTATTTTGAAGCGGGTATGAATGCGGCACAGCCCATCCCCGCGGGGATGATACGTGCCGTGAAAAAGGAGATCTCCATCCCGCTCATCATCGGAGGCGGTATTCGGACGGCGATGGATGCCCGCCGCGTCAGGCAGGCCGGGGCAGACATCGTGATTACCGGTACGATCATCGAAAACGCCGGTTATCGGGAAAGGCTGCGTTCCATTCTTAGCGCCCTAAAAGATTAGGCGGCAAAAAAGAAGAATTCGCTTGCCCGGTGGGCTCCCGATGGGGATCTATGGCAGGATCCCCTTGGAATTATACCGGTGGAAGTAACTTACCAGGCAGGATTAAGAAACCATTTCGTCGAATTTCTAACATATAAGAATAAAGCACCGAGTAGAGCTGTGTTATTACTACAACTAAGCTGCAGGATACAAGGTTAAGGAGGAAAGGAAAAGAAAATGATGCGCAAGGTTTCTCTGTATTTGGTTTCTTTTTTAGTGTTTCTTCTACTGCTTGGTCTGTGCGGTTGTGTCGAAGAGGGGGGTAATGCTCACCAAACCTCCGCTGAACCCGGGCTGGAACCGGTGGAGGGGGAGCTGACGGGTTTGCGTCCCGAAAAACATTGGGAGGGAACCTGGAAGATCAAAGAAAAAGAAAGCACGTTGGAGACGGATGGCGATCAGATCATTTTAGATGCATACTGCTTAATCGAATACGAGGGGAAAGATCCGGCTACAGATGTACAAGTTTCAATACAAAGCCCCCTGTCCGAGGGATTGATCGGGGATAGTTCTGTTGAAAACTTTGGTTCAGTCAACCCCGGCGAAGTGATCGAGTACCGTGTTTCTCTTACTTACCCCTTCTGGCAGGAGACGCTCTCTGCGGGTTGTTCCGAGGATAATTTTATTGAAGATTATACGATGAATTCCTATGTGGAACTTTCTTGGAGTAGTGGCAGCCGAAGGCATGGCGTCCAGTTTTTTGATTGGAGTGCAGAATTTCCTACGCATTAGATCGCAATTATTTTACCTTATAACTTATAATCGGACATACAAAGGCCGGAGTTTTTCTCCGGCCTCTCTTTTGTGTTAATGTTAATGTGAAGTTGATTGTTGATTATATTTTTTCGAGCAGATGCAGGACGGCCTTTTTCAAAGTATCTAATTCTTGGTGGGCTTGTTTTTCTCCGGCTTCTTTTACGCCCAGGTATATCTTCAATTTTGGTTCTGTGCCCGAAGGACGGATGCAGAACCAGCTTTCGCCCTCCAGAAAATATTTTAAGGAATTTGCTGCCGGCAGATTAGTGGGGGTTACTTTTTTTGAAGAGAGATCCGTATCTTCTTGGGTGAGATAATCCGCCCGGCGGACGATGCGTCGTCTGCCGATTTTCTCCCAAGCTGATTGCCGGAAAAAATCCATAATTGTATTCACCCGCTCCATCTCGCCTGCGGCCAGATCGATGTTGACCAGCTCTTCAGCAAAATAGCCATATTTTTGAAAGAGGTGCTCGAGGGCTGTCAGCAGGGTCATACCTTCCTTTTTATAGAAAGCAGCCATTTCGGCGGTTACCTGCCCGGCTTGAAGCGCATCTTTGTCCCGGACAAAATCTCCAAGCAGATAGCCACAGCTTTCTTCGTAACCGAAAAGAAAGGTTTTTTTGCCGGTATCGGCCAGTTCCTTAATTTTTTCACCGATATATTTAAAACCGGTCAGTGTCTCTATGGTTTCCAGCCCGTAGGCGGAGGCGATGGCCCGCCCTATCTCGGAGGTAACGACTGTCTTGATCACGATGCCGTTAGCCGGCAAGTTTCCTGTTTCCTCTTTGCGAGAAAGTATGTATTCCAAGAGCAGCCCCCCCAATTGGTTGCCGGTCAAGGCGGTAAATTGAGATCGACTGTCCCTTGCGGCTACGCCAAGCCGGTCGGCATCCAGATCGGTGGCCAACAGGAGATCGGCTCCTTTATTTTCTCCTTTTTCAACGGCCAGGTCAAAAACAGACCAATCCTCCGGGTTGGGGCACTCAATCGTCCAGGTAGAGGGCTCGACTGTGCTCTGTGCGGGGACGAGGGCCAGGTTTGTCAGACCCGCAGCCTGCAAGACACGGGGAATGGTATCTATGCCTGTTCCATGAAGAGGGGTATAGATTACCTTCAGCCCTTCCAGTGCCTCCTGGTCGTCAAAGAGTTTAAGAGATTGCATCTGCTCCAGATAACGGGAAAAGATCTCTTCCCCCACCATTACCAGTTGTCTCTGCTCCTCGGCTTCGTCCAAACAGCCGCAGTTGACGAGCAGTTCATTTTCCACGGTGGCAATCTCTTTCGTGATGGCTGCAGCCAGTCCGTCTGTAATCTGCCCCCCATCGGACCAGTAGACTTTGTATCCGTTATCACAGGCCGGGTTATGGCTGGCGGTAATCACTATTCCGGCGCTGGCCTCCAGCTCTCTGACGGCAAAGGAGAGCAGCGGGGTGGGGGCCGGTTTTGAAAACAGGTGGACTTTGATCTGCCAGCAGATAAATACCGAAGCGGCCTCCCGGGCAAAGCGCTCCGAATTATGCCTCGTATCGTAGGCGATAACCACGCTCGGGGGCGGCGCACCTTTTTCTTTGCCTTGTTTCTGGATTAAACGGGCCACCCCCTCTGTAACCTTGCGTATAACATAGATATTAAGCCGGGAAGGGCCGGCACCCATCGGGCCGCGTATGCCTCCTGTGCCAAATTTAAGCGCAGGCAGAAAGCACGAATTAATCTCTTCTTCATCACCGGATATTTTAAGGAGCTCCTGTCTCATCTCTTCGTCCAGATCAGGAAATTCCAGCCATTGACGATATCTTAGCCAGCATTCCAAGCTTGTTTTCCTCCTTCTTCTTGTCTACTAGAGATACTGCTCCAGGCCTTTTGTTTTTAATTCTCCAACCAGATCCTTGACTTGCTGGGCACGCTCCATCGAACAGACCAGGACCACCCCGTTGGATTGGACGATAACCAGATCTGAAACGCCCAGGGTGGCAACCAAAGTGTCCTCTGCATAGACAAGGCAATCTTTTGTGGCGATGCCGAGGTGTTGTCCTTTACTGACGTTATCCCTTCCTTCTTCGCGGAATTGTTTGGCCAAAGAAGTCCAACTGCCCAGATCATCCCAGCCGAAATCCCCCTGCACCATCAGAATGTTTTTCTCCTTTTCCATGATGCCGTAATCGATGGATACGCTGGGCAGGCCGGGAAATAATTTTTCGAGGGCTTCTTTTTCGAGCGGGGTTCCCATAAATGGCTCGATCTCCTTTAAGCCATGATAGAGATCGGGTAGATATTTTTGAATTTTAGCGAGGATCAACTCTGTTCTCCAGGCAAAAATTCCGCTATTCCAATAGAAATTCCCTTTCGCCAGATATTCCTGCGCTTTTTCCAGATCGGGTTTCTCTACGAATTGTTTGATGTGGTAGACCCCGTTTTTTTCGTTTAAGGGCATCTCCCTTTTTTCGATGTAGCCATAGCCTGTTTCCGGGCGGGTGGGTTTGATCCCGATGGTGATCAGCGATTCACCTCGTTCGGCCAGTCTTAGGCATTGTTCCAGGCATTGCTGGAAGACCTTTTTGTTGGTGACCAGATGATCGGCGGGAAGAACGAGCATGATTGCCTGCGGGTCTATCTTTTGCAGGCGTAAAGCGGCCAGTCCAATACAGGGGGCCGTGTTTCTTCCCACGGGTTCCACGAGAATATTATTCTCGGGTAGGCGGGGCAGGTGTTTGTGGACCAGGGAAACAAAAGATTGCCCCGTAGCTACAAAAATATTTTCCGGAGAAAAAAATTTTTGCAAGCGATCCCAGGTTTGTTGAATTAAAGAACGTCTCCCAGTCAAGGTCAGGAATTGTTTGGGTTCGCTGCTCCTGCTCCAGGGCCAAAAACGTTCTCCTTTTCCACCGGCCATGACAAGAGCGTACTTCTTCATATCCATCATCCCCTTAAATATTATTATTATCAAGCCCGGCCATAACTATCTTCAAGACGAACAATATCGTCTTCGCCCAGATAGCTGCCGCGTTGGATTTCTATAAAAACAAAAGGTTCCCGATCTTGATTGGCAGCACGGTGAGCACTGCCGGCTGGGATATCTACAGCTTCACCCGGATTTAAAAAGATCTTCCGCCCCTCCAGGGTGATTACGCCCTGTCCTTTTACTGCAAACCAATGCTCATCGCGATGGGCGTGTTTTTGGTAGCTGAGCATCTGCCCGGGAAGGACAGTAATCCTTTTCACTTTATACTCTTTTTCTGCCAGAAGCACCTCCCAGTGCCCCCAAGGCGGGGAGGCTTGTTCCAATGAAGTTTTGTCTTTGTCTTGTGGCATATTACAATACCCCTTTCGATGACAGTTGAAAAACGCGTTCTACAGTTTTTCCGGCTACAGACAGGGGGAGGTGCCCCAAAATTCCCAGTAGTACAAACTCATCAGCGCGGTCAAAAAAGTTATCGTTGATTCTGCTCCCCTGTTTTTGCTTGGGCCTTGGTTGTCCAGTCCATCGGCACAGGCACCGTGTTCCGGAAAGTAGAGGTTTTCTCCCAGCCGGTTACGCCCCAAAAACCACTGGAAAGCGGCCAAAGAGAGATCAAAATATTTATCATCACTGCCAAGGATAGAAGCAAGCAGGTATGTTTCCACCAGGGCAGCGGCATCCAAGGGCTGCTGGCTGAAAGAAGCCCTTTTTCCGCCTTTGAAAAACCAGCCTTGATTACCAATCAGATCAAAATAACCTTCGTGGTAGAGAGTAGCCGTTAAAAAATCCAAGGACTTTAAAGCGGTCTCCAGATACTCTTCCCGGGAGAGATGGAAGTGGGCCAGCAGCAGCGCTTGAGGCAGCCGCGCGTTATCGTAGGTTAGAAAAGGTTCAAACCAGGTCCACTCCGGAGAACTATGTTCCTGAAATAAATTGCAAAGTTTATCGGCAACCGCGGCCAGCACCTCCCGGGCCTGCCTCGATTCCGGATAGCTGTGCAGGTAGGCGCTAAGGCCCAGGGCAGCATAAGAAAGAGAACGGGTGTAGGTAAGCCCGCCGACGAGGGGTAAAGATTCCTCAAAGACCTTCTTGGCCAGCAACTCCTGCTCATTGCTTTGGCAGAGACGTGTTACAGAGCCCAGCCCCCAGAGGCAGCGGCCCAGGGTATCTGCACTGTTCTTTTTATCTGTAAAGGCCCGCTCGTAATTCATGAAATTGGCGAACCAACCATCTTCTTGCCGCGCATAGAAGATAAAAGCGAGGTACCTATCCACGAGGGGAAGAACCTTATCAGAGTAGAAGAGGTTGTGGTAATATGTACAGGCGACCAGGGCACGGGCGGCATCATCGGTTGTATAACCGTGTATGCGCTTGGCGATCCCATAGAAAGAATGATGGGCTATGCCCGTATAATCGGTCATCCTCTCCAGGAATTTCAGGTTAACCCCCGGCAAGGCGGGTAGTAGGCTCCCTCTGGCGGGCACGGTTGTCCGCGGCGCATCCTCCACCGCTTTTTCAAAAAGGTCTGTGTACTTCCGGGCAACCAGGGGCCAGGTCATCTCCCGTCCCAGGGCCAAGGCCCTTCCGGTTATCTGTTGCCGTTTCGTTTTATCGCCCAGCAGCTCGTCCAAGGCGGTGCTGAAACCGGCGTGATCCTTAAAATCAACCAGCTTGCCCCGGCCTTCAGCCAGCACCTCCTGTGCATGGAGATAGGGAGTGGAGACGACCACTTTGCCCTTACCCAGGGCCAGGCTAAGCACCCCGCTGGTGATCTGTTCACCGGAATGGTAGGGGCAGGCGACGATATCCGCGGCCCCCAGATAGCGATCCAGGGTATCATCGTCTACGAATTCATCCTGAAAGAGGACATGATCTTTTAGGTTTAGCTCTGCGACTATTTTTTTCAGTGATTCCCGGTAGGCCTCGCCATGCTGTTTTTTAACGACAGGGTGGGTTATCCCCAGCACGACGTACAACGCCTGCGGGTGTTTTTCCACCACCACGGGCAGGGACCGCAACATCGTTTCAATCCCCTTATTCGGGCTGAGGAAGCCAAAGGTGAGGATGACATCCTTCCCGGCAAACCCCAACTGGTGTTTGTAATAGAGGGGATCGAGATAAGGTGTATCGGGTACGCCATGAGGGATCAAGCAGATTTTTTTCGGATCGATATTGTAGGCAGTAGCCAAGATCTCGATGGCCAATTTATTCATGACCACCAGATACTGCGAGAAAGCAGCGATCTCGACCAAGGCTTTTCTTAGATCGGGGTCAGGCTGGGGTAAAACTGTATGTAGCGTAGTCACGACCGGCTTCTTGACCCTGCTTAAAAAATCTGTAATGTAATCCCCGGCAGTCCCGCCAAAAAGCCCAAATTCATGTTGCAGGGAGACGAGATCTATTGCCGCTGTGTTAACCAGTGCAGCCGCCCGGCGATAATCTTCCGGTTCTTCCCGGTAGATCTGACCTATTACTTGCGGCCCATATTCATAACCTTCCTTAGTATCGTTCATGGCAATATAAAGGCCGGCACCTTTGCCCCAATATGTTTCCAGTGCTCTGCTTAAATTTGCGGTAAACGTGGCGATGCCACAGCGGCGCGGCAGCGAGCTGCCCACGTAGGCAACCCGCATTCTTCTCTTTGTTTTACCGGAAGCATTGTATAATCTGTTCAATAGAATCTGCCCCTCTCTATAATAATAGCAGTCGATTAATTGTGAATTGTGTTTCTCTGACGTTAGATATCGTATCATTTTTCCTACAACTAATTTGTGAATATAAATAAAAAAAACCTTCCCGGGATCATTTCCCCTACCCTGAAGAATAAAAAAAATACTATTCCACTTTTGATTAGACGCATCTAATGACAGTTGCGCGGGACGAGCTGTTACCACTTTCCAGATGTAAAGTATGCGGTGGATGAAGGGAGATTGGGGATAGGTCTGAAATGGAAAGAACGAGTATGAAACAGGTGATTTTTCTGTTTGGGACGGTACTTTTTAAAATGTGTTGGTTTAAAGCAGAACCGGTTGCCTATAAAAGTAAGGCAACGAACATTGAGGCCGGGCATAATCCCGGTGATTTTCTGGCACTTTTTGCTACGGTTGTAATTCAAGAACTTTCCTTGCCGGGGGCTCCTGCCTCTTACGAGTTTATGATAAACTCTGAAGTGAGCTCCGAAACCACGTTGTAGTCATGTTGCATTAAGCTTTGTGTTATAGTTTGTTATAGCTCGTATGTTTTATATGTTCTGTTTATCACACTAAATTATAACATATTTTTCAAAAGCATTCAAGGCAAGGTTGGGGAACATTGCCCCTTTTTCTAAAATTTTTTCTTTAACGAAGGGGTAATCACGAGCAAAAGAGAATAAAATATTAGGATACCTAAAAAAATTACGAGTTAGGAGGAAGCCATGCAAAAACTGGAAAAAACCTATAGAGAAAATCTGGCGGCGGCTCTGGCTGAAGCAAAAAAAATGGGTAAAGCGGATCTGGTCATTGGCATTCCTTTTTTAACAGGCCCGGGGACAAAGCACGTGCTCAAAACAGTTCAGGCGGGTCTGAAGACCTATTTCCCCAGATTAAAAACCGTAGTGGCATTTTGTAGCGTTACCTATTCGGAAACAGATTTTGTGCGGAAAGAAACAAAGCCTTCTTTTTTTCCCGATCAGATGCTTCCGATCGTTTTTGACGATCCCCGGCTTTGGAAAAAGGGCTGGACGATACGCGGGATGATGGAATTATCCCACAGCCTGGGAGCCGATCTGGTTCTTCTGGAACCGGCTTTGTTTGCTTCTAAACCGGGTGAACGGGCTATCGGGCTGAGCCCGGACTGGATCAAGCTTCTCTACCAGCCTGTCCGGGAAAGACATGCCCAGCTTGCGCTGCCCCGCTTCAAGGTTTCCATCCTGGAAAACAGCATCGCCGAACTCTTCGTTTTTCCTCTGCTGGGGGCGCTCTATAATCTGGAACTTCGTGCTTGCCCGGGCACGGGGCTGGCGATCAGCCAGGAATTATTGGCTGCCTGCCTCTCTGCTGCCGAATGGACGCCGGAAGCTTTGGAATATGGCATCGATATATATCTGCTTGTGCTTGCTCTGGAGCAGGGCGCAGAGGTGGCCGAGGTTTTCATGGGCCAGAAACCGCCCATCGCTCTGCCGGCGAGTTTGGATCTGATCTTTGCCCAGACGGTGCAGGTGCTATTTGAGGCTATCGGTAAAAAACCGGCTGCTCACTCCTGGCGGGAAAAAGCTGCCGCTTTGCGCACGCCCCTTTCTTTTGGGGCCAAGGAAAACTTCTACCTGCAAAATGCGCTCTACGATCTGCGGGGCTATATTGAAAATTTTCGCCGGGGTTTTTCCCGTTTTGATGAAGCAGTCTGGTCGCGCCTTTTTCCGGAAGAGATCAATTCCCAACTGCGAGAGATAGCCGCCCAACCGGAAGACAGCTTCAATTTTCCCCCCGTTCTGTGGTCGCAGATCGTCTACGATGCGCTGATCGCCTTTCATTTTCTACCCGAATTGGAGAAGGGCGACCTGGCCCGTAGTCTGGCCCCCCTTTTCGTGGGCCGTTTGGCGGGTTTCCTGAATGAAGTCGCCATCCGTGAAAAATGCCTGCAGCCGGGTTTGCAGCGAGGAGTGCTCTGTTCCTTCTATGCTCTGAACCGTACTGATTTTCAGTTGGAGGCTTTTATCGCCAGAAGACAGCATTTTCTGCAGAAATGGCGGCACCGTAAGGAGGAGCTACAACCTTTCCTACCGGAGATCGCCTATTTTGAATATATACCGGGGGTGCCGGTTGTTTTGCCCCTGACGATCACTTCTCCCTCGGGGGCCACCGTGGATGTATCTGCTGTCTATGAACAACTACTGAATGAAAGAAAACAGAGTTTTGAGCAATTTATCCGCGAAACCCTTGGATTATCGCCGGAGGATGGTTCTCTTAGCATTGGAAACGGCATACGCGAACTTATACAGCAAGTGGAAGAGGACTTTAATGAACTGTTGCTGCCCGGTGATACACATACGCCGGGTGGGATGCATACCTTGGTAGAAGCTATCTTCGATCTCGTGCCTTCGGCCAGCAGTTTTTCTTTGAAGACGGAGGCCGCGGAGATGCTGTTAAAAGAATTTCCTCCTTTGAGCCTGATGACGCTCTGGGATTATCAGGATCTGGATAAACTGTTGTACGAACACAACGCCCTCGATGTCTTGGCTTTGGCTTTCTGGTCGGAAGAGATCAAGTATACTACGCAGGTAAACAATTGGTTGCGGGAAAATCTCCGGATGGAACACTTTGAAACTTCTCCCATCAAACCGCTGGTCGTGCACTACCGTGATTTTCCGGCCCTTTCCAGCGTGAAAGAGGCTCCCATCCTCAACCATCTTACCAGCCGGGTCGTAGTGAGCAATCTCCGGCCGGGCAGCGGCGGCGAATTCCCTAAGATACGTTTTTTCACCACCATTCTCAAAAGCATCATCGACGCCGAACAGTTCGGTCAGATCTGGGAATCTTACGCCCACTACCAACGCAAAGAATTTGCGTCTTTGGTGCTAAACAGCATTGAGGGACACTGGGGGATGCGCACCTTTTCGGCGCACAGTATCTTTGAAGACAGGCAGCAGCGCCTTTTCCAGGAGCGCCTGCGGAGCATCACCGATCACTTCCAAAACTCCGATGTGAGGGATGTGCGGGCTGCAGGGCGACGTCTCAGCAAGCTGGTGGAGGCCTACCACCTGGGGTTGACCCTCCCCGATGGCAGTTTTGTAACGGCCTCCCTCTGGAGCTGGGCCAGTTACAGTTTTAAAGGGGGGCGGGGCAAGATCCCCTCGCCGCTATCGCTTTTGATCGAACGACGCTGGTTTAACGGCGAGCTCTTTTTGCGTTGTTATGAAAAAATCGGCGGCAGCCGTGAAGAACTGTATGAAAAAATTGTAGAGATGATGGGGCAGGGACGCGAATCCGAGGATCTGGATTTGTTTTATCTGGAGGCACCCAAAGTGGATGAAGAGGTAATTCTCCATCAAAAATTAGAAAAAGAACTTCCTCCCGCAGGGCAGCTTAAGAGATCGCCCTTCAACCCCTTGCTGACTCCCGTTAAGGATCACTACTGGGAAAATAAGTATGTTCTCAACTGCGGGGCGGTGCGTCTGAACGGCCTCGTGTACATCTTCTACCGGGCTGTGGGCGAAGACGGGGTGTCACGCCTTGGCCTCGCTACCAGCAGGGACGGCC
>JAAZMI010000166.1 GCA_012798895.1 Bacillota bacterium
ACAGATGTAGAGAGGGATGAGCCGGGGATGAGATCCGCCGCCGGGCTGGAAAACCGGGCCGGGGAAGTTGTTGACGATGCTCTCAACCCGGTTTTGGAAGGCGAGCCGCCCGCGGTTAAAGAGCCGGCTTCGGTTGTCCCGGTAAAGGAAGCCTCACCGGCTGAAGATCTGGGTCTGATTGAAGAGCCGCCGCCGGGCGGAGAACCTGTTCTAGCTGAAGATAACATCCTTGTTCTGGGCGAGCAAGTTTATAGATATACAGCTTCTTTCGAAGTATCGGCTACTGCCTACTGCCCGGGGACACCGGAATCCGGGTGCCCCATCGATGAGCGGGGGGCTTCTCAGTGCACGGGCTTCTATAATGACGGCTTAACGGCTACAGGCGTGCCGGCAGTTCCCGGCGAAGGGAGCCTGGAGCACCCACACCTCGTGGCTGTAGATCCGGCCCTCATTCCCCTGAAATCCCTGCTCTATATGGAGGGCCTCGGTTTCGCCCGTGCCGAAGATACGGGGGCGGCCATTAAAGGTGAAAGTTTAGACCTGCTCTTTGGCAAGCATGACGAGGCCTGGCGTTTTGGCCGCCAAAAACTTAAAATATATGTTTTAGACCCACATTTTGCCCCATATTTTCGTTGACATGCCGATTTTCTTATGATAAAGTAATTCCTGTGAGTCCCAACCTCACGGATTTAAATATTTAGGGGGTATGTTTCTCTATGTTGGGTCGAGTGAAGTGGTTCAATAAGGAAAAAGGTTACGGTTTTATCGAAAGAGAAGATGGAGACGATGTGTTTGTTCACTATTCAGCTATTCAGGAAGAGGGCTTTAAATCTCTCACCGAAGGTGAACAGGTCGAATTTGAGATCGTAGAAGGAGACAGAGGGCCACAGGCAGCCAACGTTGTAAAGCTTTAATCTGTGGGGTGCGGGACGGCGGTTAATACAAACGAACAAATTGATAAACTTAACTTCCGCAAATTAAATGGGGGCACTTCGCCCCCATTTTTTATCATGCAGGAAGGATTTTTCCCCTGGATAGGGAATACTAGGTTGTTAATTAGTGTTAAATTGCTGCCAAGATGTTAGTGGGAGCGGGAAAGGGGAGAGTTAAAATGCAGATCAACGTGCGCGGTAAAAACATAGAAATTACGCCGGCGTTACAGGAGTACGTGGATAAAAGGCTGCGCAAGCTGGAAAAATATTTTGATACGCAGATCGATGCACAGACGACCCTAAGCGTGGTGCGGGAAGATCATATCGTCGAGGTGACCATCGTCATCAACGGCCTAATTCTAAGGGGAGAAGAATCTACGAACGATATGTATGCTTCTATAGATCTGGTTGTCGACAAGCTGGAACGCCAGATGCATAAATATAAGACGAAGATCAACCGCAAGTTGCGGCAGAAAGGGAAGAAAGGGCTTAGCGAAAAACTCGCCGATTTGGGGAAGGAAGAGGAGACTGAACCCCGTGTGGTGAGAACAAAACGCTTTATAATGAAGCCGATGCCCATTGAGGAAGCTATTTTGCAGCTCAACCTGCTGGGTCACGATTTTTTTGTATTTACCAATGCGGATACGGAAGAGATCAATGTATTGTACAAGCGCAAGGATGGAAATTATGGATTGATCGAGCCGGCATAGTCGATGATAACTGCTTTTCTCAAGACAGGTCCTGATTTAACCAAATAGGCTTGAATAGCAGAAATATTTAAAGATACATACCGGCGCAAGCCGGTTTTTTCTGCGGTCAGCCTGCAAACAATGCCGGCGGCAGGTTACTACCCGGTGGAGGGGATCTTAAAGTGAAGGGAAAGGTTAGCGTAGTGATCTGTGAGGGCGGAAGCCCGGCCAGCGAGATCGAACGTGTGATGGCAGAGGTGCGCCAGGCTGTGCTTCTGGATAATCTGGAGAAGATGAAGCAGATCGAGAAGATCGGTTCTCTGCATCTTCTGACCAATTATCCCGGCTTGGCGGCGGAAGCGGCATCCTTGGGGGTAGAAGTTGAACAGAACGAGCTGGCGGAGAAAGATTTCCACGTTGGCAAAAAACTAGCCGGATTGATCAACAGGGAAAACCTGGATAATATTTTTTATATGGGCGGGGCCGGTATTCCCCTCGTTACGCCCGCAGAACTGGAGGAGATCTGCACCCTTCTGCTTGCTTCGCAGGAGGTGGTCTACGCCAATAACGTTATGTCGGCGGACGTGGTGGCTTTTACACCGGGTAATCTCATTAACGATATCGAGCTGCCGGCTGCGGATAACGTTCTGGGCATGTCGCTGCGGGACGGCGCCGGCGTGGAACAGAGACTTTTCCGCAATACCACCGGTCTGCTTTTCGATCTGGATACCCCGGCCGATCTGCTAATTTTGGCTGGAAGCCCCCTCGCCGGACCGCGCACCCGTCGCCTGCTCAACGGCCTGGATCTGGATCTCTCCCGTTTGGAGAGGGCTAAAGCTGTCTTGGGCGGGGATTATGAAGAGGCGATTCTTCTGGGGCGGGTGGGTGCACCGGTGATCGCGCACATCAACCAAAATTTAAAACTTCGCCTGCGTGTTTTTTCGGAAGAACGGGGAATGAAAGCCCTGGGAAGGGAAGAAGAGGGTGCGGTCGTCTCCGTGATGGGATTTTTTCTGGAGGAAGTGGGTCCCCGCAGGTTTGTGCGTTATCTGGAGAAGGTGGCCCAGTGCGCTTTTCTGGATACGCGCGTGTTGATGAACCACCTTTTGGGATACAGGCCCCCGGCGGAAGATCGCTTTTTTTCGGATCTGGGCCGCTGGCAGGAGATTGAACACCCCAAAATTCGGGAGATGACGAGGGCCTTTGTGGAGGCGGAGATCCCGATCATCTGCGGGGCACATTCCCTGGTTTTAGGGGGCCTGTGGGCCCTGGTAGATGAGATCGGGCCTACACATGACCACTACAGGCCATGAACTGCTAATAATTTCGAGGAGTTGAGCGATCTTGAAGCAATATGATCTCTTGCAACTTTCGGCGGAAGAATATAGGAAACTGTTGCGCCGCGCCGAGGCCGATATTATGGAACATTCTGCCTTGGCCGGGAAGGTCATGGCGCGCGTCCGGCAGGAAGGCGACCGGGCGGTTCTTGCCTATACCCGCGAATTTGACGGTGTTTCGCTGGCGGCAGAGGATCTGAGGGTGCCCGCATCAGAGATTCAAAATGCCTACCGGCAGTTGGAGCCCCGGGCACAGGATACCCTGGCTTATGCCGCTGCCAATATCGAAAAGTTTCACCGGCAGCAGCTTCCCAAAGGGATGTGGCTGCAAGAAATTGACGACGGGCTTATGGCCGGAGAAAAAGTAACCCCCATTACGGATGTTTGCCTCTACGTGCCCCGGGGGAAGGGCAGTTTTCCCTCCATCATGCTCATGCTGGGGATACCGGCCAAACTGGCGGGGGTGCCCCGCATTATCGTCTGTACCCCGCCCGGGGAAGGCGGGCACATCGAAGAAGCCACCTTGGCTGCCGCTCACCTGGCCGGCATCGAAGAGATCTACCGGGTGGGGGGGATGCAGGCCATCGCCGCCGTGGCTTATGGCACGGAGACCATCCCCCGCTGCCGGAAAGTGATCGGTCCGGGCAACGCTTATGTCAATGCGGCCAAAAGGTTGCTCTACGGGGTGTTGGATGTAGGCTTGCCGGCCGGCCCCAGCGAGGCGATCATCCTGGCGGATGAAAAGGCAGAGGCGCACCACGTGGCGCTGGATCTGATGATCGAAGCAGAACACGGCCCCGATTCCGCCTCCCTGCTGGTAACCCACGCCAGACCCCTGGTCGAAGAAGTGATCGCACTGGTAGAAGAATATCTGCCCCAGTTGCCGGCCAAGAGGCGTGAATATGTGCAAACAGTGTTGAACAACTATGGTGGTGTGGTCTTAACCGGCAGTATAGAAGAATCGCTGCGCTTTGTCAATGAATACGCCCCGGAGCATCTCGAAGTATTGACGGCGGACCCCTGGGCCCTGCTGCCCCAAATTAAAAATGCCGGCGAGATCATGCTCGGCCCGTGGACGCCGATGACCCTGTCCAACTTCGTATTGGGGCCCAACGCCGTCTTGCCCACGGGCTCTTTTGCAAAGACCTGTTCCGGCGTCTCCGTACACGATTTCCTAAAGCGCACCTCCATCGGCTATGCCACGCCGGGCGGGTTTCAAAAGGCCAAAGAGGCCGCCGCCCACCTTGCAGAACTGGAAGGCTTCCAGGCACACGCCCTCGCCGTAAAAGAAAGGAGGTGATCCACACATGCAGATAACCTGCGAACGCAAGACAGCCGAATCCCAGATCGTAGTAAAGCTCGATTTTGGGCCTCGCCATGCCGCCCCCAAGCAGGGGCTTAAGACCACGATGCCTTTTTTTAACCACATGTTGGAACAGATGATCTGGCGAGGAGAATTTAACCTCGAAGTAGAAGTGGAGCTCGACGACTTCTACCTCACTCATGTGATCTGCGAAGACGTCGGACTTACGCTGGGTACAGCGATGAAAGAGCATGTGGAACGAAAGCTGGATGAGGGCCTGGTTGGCCACGGATTTGCCCTGGCAACGATCGACGAAGCTTTGGCCCGGGCGGTGATCAGCTTTGAAAACAGGGCTTACTTCGATCTTTCTCATCCCGGCCTCGCTATTCCATTGCAGACGGAGAATACAAACTCGGAGGATCTGGTAGCTTTTTTGGAGGGTTTTGTGCAGGGGGCGCGCTGTACGCTGCATCTCGATCTTTTAAAGGGGAAAAACGGCCACCATATCTGGGAGGCGATATTTCGCTCTCTGGGTGGTGCCCTGGGCCGGGCCTTGCAGCAGAGGGAGTGGCGCAAAGGGATGACGGCCGGGGTTGCCGGGCCCATTCAGATCAATATCTTATAAACGGGGGCAATAATTGTGAGTAGAGAAGCGGCTGGGGGAAA
This sequence comes from Bacillota bacterium, assembly GCA_012798895.1. Classification (GTDB taxonomy): domain Bacteria; phylum Bacillota; class Dethiobacteria; order DTU022; family UBA8154; genus JAAZMI01. The sequence goes on from JAAZMI010000166.1 coordinate 4,928, forward strand.
GATTATCTTCGATATGGACGGTGTTATCATTAAGGAGGATTGTTACTGGGATGCCGCAGCCCTAACCGTATGGGAACTGCTTTTCAGCGAGCGCTATCTGGGATTGGAGCCTTCCCCGGATCTGCCGGAATTTAAAACCGGGGTCAGTGCTGAAGAGATCGCCTCTATCCGCCGCATCATCCTGCAGGAGGGGCGGGTGACTGCTTTTTTCAAGCGGCGGGCCATAAATTCCAATCTGGATCTGGCATTTTTAGTTTTTATCTACCAGTTGATGTCTCTCTTGCGGGATCTGGAGAGGAGCAGGCCGCCCGGGGATGCTACAGCGCGTGAAGCGGCTCTGTTGGCGGGCGGCGGGACCTTCCCCGGCAATCTGCAGAGGCTCTCCCGCCTTTTAAAACCGATCTACGCTTCGCGCGGGGCCTTGCAATTTGATGCTGTTTTGCGGGAACGGACCGGCAGCATCCGGGGAGAGGAGCTATTGGCATATTTTTTCACGGGACTGACCGGTGAACAAGGAAGAGCGGGGGGCAGGGCATTGGTTGCCGCTTCTCCGCTATGGTCGGGTGTGCGGGATGTTTTTCAGGAATGGTATCTGGGAGAGGAAAAATTCAGGGAAAACTATGGCCGGGAACCCTCTGTCTCCGGCAAAGAGGGCCTTCTCCATCTTGCGGCCCATCTGCTTCCCAGCGAGGAGATCGGGCAAACTTTGCGCCGCTTGAAGGAACAAGGCTGGATATTGGGCATCGCCACCGGGCGCTCTTGGCCGGAGCTCTCCCCGCACCTGGAGGCGATGGGCATCCGAAATTATTTTGAACGGGCGTCGATCGTGACGCGCGATCAGGTGCAAAAAGCGGAAGAATCCCTGCAGAAGATCCGGGCGGGGATTTCCTTGGGCAAACCGCACCCTTACTCCTTTCTAAAGGCTTACTGGGGAACCCTCTATAACGATGAGGAGCTGGTCTTTTCCACGCCACCGCAGCCGCCGCCCGGAAAATGCTGGGCTGTTGGTGATTCTCTGGCCGATCTGCTGTCGGCCAGGGGGATGGGGGCTTCTTTCATCGGTGTCTTAACCGGGCCCCTGGGGGCTGCCGCCGGCAATCTTTTCCGGCGGGAGGGAGCACGGGTGGTGCTGCCGGACATGACGCATATTCCGGGCTACCTAGGCAATCTCTAAGCAGTATTTTAACGGGGAGTGGATGGATTTTCAGCGATTGAGGCCGCTGGGGCGGCGCTTGTATTTTCCTTCTATTTTTAGTAAAATGATTTTACGATGAAATTCTGCAATGAGCTGCCTGAATCCGGTAACACATGCTTCAGGCTTGAAGATATGTAGATGCAATCGGCTTAAATACCCCGGGGAGGAATTTTAATGAGTTTTCTTACAAGAATATTTGGGGATCCTCATCTGCGGGAGGTAAAAAAACTCCGGCGCCATGTAGAGGCGGTCAATTCCGAGGCGAAAAACATGGAGGCGCTTGCTGATGACCAGTTTCCGGAGTATACAGCCCGCTTTAAGGAGCGTATTGCCCGGGGGGAATCCTTGGATGATCTCCTGCCGGAGGTTTTTGCTCTGGCTCGTGAGGCAGCCTGGCGCACGCTGGGGATGCGCCCCTTCGATGTTCAGGTTTTAGGCGGCGTGGTTCTGCACCAGGGCCGCATCGCCGAGATGAAAACCGGAGAAGGGAAAACCCTCGTGGCGACGATGCCCGCTTACTTGAACGCCCTCACGGGGAAGGGCGTGCATATCGTCACCGTAAACGATTACCTGGCCGGGCGGGACCGGGAATGGATGGGGCCGGTCTATGAATTTTTGGGTTTATCCGTGGGGACGATCATGCACGGGATGAAGCCGGAGGAACGCAAAGAAGCTTACGCCGCGGATATTACCTACGGGACGAACAACGAGTTTGGTTTTGATTATCTGCGCGACAATATGGTGATCTACAAGGATAATCTGGTCCAGCGCCCGCTTCATTATGCCATCGTCGACGAGGTAGACAGCATTCTCATCGATGAGGCCCGCACGCCGCTGATTATCTCCGGAGCAGGTGAAGAATCCACTGATCAATATGCAAGGTATGCTTCTTTTGTATCCCGCCTGCAGAGAGACAGCGATTATGAGGTGGACGAGAAGGCACAAAACGTGGAGCTTACGGAGAAAGGTTTTGCGAGGGTGGAAAAGATTTTAGGGATCTCCAACCTCGAGGAGGCGGATGAAAGGGACGATATTGAAAGCCACATCCGGCAGGCTTTAAAGGCGCATGTTTTGATGAAGAGGGATCGCGATTATGTTGTGAAAGACGGTGAAGTGATCATCGTCGACGAATTTACGGGGCGGCTGATGTTCGGCCGGCGCTACAGCGAAGGTCTGCACCAGGCTATCGAAGCTAAAGAAAAAGTGAAAGTGGCCCGCGAAAGCAAGACGCTGGCTTCGATCACTTTTCAAAATTATTTTCGCATGTACGAAAAATTGTCCGGCATGACGGGCACCGCCGTGACGGAAGAAGAAGAATTCCGCAAAATATATGGAATGGATGTCGTGATTGTGCCTACGAACGTACCGATGGTTCGCAAGGATCTTCCGGATGTGATCTACCGCACGGAGAGGGCTAAATTTCAAGCGGTGCTGGAGGAGATTGAGGCCTGCCACGCCCGCAAACAGCCGGTTTTGGTGGGTACGATCTCCATTGAAAAATCGGAAGAGTTGAGCCGCCTGCTTTCCAAAAAAGGCATCACGCACCATGTTTTAAACGCCAAGCATCATGATAAGGAAGCGGATATCATCGCCCAGGCGGGTCGGGTCGGGGCGGCGACCATCGCCACCAACATGGCGGGGCGCGGGACCGATATCGTTTTGGGCGGCAACCCGGCTGCACTGGCCCGGCAGGAGATGCGCCGGCGGGGTTATCCCCCGGAGGTGGTCGCCGGTGCCGTGGAACTGGGGCCCTGTGATGAAGAGGTGGCGGAGGCACGCCAAGTTTATCAGGAACTTCTTGCCCGGTTCAAAGAGACGGCCGATGCGGAATATCGCGAAGTGGTGGAGGCCGGCGGGCTGCATATTATCGGCACGGAGAGGCACGAGGCACGGCGCATCGACAATCAGCTGCGCGGGCGGGCCGGCCGCCAGGGCGATCCCGGGTCCTCCCGGTTTTTTATCTCTCTCGAAGATGATCTGATGCGGCTTTTCGGCTCGGACAATGTGAGCGGCATCATGGAGAGGCTTGGTTTGGAAGAAGATGTCCCCATCGAGCACCCGATGATCTCAAGGGCGATCGAGAATGCCCAGAAGAAGGTGGAGGGGCGCAACTTCGAGATCCGCAAACACATTCTCGAATACGATGATGTTCTTAACCAGCAGCGGGAAGTTATCTACCGGCAACGACGGCAGGTTTTGGAAGGAGAGAACCTGCGCGACAACATCCTGCAGATGATGAACGATGTGCTGGAAAACGCCTTGGCGCTCTACCTCGGGGATAGAACCATCGAAGAAGACGGGGATCTCCAGGGGCTGCGGAACTACGTGCAGAGGATCTTCCTGCCCGGCAAAAGCCTGCCGGATGAAGATTGGCAGGATTTTGCCCTGGAAGAGATCCAAGAAAAACTGTTTGCACTCGTGCAGGAAAGCTATGCGGAGCGGGAAAAAGAGGCCGGCGCGGAATTTATGCGCGAACTGGAACGGGTTGTGCTGTTGCGGACGGTGGACAGCAAGTGGATGGACCACATCGATATGATGCACGATCTGCGCCAGGGAGTCTGGCTGCGTTCTTTTGGCCAACAGGATCCTCTGCTGGAGTACAAAATGGAAGCTTATGAGATGTTTCAAGAGATGATTCGTTCCATCCAGGAAGACGTAATTCGTCTTCTTTTCCATCTGAAGATCGACCGGGCACCGTCGTTACGCCCGGCGCCGGCAGTATCCCTACCGGCAGCAGGAGCTGCGGCCGGGGGTGGTGGCGGAGCTTTTAAAGAAACAGGGAGCGGGGGCAACAGTGGCACCGGCCCCGTACAGCGGGGGCGTGCGACCACAACCCCGCGGGGGGCACGGCGGCGGGATAAGGTGGGGCGCAACGATCCTTGCCCTTGCGGCAGCGGCAAAAAGTATAAAAGGTGTTGCGGCGCCTGATTGTTACCTGATATCTTTCCGACATCTTTCCGACAGCCTTTGGCAGCATTTGAATCCACATTTTGTCCCCGTGCGGCTGCCTTTTCCGGCAGGAATATTCCCGCCGGGGATAGAAACTTTGTTGCTTTAAAAGATTCTACTTGCAAAGCACTGTTGGTACTGTAGATGCTGCGGAATCCTTAAAAACATTTAACGCTGCCGGGGGCCGGTTTTAGATGTCAGGGATGTCAGGGGTTTAGGGTTGGGATGCGGGGTTTGTATGTTCTATTTTTAAGGAGGTTGCCAGGATGTTGGCGGAACAACAAGCGGAGTGGCGTAGACAGCATAGAAGGTTCGAGGAATGGGGGAGGTCTCTTTGACCCCGCGGCAATTAAAAAGAAGGCCCAACAGTTAGAAGAAAAAGCCGGGAAGCCTGAATTTTGGGATGATCCCGCCGGGGCCTCCAAGGTTATGCAAGAATTGGGGCAGTTGAAGGAGCGGTTGGAGACCTATGGCCGGTTATCCGGTTTGATAGCAGAGTGGAAGGTTCTGCTTCAGGTCTATAAGGAGCTACAGAGCGAAGAGGGGGCCGGGGAATTTCTGCAAGAAGCGCGGGTCTTTCAGCAAGAGGCGACCTCTCTACTGGACAAGGAGGAGCTGGCACTGCTCTTCAGGGGCCGTTACGATTATAGAAATGCCATCTTGGCTCTGCATCCGGGCGCCGGGGGCTTGGAAGCCCAGGATTGGACGGAGATGCTCTTCAGGATGTATACCCGCTGGGCGGAAAAAAAAGGATTCAAAACGGAGGTTCTCGATCTATTGCAGGGCGAGGAAGCGGGGATTAAAAGCGTTACCTTTCTAATCCAAGGCGAGAAAGCCTACGGCTTTCTACAGGCAGAAAGAGGCGTGCACCGGCTGGTGCGCATCTCTCCCTTCGACACCGGGGGCCGGCGGCATACTTCTTTTGCCTCTGTAGATGTGCTTCCGGAGGTGGAAGAGGGCGTGGATGTGGAACTTAACGACGATGATCTAAAGATCGACACTTTTCGTGCCCGGGGCGCCGGCGGGCAACACGTGAATACGACCGATTCTGCGGTAAGGATCACGCATCTGCCCACGGGGTTGGTCGTGCAGTGCCAGAATGAACGTTCACAGCATAGTAATAAAGAGAGGGCTTTACAGATACTTTTGGCCAGACTGGCAGACCGGGCCCAGCGGCTGCAAAAAGAGAAGATGCAGGCGCTGCGGGGTGAACAGAAAGAAATTGCCTGGGGCAGCCAGATCCGCTCCTACGTATTTCATCCTTATGCGCTGGTCAAGGATCATCGCACGGGGGAGGAGAGGGGAGATATCCAGGCGGTGATGGACGGGGAGATCGATCTGTTTCTAGAAGTTTTCCTGCGGTATAATGCTGCCGGGGTCCTCCCCGCCACAGATGCCTCGTTCCAATCTTAAGAGCTGTAAAACCCGAGGGAGTTTAAAAAAGAATAAAATGTGGAAAAAACATGCCGGGGAAATTGCAGGTATCGTTTTGGGGACAGCGCTCATGGCCGTCTCCTACCAACTTTTTTTAGTGCCGAACAAGATTGCGGCCGGCGGGATCAGCGGGCTGGCCATCATCCTCTTTCATCTCTACGAGATCCCGGTGGGGCTTACCGTTTTTGCCGGCAATATCCCTTTATTTTTCTTGGCCTGGCGCTACCGGGGATGGAAATTTGTAGCCAACAGCCTGGCAGGTACGCTGCTTCTACCGTTAATGCTGGAAATTTTAGCTTTTGTGCCCCTGTTGACCGGTGATCTGCTTCTGGCTTCTGTTTTTGGCGGGATTGGCCTCGGGGCGGGTCTCGGGATCGTTTTTCGCTGTGGTGGTTCCACGGGGGGCACGGCGCTGATCGCACAACTGATGAATCATCTCTGGGGCTGGAAAAGCGGCCATAGTTTGATCGGCGCAGACCTGGCCATCATCGTGGCTGCCGGGTATTTTTTTGGGGCGGAAGTGGGCCTTTTTGCACTCTTGTCCCTTTTTGTAAGCGGAAAGGTGATCGACTTTGTGCAGGAGGGTTTTTCGCTCTCCAAAGCAGCTTTGATCATTAGTGAAAAAGAGGCGGATAAAATTACGGCACAGATCCTGAAAGATCTGGGACGCGGTGTAACTATTTTAAAAGGGCGGGGTGCTTATTCAGGGGAAGAAAAGGGGATCATTCTCTGTGTGGTGACCCAATCTCAGGTGACCCGTTTAAAAGGTCTTGTTTTAGAGATCGATCCACGGTCTTTTATCATCATCAGCAATGTCGGGGAAGTTATAGGTGAGGGTTTTGAACCATATAGATCTTCAAAATAATCGAGGAAAAGAGGGAGAAAATTGCCCGCAATTTCGGCTGCTACTCTCGAAGAACTTAGGTTGAAAGCCAGACAGTTGCGCCGCGAGATTATTACCATGATCTACCGGGCCGGCTCCGGGCACCCCGGGGGAGCACTGTCTGTTTTGGATATTCTGGTGATCTTATATTACAAAGTGATGCAGATCGATCCACATAATTGCCGGGATCCCCAAAGAGACAGGTTGGTTTTGAGCAAAGGACATGCCTGCCCGGCTCTCTATGCCGTTTTGGCCGATCGGGGGTTTTTCCCCGCTCATCATCTGAAAACCCTGCGCAAGCTGGGTTCTATTTTGCAAGGACACCCCGATATGCGCAAGACCCCCGGGGTGGAGATGTCCACGGGGTCATTGGGGCAGGGTCTTTCAGCAGCCAACGGTATGGCCCTGGCAGCCCGGTTGGAGAAGGCCCGGCGGCGGGTCTATGTTATTTTGGGCGATGGGGAGATCCAGGAAGGCCAGATCTGGGAGGCTGCCTTGACCGCCGCTCACTACCGGCTGGACAACGTGATCGCCTTTCTGGACTACAATGGCCTGCAGATCGACGGCTGGCATCGCGATGTAAAATCCCTGGCGCCCATTGTTGAAAAATGGCAGTCGTTTGGCTGGCATACTTTAGAAGTGGACGGGCATGACTATGCTTCGTTGCTGGAGGCGATCCGCCGGGCACAGATGAATAAAGGTGCGCCAACTATGATCATCGCTCATACGATCAAGGGTAAGGGGGTCTCTTTTATGGAAAACCAGATCAACTGGCACGGGCGGGCCCCGAACGAGGAGGAGTACACACGAGCCCTGGCAGAACTGGAAAACTAAGGGGAGGGGATTGCTTTGGCGGAAAAGATTGCTACGAGGGAAGCTTACGGTGAAACCCTGCGGGAACTGGGGCACCGCCTGGATAAAATTGTCGTTTTAGATGCAGATCTCTCCACATCGACACGCACGGCGCTGTTTGCGGAAAAATTCCCCCTGCGTTTTTTTAACCTGGGGATCTCTGAAGCAGATATGATCGGCACCGCAGCGGGGTTGGCAGCCAGCGGTTACATCCCCTTTGTAAGCACCTTCGGGGTTTTTGCCACCGGGCGGGTCTACGATCAGGTGCGAAATTCGGTTGCTTACACGAATTTAAACGTTAAAATTGCAGCCTCTCATACCGGCCTGACTGTAGGGGAGGATGGTGCATCCCACCAGACCTTGGAAGACATTGCTTTGATGCGCGTTCTACCCAATATGACTGTAATCGTGCCCGCTGATGCCCGGCAGACTGCCTGCGCTGTTGAAGCCGCGGTTGAACACAAGGGGCCTGTTTATCTACGTCTGGGCCGGTCGAAAGTGCCCCAGGTCATCCCCCCGGGCCTGCCCTTTGAACCGGGCAAGGCCCAGATTTTAAGGGAGGGGCAAGATCTCGCTTTTGTTGCTACGGGGATCATGGTCGGTATTGCCCTGCAAGCCGCCGAGATGTTGGACCAAGAGGGGCTGCAGGCTGCTGTTATCAATATGCATACGATCAAGCCCCTGGACCGGGAACTTTTGGCGGAGACGGCCCGTAAAACGGGGGCGATTGTCACCGCTGAAGAACACAGCATTATCGGCGGCCTTGGGGGTGCGGTAGCCGAGGCTTTGGCCGAAGATTATCCGGTGCCGCTTCTAAGGGTGGGTGTAAAAGATGTTTTTGGCGAATCCGGTTCCCCACAAGCGCTTCTGGATAAATTTGGCCTGACAGCAGATAATTTAGCTGCAGCCGGCAAAAGAGCCTTCCAGAAAAAGAAGGGGTAGCTGCAGCCGGTTTCTCCCGGTTTCCCATTGTTACCGGCCGGGAATAGGCACACGCAGCCGGCACAGCCTGCTGTAAAGATCTTAAGATAGAACGGCTGCGGGGATCGACCCTGCAGGTTTTCTTCATGCTGATTTTTAGACGGCCGGGTGCACTTAAATCTGAGCTTTTTCTACGGGAAAAGGCTCTTTTTTGTTTTTTCGGAGGTATTTTGCAATTTTAATCCCCTAAAATTTATTTTGGCAGGTATTGCCGGGCAGCCTGTCGAAATATAGCTTCTACAAATTTTAATGCCTTCTTTTTTGGCATAATAACTGTAGAAGGGCTCTCCAGCTGGAGCCCTTTCAAAAAATTCCTAAAAATGTCAGGAGGTGTAAAGCCCGGCAGCAGAAGCGAAAAATCAAGATGTGTTGCTTTTGTACCGGGCGATTAAATGGCTGTAGTTTACTATGACAAAGATGCGGATCTATCTTACCTGCAAGGGGTTAAGATTGCGATCCTTGGTTATGGCAGCCAGGGTCATGCGCACGCCCAAAATCTGCGGGAGAGCGGTTTAGATGTGGTCGTCTCCGATCTTCCCGGCAGCGCCAACTGGATTCAGGCGGAGAAGGACGGCCTCGAGGTAAAGACGGTTCGCGATGCCGCGGCGGAAGCGGGTGTGATCATGATGCTTTTGGGGGACAGCGATCAACCGCCGGTTTTTGAAGAGGAGATCAGGCCTCATCTCACCGCCGGCAAGGCTTTGGCGGTGGCTCACGGGTTCAATATTCTCTTTAATCAGGTCGTGCCCCCGGTAGATGCGGATGTCTTCATGGTTGCACCGAAAAGCCCCGGTCACCTCGTCCGCCGCATGTATCAGGAGGGGAAGGGCGTGCCCGCTCTGATTGCCGTGCACCAAGATCATTCGGGCCAGTGCCTGCAGAAGGGTCTCGCCTATGCCAAAGGGCTGGGTTGCACCCGGGCCGGAGTAATCGCCACCACCTTCCAAGAGGAGACGGAGACCGACCTTTTTGGCGAGCAGGCCGTGCTCTGCGGGGGTGTTACGGCATTGATCAAGGCTTCTTTCGACACTCTGGTGGAGGCGGGTTACCAGCCGGAGGTTGCTTATTTTGAATGCCTGCACGAACTGAAACTAATCGTCGATCTGATCTATGAAGGCGGCCTGGAATGGATGCGCTATTCGGTGAGCGATGTTGCCGAATACGGCGATCTGACCCGGGGCCCGCGGATCGTGGATGAGCAGGTGCGGCAAGAGATGAAAAAGATCCTACAGGAGGTTCAGGACGGGGCTTTTGCCCAGGAATGCATTACGGAATTCCGCATGAACCGTCCCCGTTTTACAGCCCTGAGGCGGAAAGAGGCGGAACATCCCATTGAAAAGGTGGGCCGTGAGCTGCGTGCCATGATGCCCTGGCTGGAAAAAAAAGAATAACGCGGATCATTTTCTGCGATCCGGCGTTAAGGTAAAATGGAAGAACCTCCCGCCGGTGCTTCACAGAGGCATACCGGGGGAGGTGATTCCATTATAATGCTTTTTAAGATATCTTTACCGTTATTTTTCACAGGAAAAAAGGGTTTTTGGCAGATGGTGACGAATAGTCTATTTACTTATTTTGTATTTTTGGCTGTATGTTTGCAATCCTTGTGAAACGGCGGGATGGGGTATCTCATGATAGAAATTCATCACCTATACAAACAATTCGAAAACGATGCTTATGTTCTCGAAGATATAAACCTGATGATCGATCGCGGGGAATTTGTTTTTATCGTCGGCTCCAGCGGGGCGGGAAAATCAACTCTTTTACGGCTGCTTTTGCGGGAAATTTTGCCTACCAGGGGGATGATCAAGGTTTTTGGCCGGGATCTGGCACGCCTGCGCAAGCGGGAAGTTCCCTATTTAAGGCGCAATATCGGCATGGTTTTTCAAGATTTTCGCCTCCTGGAGGACCGGAACGTCTTTGAAAACGTTGCATTTTCTCTAAGAGTGATCGGTGTCTCCACCCGCGAGATTAACAAAAGGGTGCCCCTGGCTCTGGAGTTGGTGGGCTTGAAAGGGAAAGCTTTAAGGAACCCGGGAGAACTCTCCGGCGGTGAACAACAGAGGGTCTGTGTGGCGCGGGCTGTAGTCAACCGCCCGGCTGTAGTGCTTGCGGACGAGCCTACGGGCAATCTGGATCCGGATACTTCGATGGAGATCATGAAACTTTTTCAAGACATAAACATCCGGGGCACGACGGTTGTGGTGGCTACACATGCCAAAGAGTTGGTAGATCATTTTCAGAAACGAGTTGTGGTGTTGGGTAAAAACCGGGTTGTGAGCGATCGGGAAAGAGGGGTATATCTACATGCACATTAGGAGCCTCTTTTATTTTTTGGGGGAGGCCTTTAAAAATATTGCCCGCAACGGTTGGATGAGCGTCGCCTCCGTGGGGGTGGTCTCCATCACGCTGCTCATTCTGGGCAGTTTTGTGGTGCTCAGCTTCAACGTGGATCTGGCCACGCACGATCTAAAAGAACAGGTGCAGATCGTGCTCTATATCAATGAAAGGGCCGGTGAAGATACCAGGGCGGAGTTGCACGCAAAGCTGGTGGCGCATCCCGGGCTAGCGGAGGTACGCTACGTAAGCAGGGCGGACGCTATGGCGCGTCTAAAGGAGAAACTTGGCGATCGTTCCAACTTGTTAGAGGGATATGAAGAGCCCGAAGACAATCCCCTGCGGGATTCCTATGAGCTGCGAACTGCAATCCCGGAGGAGATCCCTGCTGTAGCTAAAGAGATTAAATCCTACCCGGGGGCTGCCGAAGTAGATTATGGCAGCGGCGTTGTCGAGCCCCTCTTCCAGTTTACGGGTCTGGTCCGTTGGATCGGCCTTGCTTTTATGGCCGGTCTTGCCGTGACGACGGTTTTTCTGATTGCGCACACGATCCGCCTCACCGTATACCTCCGGCGCAAAGAGATCATGATCATGAAATATGTGGGAGCAACGGATTGGTTTATTCGTTGGCCTTTTCTCTTCGAGGGCTTAATCCTGGGTATGATCGGGGCTGTAATACCGGTCTTCATCATCTTCTACGGTTACCAGGAAGCGGCCTTGTGGATGCAGAACAATATATACTTTGTATCGCTGCTCCCGCCGGAGAAGATCATAGAAGTGATCGCCAGGATACTCATTCCCCTGGGCGTTGCTTTGGGGATTATCGGCAGTACGATCTCCGTTCGGAGGTTTTTAAAAGTTTAAGCCCCGGTGGGGCGGAAGGGATGTTCGCATATTTTTTAAAGGAGGTTGCCGGAGATGTTTTCTGCAAAACCCCGCCGTGTTTTTATCACGCTGTTGGTTGCTTTGATCGCTTCTACTTTCATTTTGCCCGGACATGCTTTTTCTTCCCTCGAGGAAAAAATTAAGGAATCACAACAGAAGCTGGGGCGGGTGGAGAAAAACCTAAGGGATCGCGGGGAAAAACTGAACGAGTATAAAAGCGAAGAAAAAAAGCTTGAATCTGATCTGGCCAACCTGGAGAGCCGCTTACAATCCCTGCAGCGGGAACTGGACCGGCTGGAAAGAGAGATCCGGGATGTAACGGCGAATATTGAGCTTAAGGAACGGGAGTTGGCGGAGGCCGAAGAGCAGGTTGAGCTCAGAGATGCTTTTCTTAAAAAAAGATTAAGAGCAATCTACGAAGAAGGCGATGCGGGGTATCTGGAGGTCCTCTTTGAGGTAGACAGCTTCGCCGAATTCATCACCAGGCTCAACGATTTAAAATTGATCGCTGAAAATGATCTGGACCTTCTGGAGCTGGCTTTTGATGAGAAGATGGCCATCGAAGCCGCGAAAGAAGAATTGGAGGAAGAGAAAGCCCGCCTGCAGAATTTAGAGGCGGAGCAGGTGAAAAACCTGGAAGAACTGCGTAAACAGCAGGCTGCCAGGGAAGAACTCTTAAAAGTAGTGCAGGAAAACATCGATGCCCAGGAGAAAGCGATCCGCGAATTGGAGCAGGAATCCCAAAAAATCGAAACGTTGATCCAGCAGTTGCAGATCGAGAGACACAGCCAGACGAACCAGTACACGCCTTCCGGCGATCTGCTGTGGCCCCTGGCCGAGTATGGAACTTCCTGGATAACATCCGGTTACGGTGCAAGGGTACACCCCATTACCGGTCAGGCGGGGACGTTTCACGGCGGCGTGGATATCGGCATCCCGCACAGCCGCTGGCCCGGATCCCACAGCTATAACGGTAATCCCGTTTATATCCGGGCCGCAGATAACGGCGTGGTGATCTATGCCGGCTTGAACGGCAGCCTTTCATACGGTTATGGCCGGTTGGTGATCATCGATCACGGCAAAGGGTTGACGACGCTCTATGCCCACTGCCATTCCATATCGGTTGCACCCGGTCAGGCGGTATCGCGGGGGCAAAATATTGCTCTGGTCGGTTCGACCGGTTCCAGCACGGGCCCGCACCTGCATTTCGAAGTTCGGGTCAATGGTGCCCGGCAGAACCCCATGGGCTACTTCTGATCGACTTATTTTAGGCGGTTTTTAACCGGCACAACCTTTATCCTGTTCACATGCCGGATCGAGGCGGGATATTGATGGGGCAGGAAGACGGGGCATTGGTTAGATATCGGCTTTCCCGGCCGATCTGGTATTTTCCCCTCTAAAAAGGTATAATAAATTAAGAGGTGATATCGTTTCCATTGGCGGAAAATATCTTGTTCTCTTTTGTTCTTCTGCTTGCGGGTGCAGGCAAGGATCTTAAAGCAAAGCGCCGATGGGAAGCCTTAATACCGGAAAGATGGTGTTTCCCATGAAACGACGGGAACTATGCGTGGTGTTGCTGTGTCTGCTTATCATAAGTAACATAGCAACATATCTTTTTACCCGCTCTTTCTTTTCCTCGCCGGCCCTCAGCGCGGCCGGGGAAAGGGAAGAAGGGAAGCTTTTTTGGGAGGTTTGGGATCTGCTGGACAAAAAATATTTTCAGCCGGTGGATCGGGAAAGAATGATGCAGGGTGCCCTGGATGGCATGCTCCGCTCCCTGGACGATCCCTATACATCCTATCTTAATCGGGAGAGTTTGGAGGAGATGCTCATCCAGACCACCGGCTCTCTCAGCGGGATTGGGGTCGAGATCGTGGAGGATGAGGGAGAGATATTGATCGTCCGGGTTACGGAGGGATCTCCGGCCCAGCATTGTGGCCTGATGCCCGGAGATCATATCTTGGAGGTGGATGGCCAGAGCATGAGCGGGGTAGACCTTCAGACCGCGGCACGCCTTCTGCGAGGGCCCAGCGGGACATCCGTGGAGATAGTTATCCAACGGGCCGGGGAAATGGAGGCGGTGGGGGTGACCTTAACCCGGGCCCTAATCGAGATGGACACGGTTTTTACGCGTTTTCTGGAAAAGGGGATCGGCTACCTTCAGATCACCAGCTTTGATCAGGGGACGGGGGAAGATTTTCGGGAAGCGCTTCGCGCCTTGGAAAAAGAAGGGTTGGAGGGCCTCATCCTCGATCTGCGTGATAATCCCGGGGGGCTGCTGGAGGAGGCGGTCCGGGTTGGGGAAGTGATCGTCCCTGCCGGCGAGATCACGCGGGTGGTCGATCGCGAAGGAAACGTAAAAGAACGTTATTTTTCCCGGGCACGTCCTGTGGATTATAAGGTCGTCGTTCTGGTCAATGAATACACGGCCAGTGCCGCCGAGATTATCGCCGGGGCACTTAAGGACCGCGGAGAAGCCCTGCTGGTGGGCCGGCCCACTTTTGGCAAGGCTACCGTCCAGTACCTGGAATCACTCAGCGATGGGGGCGGGCTGCGCTATACCATTGCCAAATATCTGACGCCGGAGGGCCACGATCTACACCGGAACGGCTTGCGGCCCGATCATGAAATTGAGCTGCCTCCGGAGTGCTATCTCCAACATCGCCCGGTTCCCCGCGATCTCGTTATGGGGGATACAGGTGAAAAAGTGATCCTCTTGCAGAATATGTTGGATTTTATCGGGTATGAGCTCCAAGTTACGGGTATAGTGGATGAGGAATTGCTGGAAACTATAAAAAGCTTTCAAATGGAGCAGGGAATATCTCCCTCCGGGGCACTCGATGACTCCACGAGGGAAAGTATGCGCCTGGCTCTGGCGGAGAAAGCAGATGCGGCTGACCGGCAACTGCTTTTTGCCCGGGAACTGCTTCAGAATAAGAAGCACGAAGCGGGTGAAGCTGCAGGTGAAGCTGCAACTGTCACCGGAAGGGGGCCCGGCAGCAGATGAATCAATGGATGAATGTTTTTCTACTGGTGGCCAAAACAACTTCTATGGCTTTGTTCAACCCTTTTTTCTGGTTGGTGATCGTCATCGTCTTTACGCAGTACCGGCGTGCTATCTTCATGGAGAAAAAACTTTTTGGCCGGGCCTTTAATAACCTCTGGCAACAAGTTGTCTATTCCGTGGGCTATGGTTTGCTGGGGGGCATATTTGGGGGTTTTTTTTTCTGCTGTTAGGCATCTCCCTGGAGAGCATCGGCATTATCTACCTCTGGCCGTTGGCCATTTTTCTGCTGTTGTTTAATCCTCGCTTTATCTGTTTTGCTTATGCCGGCGGGGTAATCGCCACTTTTTCCCTGGTCATCCGATTTTTGCATCCTTACTGGCCGGCTCTGGGAGAGGTGGGGTTTCTCAGGGGCATCGCCCAGATTCACCTGCCCGGGTTGTTGGCGTTGATTGGGGTCTTGCATCTCACGGAATCCCTCTTAATCTATCTCAGCGGGCATCTTGGTTACAGCCCCATCTACCTCAAAACCCCGGACGGGGAGGTCGTTGGCGGTTACAGCTTGCAGCGCTTTTGGCCCCTGCCCCTGGCGGGATTATGGGCCCAGGTTGTAGCCGAAAGTGCGGATATCCTGATCGGAGGCATACCCATGCCGGACTGGTGGCCCCTGCTGGGAGAAGTATTAAGCCCCGGAAGGGGAGAACAGATCGTCTATCTCCTCGTGCCCCTGGTTGCCGGTTTGGGTTACAGCGATCTGGCTCTCTCCAGTTACCCGCAAGCAAAGAGAAAAAAGACGGCAGGCAACCTTGCCCTCTACAGCATCCTGCTTTTAGCCTTGGCGGTGATTGCCGCCTTCAGGCCGGAGGTACTTCTGCCGGCGGCTCTTTTTGCCCCGCTGGGGCACGAGCTGGTGATCAAGAAGGGAAACAAGGAGGAGTTCGCCGGGCGGCCACTTTTCCGCGCAGATTTTCAGAACGGTTTAAAAGTGCTGGCTATTTTTCCGGGTTCGCCGGCCCAAAAAGCCGGCGTGGAAGTTGGGGACCGGCTTCTGGAGGTGTGCGGCGAACCGCTAAATTCCGAATCGGAATTTGGGCATATTATACGGTTGCATCATCACCATCTTCTGTTCAAAATTGAAAGAGACGGGCGGGAAATTGATCTGCCGGTACATCTGGGCGCCCTGCCGGCAAGCCGGGTTGGCCTGATCTTTGCCCCCACCAGGTGGGCGGGCACTTTTGTGGAGATCAAACAAAGTTCTTTCTGGCGCAATCTCCTCCGTCGTTTGTCGCGGGGACGGTAAGCTGTGTAGAAACTCCAAAGAAACAGGGTGCTTTTTTGAATATTTACAGGGACATCGGATAAGATAGCGACAGAAAGCCGGGTCCGCCGGGGATATGAGATAGGAGCTGGATTATGCCGGGATCTGATCGGATTGATTTTAAACTGGAGCGTCTGCTTAATGGTTTGCGCCAGAACCGTTATAAACTGGAACAGATTTTAATTACGCTACAGCTACAGCAGCAGACTTTGCTGGACAGCCTGCAGAAAATTATGGAGGAGCAGCTCATTCTGCAGGGTGCTATAACCGGGAGCCTCTCCCAGTTTGAGGAGAAGGCGGGTGCAAGTCAGGGCCTGCAGGGTCTTTTCGCGGGAAATCCTCTTTTAAAACAGGGGATCATGCAGAAAAGGGTGGCTTTGGAACAGAACGTACTTAAGATGCGGGAGATGGGCTACCAGATGCAGCAAAAGATCCAGCAGTTGGGGAAATCCATGCAGGATGTTGGGCGTTACGTGGTGCCAGAGATAGAACAGCAGGAAAAAAACCTAGTTGAGATATGTAGCCTCGCGGCAGAAAATTTGCCGGGCAC
>JAAZMI010000167.1 GCA_012798895.1 Bacillota bacterium
ATTACCATCCGTAGATTTCATAATTTCGGCCTTGGCTTCAGCAAGCACATCCTGGTTATTAGTGTTCTCCCATTGCACCAGCTTCTCCAGGATGCCAAATAGTCGTTTGCGTTCTTTTAGTTGTGTTTCTTCAGTGGGGAACTTATCCGGTAAACTTGAGGGGTCGTCTACCAAAGAGGCCCAGATGACGGCACGGGCCGCCGCCAGGGGTCGCCGGGCCCACCAAAGATGCAAAGTTGATGGGTGCCCGTGGCGGATGGATTTCTCCCGGGCCGACGCCTTATTGATCGTTTCCAACGGTAGGGCTACTTCGATAAGCTTTTTTTTATAATTCATATTCTCAACCTCGCTGTAGGATAATTTCTGAACTGTTCACCAGATCTATAATGTTAAAATTAACGCTTGTAGCAGCAAAATCCGGTCGTTCGTTAAACGGTTTTTTTAGGTAGATAGTTCTGGTATTTGTGCCATCCACTTCCACGATAGCCAAAATATATTCCTCCGGCTTATTAAAGGCAGTAAGTATCTCATTTTTACTGACAGTGACGGTAGTAGCCCCTTTTGTTCTGCCTTTAACCTCAATAAAACGTAGAGGGGCACCATCAGTTCCGCGCTTATCCGGCGGGATCAATGATTCCACATCGTAACCTATTTTAGCCCCGCTTACATCGCGGGGAAGATAACCCAGCTTGGTTTCGATATCCATTACCGCCTTCATGGCAGCAAGTTCTATTTTGCGCCTGGCTAAGGCGTCGGCGGTATATGTATCGGGACTGCCCAGCAACTTGTGTAGCAGCCCGCGGGGGATCACAATCGCCCCGCCGATCACCACCGGTGGCGGGGCGAAGATAAGTTTTTCTGTCTCCAGCTCTGCCAGCCGTTTTTGCAGCCTGGCTTCCAGCTTTTCTGCCCGCCGGGCGGCCATCTGAGAATTCAGCCGGGCGTTAATTTTGCCCGCGGATTCTTTTTGTTTTAAATCGGCTGCCCGAAAATCCCAGTACTGTATCTCTGCCGTCAAACGTTCCTTTACAGCCTTTGTTATTTTATTGATGTGTTTTAGCTTCCGGCTGCGCACCTCTGCCACGTGGGCGGGGATAATCTGGGCTATGGCATGCCCCACAGCAATCTCCTCTACGTTGGCCTGCAGCCACTCCTGATCTTGTAGAAAGGAACGGATTACATCTTGTTCACTTTCGCCGGCGGCCCGGTAGTCCAGGTAGGGAGCGTATCCGGCGTTGGTAGCCGTTCCGTCTTCTTTTATCTCTACAAAGTTGATCTGTTTGGAGATAATACGTTTATTCCCGCCGGGCAAAATCACGCCATCTTGCACCGAATCCTCGATGTAGAATAAAAGCCTTGCTTCTAGACCAGGATCATTATCGTCAATAAATACTGCACCGCGTTTAAGAACATCGGCATTACGTTCCCGGATTAGATCGATAGTTGCATTGAGGAGCGGATGCCCCGGAGTCAGCAGGGTTGCCGGGGCCAGCCCCTGCACATTGCAGTATTCCTTATCAAAACAGACGCGCTCATAGCGTCGCAATACCGGTTCGCCAAAACCAATTTGCAGATCCCGGTTACGGATGGTAAAGGGGACGGATGTGATCTCATAACGCCCTTTTTCTCGGGGATGAATTTTGCCGCCGATATTTTGAAATGCTTCGATAAAAAATGATTCAATAAAGTGGGGCTGTAATCTGTGGGCTTCCACTCGTTCCATCTCTTCGCGGATAGCCCTTACCTGGTGAACATCCATGGTATTCTCCGTCAGTGCCTGTTCGTCAAGCAGCCGCTGCAGGGTATCTCGATCAAGGGAATGATCCACCACTTCATAAAGTCTTGACTTCACCGCCGGGTCATTACCATAGCGCACCGCATCAATAAGCAGCTCCCGCAAGGGACGATTATCGAATGTCACTTTGCCCAGAACATCAAAGACCTTCCCTTGGAGGGATTCACGTTCCTGTTCCAGTTTTTCAAAAAGCCTTTGGAAAACCATACCCTCGCGGGTTTCCCGGGAAACAAGATTCCACAGGTGGCAGACCTCGGTCTGCCCGATACGGTGAATGCGTCCGAAACGCTGTTCTATGCGGTTGGGATTCCAGGGCAGGTCATAATTAACCATCAGGTGTGCCCGTTGTAAGTTGATTCCCTCCCCGGCAGCATCGGTGGCTACGAGGATGCGCACTTCCTTATCTTGTTTGAAGAGTTCTTCAATTTTACGCCGCTCGTTACGGGGCAGGCCACCGTGTATGGTTACGACTGCTTCATCTTTTCCCAGCAGGGAACGGATTTTATCGGCCAAATAACGGAGGGTATCGCGGTGTTCGGTAAAGATAATTAGTTTTTCCCGGAACCCGTCAGCACCAAACATATTGTCGTTATCTTGCAGAAGCTGGGATAGTTCTTCCCATTTGCGGTCTTCGCCACTGGTGCGAACCATGTT
The DNA here is from genome assembly GCA_012798895.1 of Bacillota bacterium. Taxonomy (GTDB): domain Bacteria; phylum Bacillota; class Dethiobacteria; order DTU022; family UBA8154; genus JAAZMI01. The sequence goes on from JAAZMI010000167.1 coordinate 2,450, forward strand.
CGCCATGCGTTCCAGATGTTCTAGCGTGGCAATCTCTGCTTCTAATTCTGCGATGGTCTGGGCAGCAGTGGCCTGGTTTACCACTTTTTCCTCCGTATCTTCCAATTCTGAGGAGGACAGGTCATCCTCATCATAGTCATCGTCATAAGGCAGAGCATATTCGGCAGCCCGTTTACCCAAGCGTTCTTCGGCAAGCCTGCTCTCCAACCGTTGGCGGCGGCGTTTCAATGATTGATAGATAGCCTCTGGGGAGGAGGCCAGGCGCCGTTGCAAAATAGTCAAGGCAAAGCCAACGGTAGTCCGGCGTTTGTTGTTTAGTTGGTCGGCACGATTAAATTCTTCTTGTACATATTCTGTTACCGCACTGTACAGTTTTGTTTCCAGGGGTGAGAGATCATAATTCACAGTGTAGGCGATACGTTCGGGGAAAAGCGGGGTTCCATCGAATTTCAACAGCTCTTCTTTTAAAAGCCGGCGCATCACATCCGATACATCTACTGCCTGGCCGCCGCTGCGGGCTACACCGGCAAAGCGATCCTGGTCTATAAGTGACATAAAAAGCTGAAAATCTTCTTCTTTGCCATTATGGGGCGTAGCGGTCAAAAGAAGGAAATGGCGTGTGATGGACGACAACAGCCTGCCCAGTTGAAAGCGTTTGGTGTACTTTATTTCACCGCCCCAAACGGTAGCAGACATCTTATGGGCCTCATCGCAAACAATTAAATCCCAGTCGGTAACCCGCAATTTTTCTTGAACCTCTTCGTTGCGGGCCAGCTTGTCCAAACGAGCAATGCATAGGTTTGCCTCAGTGAACACGTTGCCGGTAACAGCAGATTCAAGGCGATCATTGGTAATTATTTCAAAACGCAAATTCAATTTACGGTATAGTTCGTCCTGCCATTGTTCGGCCAGGTTGCCCGGCGTTACGATCATGCAGCGTTTTAGGTCCCCGCGTACTAGCAGTTCTTTTAACAGGAGGCCGGTCATAATCGTTTTGCCGGCTCCGGGATCATCAGCCAGTATGTAGCGCAGAGGCATACGGGA
>JAAZMI010000168.1 GCA_012798895.1 Bacillota bacterium
TGGCCACAGCCTTAACTATTGCCGCCGGATTCTTTTACCCCCAAACCTTTTTCCTCATCCTGTTGCCGCCTATTCTCCTGCTCATCCTCCTCCTACAACGATTTTACTTGCAAAGACTCGGCGGAATTACCGGCGACTGCCTGGGCGCCGCCAACGAAACGCTGGAAGCAGCCGTCCTCTTCCTGCTGCTTCTGCCCCACACCCTGCGCTAAGACAACAGCCTCCGGGGGACACAGGGGGACGGTTCTTGGACACAGGGGGACGGTTCTTTTGTGTACCGGTTTTGGGACACAGGGGGACTGACACAGGGGGACGGTTCTTTTGTGTACCGGTTTTTGGTACACAAAAGAACCGTCCCCCTGTGTTGCGTGTACCGGTTTTTGGTACACAAAAGAACCGTCCCCCTGTGTCCTGCGGGGAGAGCAGTAGAACTTGCCGAGCCGAACTTGGTGCTCACTACATCCTTCACCACTACTATTTATTCTTAAATTGGCTAAAATAATAACATCAAAAACCTAAAAGTCAGGAGAAGGATCTGCTTGCCTGCTTCCCAGTTATTTTGGCTCATCATTATCATCTCTTTTGTTTTGCCTCTCCTTAAACAGTACCACATGAACATGATCCGTTTCAGGGTGCTCCGCTCTCTACAAAGAAAAAGAGGCTCGCGGATCATCACTCTCATCCACCGCCGCGAATTTTTCAGCCTGCTGGGCATCCCTTTTTCACGTTTCATCAACATCGAAGATTCCGAACAGATCTTAAGAGCAATCCGGCAGACACCGGGCCACATCCCCATCGATCTCGTCCTGCATACGCCCGGCGGCCTGGTCTTGGCCGCCGAACAGATCGCTGCTGCGCTGCAAAAACATACCGCCCGTGTCACGGTTTTTGTTCCTCATTATGCCATGTCGGGGGGAACAATGGTTGCCCTTGCCGCAGATGAGATTATCATGGATGAAAATGCCGTCCTGGGCCCCGTCGACCCCCAGATAGGGAATTACCCGGCTGTCTCCATCTTAAAAGCAGTAGAGTTAAAAAATAAAAACCGCCTGGACGATCAGACGTTGATCCTGGCAGATATTGCCGGGAAAGCCTTGCAACAGGTCGAAGACACCCTTTATCGGCTTTTGCTAAAACATTTAGCTGAAGAAAAGGCCCGCGAGATCGCCCAAACCATGAGCGAAGGAAAGTGGACGCATGATTTTCCTTTAACCAGTGATGCCCTGCAAAAATTCGGCCTCAAGATCTCCACAGAGATGCCCTGGGAGATATACAGCCTAATGAGCCTCTACCCCCAGCCCGAGCAGCGCCGGCCCTCCGTTCAATACATTCCCCTGCCCGGCGAGGCAGAAAACGATCGCCGGAGACAGAGATAAAATCTATCTTTTGTATCCAGAACTTGGATTCTGATCTACTATCCGCCTGTTTGTAGGCATGGGTAGACCTTTTCGTAGCCTTAGAACACAAACTTTAACCCCTGTACCCCTGCATTATCAGCCCGCTTTATGCCGCCATCATCTTTCTTGGACGAAAAGGTTCAGAAATTCTTTTACATACTAAAATGTACCGCTTTTAGTCGACAAACAACACACAAACGACTGGGATCCTTTTTATTTAAATTTAACCCCCCTATAAAAGACTAATACAGCTATAACGGCTGCACCGAGGTAGAACAAGGGGGAAAGAAGAACGACCGGTGCGAAAATTACAGCAACAAAAAGAAGCCCCAGCCCCAAAAAGAGAAGCAGGTAATAGCGAACTTGTCTCTCTTTAGGCCAGAATATTATTATTATAATTACGATTATCGTAATAAACAGATCCATAGGCGGCGATTTCCCCTCTTTCTTCTTTCATTTTAACACAGAAAGTGTTTAAGAACAGGGTTTATCCGCCCCCGGCAAAATACTTTGTAAAGATAAAACCTTGCCGGGTAGACAGCTTTAAGTTAAGTTTAATCCAGGCAGGAATAAAAAGACCCCACCCAAAAAGATGTAAGGCATCGCCATTATCAGAGACAGAGGTCTTTTAAATTAAGCAAGTCGATATTAACGAAAACAAGCTGGCAAAGGATGAACTTAAAAAAAACCAACTGCGCATCAAGGCCCAATATATGGGTATGCCCATACCCACTTATACCTGGCAAGAGGCCGGCAGCATAGAACAGGGACGTTTTTCATTGGACACGCTCGTATCTATAATCCAATCTACAATTGACGAAGTATCCAGAATCTCGATGGGCCTGCACCCTTCAACGTTGAACGATCTGGGCATACTCGCCACCGTCACCTGGTTTTGCCGGGAATACAGTTATGTCTACCCCAAAATTAAATTGGAAAAAATTATCACGATCGAGGAAAGCGATGTGCCTGCAGCAATAAAAATTCCTCTATTTAGGATCCTTCAGGAATCGTTGAATAATGTGGCCCGCCATAGCCGGGCAACCGGGATTAAGATAATATTATCTAAAACAGAGGATAGAATTGAAATGCACATTATCGATAACGGTATCGGCTTTGATGTTCAGGAAAAGATTTCGGCAGATCATCGCGATTCCCACAAGGGTTTTGGGCTCATAAGCATGTGGGAACGAACAAAATATACGGGGGGAACTTTCTATATTGATTCCGCAAGGAATAAAGGAACAAAAATAAAAGTCTCGTGGCCCTGCCGGTGAGGGGCTAGATGTGCACCAATCCATGTTTGATGGCATAGGAGGTCAGAGCCGCCACGTTATGTAGATCTAATTTTTTCATAATGTTATACCTATGGGTCTCGACCGTATTTAAACTGATGAATAGATACCCTGCAATCTCCGAGTTCTTATGTCCCTCCGCGATGAGTTTGAGCACCTCCCGCTCCCTGGGCGTGAGCGTGCCATAGTAGGAACTTTTTTCCCCATCCGCTTTGTTGTTTAAATAACCGGCAATTATTTTTCCGGATATGCCCGGATCGAGATATGGATCCCCGGATATAACATGCTTTATGGCATTTAAAAGTTCTTTATAAGATGACTTCTTAAGCAGATACCCGTCTGCACCAGCTTCAAGGCTTGCCCGGACGTATTCCTCAATATTGTGTACGGTTAAAACCAA
>JAAZMI010000025.1 GCA_012798895.1 Bacillota bacterium
ACGGAATCAAGAACAAGTTCTTTAACTGTTGTGCCTTTTTCAATGTTAAGTGTTACACCTGCAAGATCCTCGTGTACTTTGATTTCATCTATGGTCGTTTCGCCCTGGGTGGCAAAGACTATATCGTCAGCCTTGATTTCTACGCTTTCAAATGTTCCTTCCAGTACTATCTCTTCTCCGGCAGCCTTTTCAGATATGACTATTTTTAGTCCTTCTACATCTGTGGCTACCACACGAACGCTTCCCTCGGAGGTGCTTTCCACAATTATGTTGTTATATTGGCCACCGTTGATGTGAATACTGTCTTTCCCGCCGCCGCGGATGAAAGTTTCTCCCTTTACTGTTACATTATTCAGGGTTACATCCCCATCACCGACTTCTTCGGAAATTATTAGGTTGCCTTGTACAACAGTATTCTGTAGGATCACCCCATCGGCATTGATTATTACATTGCCTTCTAGGGTTTGTGTTCCTGTTTCAGGACCATATATTCCGGCCTCGTCATACGTTGTTAAAAGCACTTCCTTTTTAACAACTTCGATGCTTTTTGCCAACAGTACTGCCGCTTCTGCCCGGGTGGCATTGGCTTTGGGCTTGAAGGTATCATCGGGGTACCCAGCAATCAAACCTACCGCTGTTGCTTTGTCAACAGATTCTTTTGCCCAATCGGCAATCTGGTTGCTGTCCGTAAATTGCTTACTGTCTTCTGTAGAGTCTACTTCTGTAGCATTGACGATCACCACTGCGATTTGTTCGCGTGTGACTGGATCATCGGGGCCAAATGAAGTATCGCTATAGCCGCTTACCAATCCGTGATGATTGGCTGTACTAATAACATCGCTGGCCCAATGATCGGCTGTATCGTCAAATACTTTCCCGGCGCCGGATTCCAAAGTAAAAGCCTTTACAACTAGCGTTGCAAATTCGGCTCTGGTAATGCTATCATCAGGCTTGAATGTGCCGTCGGGATAACCGCCGACTATTCCCTCGTCTACCATGCTTTGAATCGTGCTTTGGGCCCAGTGCCCTTCTACATCCGACAATGTTGGATTTGCACCGGCTGCAGGGACTGAACCAAAAACCATGGCAAAAACAAAGGCGGCTGTCACAAGTATACTAAGTATCTTCCTTCTTTTTGCCGTTGTGCCTACCAAGAGAATCTCCTCCTTAAATGGTGTAATAGCTTGTTAAGTAATTATAATTGATCCTAAAAAACCAACATAAACTTTCTTTTCAAAATACGGGAAAAGCCATCGCCTCCTATCTCTTAGTTTGAACGCTAATGTCAACTTGGCAATATAAACATAGTTGACATTATCTTTTTAAAAGTGCTACAGCTTTTGCATTTGACCGGCTATTTGAACTGATATTTTCACAAAAACTCCGACAGTTTTTTCGAAAATTAGGAGTTACTAAGTACGTCAGAAACAAAAGATCTTTGTTTGATTCGTTTAATTGTTTTACATTTTAGATTTTTCGCATGGAAGTGCAAACGGTTATAAGTAAATATGAGTGTATATAAAGACTATTCGCCATAAACTTAAGTTCCCCTGCAATATTTTTAAATAAAATTTTTTTGAAATATATTGTCGCTTTATAGTTTCTTAATTATTAAGTTCAGAGATCTGTTATTTCTTTACCCTTGTCCCCTTAGAAGCTTTTTTCGTGGCTTAGGGCTCCTAAGGAATGTCGTTTGGGCCTCTAAGGATACTTTTTGTTTCATTAGAACTTCTAAGTAATGTCCTTAGACGTCCTAAAGGAACTATTTTTGCCCCGAACGTAAGTTTGTATATATGCTATCTTGCAGTAAGATAAGCTCAGGTTGGTTGCAGAAGAAACCAGCCCAAGATTTCC
>JAAZMI010000169.1 GCA_012798895.1 Bacillota bacterium
CCCCGGCCTTGTTCGCCGGCACGAGCCGCCTCTACGGCCGCGTTTAGGGCAAGAAGGTTCGTCTGGAAAGCGATGTCGTTGACCTGACCGATGATCTCGGCGATCTCCTGGCTACCCTGGGTGATCTCTGCCATAGCTTCCTGTAGATTTTTGACTGCTTTTTCTCCCCGGTAGACATTTTCAACAGTTCCTTTGGTGACAGCATCCGCTTCGGCAGCATGAGCCGAGGATGTCTCCAAGGAGGAGGCGATCTCCTCGACGGTGGAAGCGATCTCTTCTAAGGAAGAAGCCTGTTCTTCAGTGCGCTGGGAGAGATCCTGGTTGCCGGAGGAGATCTCGTCGGAGGCATGAGAAACATTGTTAGAAGCCTCCCGCACCTGCAATAAAGTCTCGTTTAAAGACTGCACCGTGCGGTTTATGTGTGCGGCCATCTGTCCGATCTCGTCGCGAGAGCGCACATCGGCCTGGACCGTGAAGTCTCCTTCGGCCAGCTTCTTTGTCAGGCCGCTCACCTTCTCCACGGGGCGTACGACGGTCAGCGCGACAAAGTAGGCCGCCACGGCGATGATCGCCGCACAGAGTACGGCAATGATCACCATCAGATTCCTCATCTGCATTACCCCGGCCAACACCTCCGCCGTCTCCACCTCTAAAACAAGGCCTGCCGGGGCACCGCCTGCTTTCATTACACCCATAGCTCCAAATACGTTCTTGCCCAGATAGTTTTCGTACTCATCCATCTGGATAAAATCATAGTTGCCGCTCTGGATCGGGCCGGAGAGGGTCGCCACGGCGGGGGAATCGATCCTCTGCTGCAGCGCGGCATCCCTGGCGTATTCCCCCTGGACTGCGTTACTCAACAGCAGGCCCTCTGCGTCGATCATGTAGGCATCCGCCGTCCGGCCCAGCTCCTCTATGCCGGAATGGATAGCCCCATCTATCGTAGCCTGGTCCAGCGCCAAAGTCAGGGTGCCGACGATCTCTCCGCTGCCCCCGCCACTTCTTACCGGGACACACGCAGCTTGGACATTTTCATAGACGACATCGGAGTAGAAGATCTCCGACCAGACAGTGTTGCCCGCCAGAGCACCTTGTACAAATTCCCGCCCGGAAAAGTCCACTCCTTGCATCTCTTTGTGGGTACTGAAAACCACCTCCCCTTCAGGGGAGGTAATAAAAAAGAACACGTAATCAAATTCCTGAACTACCGTAGAGGACAAGCTCTCCAGTATTCCTGCCCTCTCCAGCCATAGAGGATCTGTGGTATCCCCACCCACCTCTTTTAAAACATTGAGGCTTTGATAGACATCGCTGGTGATAGCCAGCGTTTTTAGCTCTCCTTCCCTGTTTTCAATGTAGTCGATCAACCCTTGATCCGCTAAATCCCCAAACATTAGCAGTTTACTAAATGCTTCTTCCTCCAACTGTTTTGCAGTGTTGTTGTAGGCAAGGAAGCTGATCACCACTGCCGGCACGAGGCCAATAAGTAGAAAAAGCGCTATTAATTTTACCTTCAGACTCATCTTGTTGAACATGTCATCTTCTCCTTTTAAACTAGATAAAGTATTGGAAAGCTTAAGTAATGTAAGCGGAATAGAAATCTTGCAACTAGTTTAACTATAGACAGCCCTTTAAAGTAATCTGCAAAACATGGTTCTCATATTTTTGTTTTTTCCACCTCCACAGTTACCCCCTGGCAAAATCTACGATCGCCTCTGCAATATTCCCGAGGGGCAAAACTTTGTCTGCAGCTCCCAGAGCAATAGCTTTCTTCGGCATACCAAAGACGATGCAGCTCTGTTCGTCCTGGGCAATCGTCGGGGAACCCCTTTTCTGTAACTCCTTCAGACCTTTGGCCCCATCCTCGCCCATGCCTGTCAGCAACACTCCCAGGCTGTGGGGTGCGGCATAGCGTGCCACAGAAAAAAAAGTCCTGTCGACAGAAGGTTTGTGGCGGTTCACTGGGGCTCCTGTATCCAACCGGAGATAGAATCCATCGAGGCCTTTTCTCAATAACAGGTGCTTGCCCCCGGGGGCAATGTAAACATTGCCGGCTTGCAGGGGTTCGCCACTAACAGCTTCTTTAACTTTCAGCGGGCAAAAATTGTTGAGGCTTTGGGCATAAGATGCCGTAAAGCCGGCCGGCATGTGTAGTATTACCAGAATCCCTGGCATATTGGCTGGAAGATCGCCCAGTATCCGTCTCACGGCCACAGTTCCCCCGGTGGACCCGCCTATTACAACCAGCTTATCGTTATGGTTTTCTACCGCCGGCCGCATGTTTACCTGTTTCTTCTCCGGCGCCGGGTAACCGCTGCGGCCGGTATTATCCCGGCCGGTTCCAATGCGGTGGGGCCCAATCTGGCGCTGCAGTAACGCCAGATCTACGCTGGCGGCATTTTTTACCTTGGCGATGATCGCGTCGCACATCTCTTGCAAGCCGGCGCGGATGCTGAGCGAGGGCTTCGTTACAAAATCCACAGCCCCCAGTTCCAACGCCTTAATAACCGCCACGCTGCCCCGGCGGGCCAAAGAACTGATGACGACCACCGGCAGGGGATAGACAGCCATCAGCTTCCTTAAAAATGTCAAGCCGTCCATCCGCGGCATCTCCAGATCCAAGGTAAGCACATCGGGCCTAAGCTGCTTGATTTTTTTTACCGCGTAAAGAGGATCAACTGCAGTTCCGACAACCTCCAGCTCCTTATCCAGGGAAAGGATTTTGCTAAGGAACTGTCTGACCAGCGCCGAATCGTCGATGATTAATACTTTAATGGGCCTGGCCATTGCTTTGCTCCGCCTCCTATTCTATAAAACCGGGTCTGGCATACATTAACATATACTCTCTATTCTATTATTGCGCTTTGCATAAAACGTTTCTCCTGCTGCAGGGCAACCGCCGGGATCTCTTTAAAACTGATCTGTTTGACATAGACGGTAAATGTGTCCGGATAAAAATAAATTTTCCGTCCAAAGTTCCCTCCCACACTGCCCGCCAAAACAGGTATCCTGTTTTTTCGCAGGTAAGCTTTAATGAAATTTATGTTCATATCGGCAACGTTGTTCAGGGCCATCTCATAAAGCTGCCCGCCGCCGAAAATCTTTGCCTCCAGCGCATTTTTCCCCGCACCGATTTTCAACATTTCGCCGATTAACAATTTCATAGAATTTAGGCCATAGCGGGCATCCCCGTTAGAGGCCGCAACTTTTTTGCGGGATTTTCCGGGCAACATGAAATGATTCATGCCGGCTACACCAGTAAGGCGGTCTCTTAGACAGACGGAGATACAGGAACCTAAAAGGGTACTGAAAACAAGATCCGGATTCCGGGTGGCATGATAACCGCCGGCAAATATTTCATGAACATACCTTTTTAATTTGGAATTATAATTTTTTTGTGATATAGAAAACACCACCTTTTTTCGATCAGGATATTTTTTCGTAGATCGTATGCCTTAATACGCGCCAGCAGCCGTTTCTTCCATCGAGGGTGTTTATCGATTCGGAATGGCCTAAAAAAAGAAGACCGCCCGGTAATAGACAGCGCTGGAAACGCTCCAAAATTTCACGACGTGTCTCCCGATCAAAATAGATAAAAACATTACGGCAAAAAATCATATTCAAAGACCCGGCAGCCGGGTATTTTGCCGGAGATACGAGATTGAGCCGGCGAAAGTCAACGATATCCCGCAGCACCTTCTTGGTTTTAAAGTAACCTGCGTTGGAACCGGCCCCCATTTTAAAGTATCTTTTGAGGTAGTTGTAAGGGATCCCTTCGATCTCCTGTTTGGTGTACACGCCTGTAGCCGCCTTTTCCAAGACGGCAGTGTTCACATCCGAGGCCAATATGTTTACAGTCCACCCTCCCTTTCCCCGGAAATAATCTTGCAAAACCATAGCCAGGGTATAGGGCTCTTCTCCCGTCGAACAACCGGCCGACCAAGCCTTGATATCCTTTTTTCCAAAACCTTCTTTGGCTTGCAATTCACAATAAGGAAGATACTCGTGGCAAAGGTATTCGAAATGGTGTTCTTCCCGGAAGAATCTGGTCACATTTGTGGTCAAATAATTGAACATGACCTCTGTTTCCGTGGGGCTACTATGCAAAAACCGGAAATACTGCGCAAAAGTTTGCATCTTCAATTCCCGCAGCCGTTTGGAGAGACGGGAAACCACAAGCGCCTTTTTCGCTTCGGTTAGGTTGACGCCGATCGAATCGTATACAATCTGCCGGATAGTCTGAAAATCTCTGGCGGAAAGTTCGCCCATGCTGTTTGTAAAACCCATGCCGCCCTGCCTCCTGCTTCCATTCTTTTCCTAAACCATTACCCTGTTTTCTTTATTGCTTGCGACCTCTCCCAGGTCTGGCAATCGGTCTCCAGCTCCATCTTGCGGCGGAACAGGAAACCTACATCGAGGATCATGGCCACCCGGCCATCGCCCAAAATAGTAGCCCCGGCAATGCCGTCGATCGGTTCCATGTTCTCCGTGATGTTTTTGATGACGATCTGTTCTTGCCCGAGGATATCATCGACCAGAAGAGCCAGTTTTTTGCGGCCCTCCTGAAGGATGACTAGGATCCCCGCCTCCGGATCTTTAAATTCGGGTTCGAGCTGTAGATACTGGTAGAGGCCGGCATAGGGAATAAATTCATGGCGCAGGCTAAGGATCGCTCCTTTCCCTTCTACCCGCCGGATGTCCCCGGGCCGCGCCTTAATAAATTCTGTGATGGAGATTAGGGGCAATACAAAGTGTTCTTCGCCAACGCGAACCATCATGCCATCGATTATGGCCTGGGTTAGCGGAAGCCTGATGCTAAAACAAGTGCCCCGGCCTTTCTCTGTGGATATCTCTATATCGCCGTGCAGGCTCCGGATGTTATGTAAGACCACATCCAGCCCTACACCCCGGCCGGAGAGATCCGAAACTTCATGCGCGGTGGAAAAACCGGGCTTGAAAAGCAGGTTATGGATCTCCGCAGTACCCGGCTCCTGCCCGGTTTCAATCAAGCCTCTCTCCCGTGCTTTCTCGAGGATGGCCTCTTCATCAATACCGCGGCCGTCATCGCTGATCTTGATCACGACGTTCCCTTCTTGATGCAGGGCCTCCAACTTGATCGTCCCTGTTGCCGGTTTCCCTTGGGCCATCCTTTCATCCAGGCTCTCCAGACCGTGGTCGACTGCATTGCGAATGAGATGCTTTAAGGGATCGGCGATCTGCTCGATCACTTTTTTGTCCAATTCTGTTTCTTCCCCTTCGATGATCAGCTCTATCTCTTTGTTCCTTTCACGTGCCAGGTCACGAACCATCCGCCGGAACCGGGCAAAGATGCTGCTAACCGGAACCATGCTTGCCTTCATCACATCTTCTTGCAAGCCGCGGATTATCTTATCTGTTTCCTGGAAAGCGTTGACTGCTTCTGCTTCCTCGCTTGCTCCATTGTTCGAAAAACGATGAAACAGTTCTTTCACACGAGACTGGGCGATCAGAAGCTCGGCGATGCTATTCAGAATATCCTCTAATTTGTTGGTCTCTACGCGGATGGTATCGATCCTGTCCTGTTGAAGCAGACGCTCTTGCACCTGTACATCTTCCAACACGGCGGTGGCCGACCGATCGTCCTGTGCAAACAACCCGTCCACGGTCAGCAGTTCCTGAAAAATATCTTCTGCATCCTCGTCGCGTGCCGATATCCGGACTGCTGCAATCTCGGAGATACCTTCAATTGCTTCCTGCAGTTCTTGCGGTTCAACCCGGCTGATTACTGTTAAGGAAAAGGATTCAAAGTCTTCCTCTTCCAGCTCCTGTAAGGATGGTTCTACTTGAATGATCTCTGCTTGGCTCTCTACAGCCTTGAGAACCATATAGGCACGCACAGATTTTAAAAGACAGTC
>JAAZMI010000170.1 GCA_012798895.1 Bacillota bacterium
AACAAGAGGAAGACATCATCACGCTGGTAACCTGCCACCCCATCCGCAAAGCCACCCACAGGTTGATCATCCGGGCCAAATTGAAGCCGGCGGATGATGATACCCGTTTCAGCCGGGGATAAGATGCGGAAAACACAAGGGAACAAGGGCATGAAAAAATCATCCGAGGTTACTGGAATACTGCTATTTTCTGCCCCGTCATCCTAAAACGAAATTGAAAGAGCAAGCGTTTTGGGGGCTTCCAGGATCTTTCACTAACGCTTAAGCGGATAAAACCGGATTTTTTTCAGTAGTCTCGAATCGCCTGGTGCTGCTAATGAAAATTGTGTAGCCGGGGAAACTATGGTTACCATGGCAAGGAGGGAAAAAGTATGACTAAAGAAATCGATCCACTCTCCACACCGTCGCTGTCATATTGGACGGCTTCGGTCAAACCGGCAGGTTACCAGCCCTTGGGGGATGACATTAAAGTCGATGTGGCAATCGTCGGGGGCGGGTTGGTCGGCACTACGGCGGCCTACCTGTTAAAACGTGAGAATCTTACCGTTGCCGTTATCGAGGCCAATCAGATCGGCGGGGGAACCTCGGGCCACACCACGGCAAAGATCACCTCTCAACACGGTCTGCTCTACAGCAAGCTGATGGCAAGATTTGGCCTCGAAAAGGCCCGGCAATATGCGGAGGCCAATGAAGGCGCGATTACCTTTCTGGAAGAGGTGATCGATTGGGAAAACATCGATTGTGATTTTTCAAGGCAGCCCGCCTATATCTATACCCAGCAGGAGCAGTATGTAAAGCAGATCGAAGATGAGGTTAATGCTGCAGCCGGCCTCGGCCTTAAGGCACATTATTTAGAAGAGATCCCCCTGCCTTTTGAAGTGAAGGCCGCGCAACGCTTTGACAACCAGGCCCAGTTTCACCCCGGCAAGTTTTTATCGGCCCTCGCTGCCGGTATTCCCGGCGGGGGAAGCCATATTTTTGAACAGACGCGGGCGGTCGAATTTCTGGAAGGGATGCCCTTTACCGTAATTGCGGCAAATGGGTTTAAAGTAATTGCGGAAAAAGTGATCATAGCTTCCCATTTCCCGGCCTATGACGGCGGCGGTTATTACTTTACCCGCATTATTCCGGATCGTTCCTATGCCCTTGCCGTCACCGCGCAGGAGAAATTTCCCGGCGGGATGTATATCACGGCAGGATCGCCGACCAGATCCCTGCGCAGCACGCCCTATGGCGATGGCGATGGCGAGCTGATCATCGTCGTCGGCGAGCACCACCGGACCGGCCATGGGCCGCCCACCGCCGGATATCACCGCAATCTGGCCCAATTTGCGGAGCAGACATTTACGGTTACCGGGGTTCCTTTTCGCTGGTCTGCCCAGGATTACACCACCCTGGATGAAATCCCCTATGTGGGCCGCCTGTCCCCTAAAAATGACAACGTCTATGTGGCCACCGGATTTCGCAAATGGGGTATCACCAACGGCACCGCGGCCGCCATCATGCTTAAAGATCTGATCGTGCATGGGGAAAGCCTCTGGGAGCCGCTCTATGATCCGGCCCGCTTTAAGATAGACGATCCGTCGATCGAAGAATCGGTGTCAAGGCATCTGGCAGAAGCAAGGCAGAAGGCTGAAAGCGGCAGACCGGAAAATATTTCGCAAGAAACAGGGGCACAGGAACTGGCACCGGGGAAGGCCGTAAAGGCAGCGGGAAAAGAAGGCGCCATCGGAATATACAAAGACAGCGAAGGCCGGGTGCATGCGAAGGATATAACCTGTACGCACATGGGCTGTGAATTAACCTGGAACGAAGCCGAGCTTTCCTGGGATTGCCCCTGCCATGGTTCACGCT
>JAAZMI010000001.1 GCA_012798895.1 Bacillota bacterium
AGATAGGTTCCACTCTGATAGGCGATATCGTCTCCGATCATCACTGCCTGCGCTCCGGCTTCAATGCATCTGCGCCCCGTTTCCAGCTCTTCAATAGCTAATTTCCCGATTATTTCCTTCATACCTGCTGGATCTTTCACAATATCGTGCATAAATCTTGAAAATCCAAGAATATCGAGAGCCTTTGAGAAACCTCCCCCGATAATGGCAAATACATAGAAATCGGTTTTCTCCCGCCATCTGGAGATCCCCTCCAGGGCGTCCCGCAAGGTTTCCTCCTGATAACCCGGTTGAAATACGATCAGATCGAGCCCCAGCATCTCCCAAAACTCCTTTGCGAGGGAAAATGTAAACACATCGCTCCCCAGCATTTTCTGGCAAAACAGCGGATCCACAGTTAATTCTCCAAAGGGAACCCGATCCGTAGGCAACCCTTTAATCACGTTCTCTACTCTGGTCCGGCTTTTCATAGTTGCTTCACCTCCATAATAAAAGACGGGCACAGTGACCCGCCTTTTGTATGATTCCCTTTCATCTACATTTTAATTGCACCTACGGGGCAAGGACCTCACTGATCATTTTTACGGCATCCAAGGCGTTCTCTCCATAAAAATCGGCACCGATCTCTTCTGCATAGTCGGCCGTGACCGGAGCACCACCCACGATGACTTTTAACCCTGATTCTTTCCTTAATCCGGCGCCGTCGATGGCCTCTATTGTCTCGGCCATTGCCGGCATCGTGCTGGTAAGCAGGGCGGACATTCCCACCACATCCGGTTCGTGTTTCTTAACCGCCTCTACGAAATCCTCCGCCGAAACATCTATTCCCAGATCCACCACCTCGAAACCATTGGCGATAAACATCATCTCCACCAGGCTTTTGCCGATATCGTGGATGTCGCCCGCCACGGTGCCCAAAATCATTTTGCCTTTCATCTGCAATTTTTTATCTTGTTCTTCAAGAACAGGGCGCAGAAGTTCCAGGGCTTCATGCATGGTGCGGGCGGAAAGCATTACCTCCGGGATGAACATATCATCGGCGGCAAAGCGTTTGCCCACCACTTCCATACCCTTCATTAACCCGTTATCCAATACATCTTCCGGGGGCAGGCCTTCATCGAGGGCCTGCTGCACCAGATCTTTTATCTCATCGACTTTTCCTTCAATAATTGACTGGGCCAGCACTTCCATGCTCGAGCTCGACATTGTTCCCTTCCACCTTTCATTTCGTTCTATTTTACAAAATACTAAGTAACTAACCGCCCGCTGCGATAAGCCCGCAGGTATCTACCACAATAAGAATCTTTTCCCATAAAAGCCCTGGTAGCCAAAAGCGAACTCATCACTGCTTTATCCAGGGGATCCATCAGCGCAGAATCCAGCCCTTCCCGCATGGCCAGGGTTAAAAAGGTCCTGTTCAGAAGTTTTCTCTGGGGCAGACCGTGCGAGATATTGCTCAACCCGATCGTAGTCTTTACCCCAAGCTCATCTTTAAAGAGGCGCAAAGCGTTCAGAGTAATCTCCCCGCTTTTATCATCCACGCCCAACGGCAGGACCAGGGGATCGAAGAAGAGGCTTTCCGGAGAAAAACCCTCCTTTTGTGCCGCTTCCAAGATCTTTCCTCCCACCTCTAACCTCGTCTTTGCATCTTTGGGTATGCCCACATCTGCTGCCGGCAGGGCAATAACGAGGCAATCATATTCACGGGCCAATTCTAAAAAAGGTTCCAGGCGGCCTTCCTCAGCGCTGACAGAGTTGATCATCGCTCCCGGCCCGTGGGCTTTTAGGCCCGCCACAAGCACTTCCCGGCTCGTCGTGTCGATAGACAGGGGCTTCTGGGAAACCTCCCGGATCAGTTTAACGGCCCAATCCATGTTTTCGACTTCCTCTTCCTGTTTGCCTTTCCCGGTGGCGACATTTACGTCAATATAATGGGCGCCGGCCTCATCCTGCCGGCGCGCCAGATCTTGTAAAAAGGCGGCATCCTTGTTTACCACCGCCTCTTTTACAGCTTTCCGCGTGGCATTGATCAGCTCCCCGATGACCAACATAACAGCATCAACCCCTTTTAATATCTTTAAATTCCTGCATCACTTTCTCCGCAGCCTCCGCCGGTAAGGGTAAAGGTTTATGCGTATCCAATAGCTTCCGCGCCATCCGGCGGGCCCGCTCACCTGTATCTAAAGAACCATCTTTTTCCCAGGCGCTGCGAAGCTGCCTGTCGGCTACTGTGGGGTAGAAAAATTCGCTGCGAAAATGCTTGATCGTATGCTCTTCGGCAAGGAAATTCCCGCCCGGCCCCACGCGCCGGATCACTTCCTCGGCCAGCTTATCCCCATCGACTTCGATCCCCCTTGAAGCCCTTAAGCAGATCCCGATAATCTCGTTATCGATCACCATCTGCTCGTAAGAAGCCGTAGTGCAAAATTCTAAAATTCCCGCTGCATCGTGGATATAGTTGGCCCCGGCCAGAACATTGAGCATCATCGTCGCTGCTTTTTCGTAACCGGCCTGGCAATCCGGCAGTTTGCTGTCGGACATCCCGGCCGTGGCATAGAAAGGTATGCGGTAATACTGGGCCATCTGGGCCAAGCCGGCATTAATCAATCCCGATTCGATGCTGCCGGCGAGATAAGATCCCGATTTCATATCCATGCTGGTCGCTACAGAACCGTAGATAACAGGTGTCCCCGGGTTAACAAGCTGGGAAAGGATAACCCCGGTCAAAGTTTCGATGTTATTGGTCACGACGGTCCCGGCCAAAGTACAGGGGCTGGTTGCTCCTGCCAGGGGCTCGGCCGGTGCCGCCACCGGAATACCCAGGCGTGCGGACTCGATCAGAAAATCGGTATAGAGATCATCGAGCAGAAGGGGGCTCATCACGCAGGTGATGAAAGAAATAAAGGGCCTCTCCCGCAACTGCTTGGCCCCGCCCGCCAGGTGCTCGGCCATCTTAACCACCTGCCGCAACCCCTCCATTGTAAATATCCCACCCATTACGTGTTTGGAGGTATTGGCCAAAGCATGGTAAAAACGGTTTATATCCACCTCTTCCGTCGGCAGATCGTTGGGATAGACGTTGATCAAGAAAAATGAAACGTTATCCAGGGCATCTGTAATCTTTGCAAAATTCCTGACATCATCCAGGGTTGTGGGCCGTCTCTCCCCGGTCTCCAGATCCAAACAATTTAATACCATCCCTCCCGTTCCGAGATAGGTGCGTGCCCCCTCCAAAACAAGGTCATGTTCCTCTTGGCGGCCACAGAGCACCACCCGCGAGGGCACCTGACCGATGATCTCCTCTACCATGGAAGGGGTCATCTTTACTATCTGCGTGCTCTGATCCACGCTGGCCCCTCTTTCGGAAAATATCTCCAGTGCCTGCTTATTCGGCACCTTTACACCTACTTCTTCTATAATGCGCAAGGTCAATTCGTGTATTGATTTAACATCATCTTCAGCAAGGGGTTTGTAACTTCCTCCCTCTACTCCAGAAACCATGAATAAAGCCTCCTGTCGATTGTAATTTAATTGCCCGGGCAGCCTCTAAAAACGCGTATTCTCGCGAAACCACTGCGGGCCATACGAGGTTTTTCCGAAAAGCCCCCGGGCAACGATCTGTTTTTCAATTCAGCCTTCGTGTTTCAATCTCTCTATTTAAACGGATCCCAGCGGCAGGTCAGCCCTTCGTACCCCAACGGAAAATGTTTCTGGAAAAGCCTGTAATAATATAGCTCCTTCGGCGATTGCAGGGAGATGCCTCCACTGCTTTCAGGGGTCTCCTGAAGGTCTTTTTCACCGATGCTCTCCGGGATAACCTTGTCTACCTGATCATCCACGCCGACGCCACGGGAAAATCTCATCTTGGGGCGATCGGCGATCTCTTGGGGAAGAATATCCCTGAAAGCCTCCCGCAAGATCCATTTTTCGATGCTCTCTTCCTCTCCCACCTCATAACATTTAAGATCCATGGGGATCCTGTCGCAGATATCGACCACAGCCGGATGCAAAAAGGGAGCGTGATATTCGATGCTGTTTGACATCCAGCCCCGGTCAAGCCTGCGCAAGGCTGTATTGTAGGCAACCTCCAGCAACCTTCTCCCAATTCTCTTTTTTTCCTCGGGATCGGCTATATCCTGAAGCTCCCTGAAATACCCGCCAAACAGTTCGTCCGCACCCTCTCCCACCAGCACGCTCTTCGCATGTCCTGAAGCAAGGCGGGAGGTATAATAGTTGGCGATAAACCCTACGATGCAATCCTCGTCAAACGATTCCAGATACCACACCGCATCCGAGATGATTGCTTCAATATCATCCATCGTGATCTCATAGATGTGGTGTTCTACGCCGAGATCATCGGCCAACATTTTAGCGTACTGCAGGTCATCCCCGGGGTTGTCTGCCAAAGTAGAGGTAAAAGCCTTAATGTTTTTGTCATACTGGTGGGCAACGGCCAGTAAAATGGAGCTGTCCAGCCCCCCGCTGAGGGCCACCCCTTCGATGTCTCCGGAGGAGAGGGCGTGTTTTACTGCTTCCACCAGCACCTCCCGCACGGCATCGATCGCTTCTTCTGTAGAATTCCACTCGGGAAGATCGACAGGGCACTTGTCAAACTGTTCCAGCCCCTCTCCGGTCGAAAAATAGTGCCCCGGGGGCAGCTCTTCTACGTTGTCGGCAAGCTCTTTGAGCGCCTTTGCTTCAGAAGCAAAGAAAAATTCCCCTTCTGGGGATTGGTGAAAGATCACCGGCCGGGCTCCAACGTGATCCCGGGCCACGATACATTCATCTTTATCCATAATTGCACAGGCAAATGTTCCGCTAACCTTGGAAAAGGTTTCTTTTCCATGTTGTAGATACAGTTCCCTCAAGTATTCGGCATCCGAGATCTCTTTCCTGCCATCCTCGCGAACCAGCGTTCCATCTATAGTCACAAACGGCGCCTCTTTTCCGCTTATGCCATCCTCCCTTGCTCCCACAAACCCAAGAGCGCCGGATAGACCTTTTTTAATAACAGGCCCGTTCAACCCGCGGTGCTCGATGGCCCCTATCATCTGCTCCACTTTCTGCTCAAGCCTTTGCCCCGCTTCTAACTCTGCTTTTTCAGATACTTCCTCTTCCACTTCCACAACATAGCCTGCTATACCGGACATAATATATTAAATACCTCCATTTAGATTGATCAAAGAAATTGTAACGTTTTTCTTCAACTGCTTATGTGTTTATGAGATACCACTTGATTTCAGGCGTTCCGTAACATCCAAGAGATCAAGGGGAGCATCGATCCTGTCCCCTTGGTAGAGATATCCCTCCCGGAGACCCCTACGGGCTGCAACCATAAAAACTGTGCTGCTCGTTTTTTCCACCGCTTTTTTAATATTAGCGATCTGATCCTCGATATATTCTTCGCTATAGGGCTCCAGGGCATTTTCGATATGCCGGATGCGGGCGGTCAGCTCATCTTCAATCTCTCTATCTACCGCAACACCAAAATGACTGAGAGCGGTGATAGCAGCATCTTTAGCCAAAACAGAGGTCTCCCCAGTGCCATCTTCTGCAAATTTTTCTTTTATGATCTTCAAGGCAATATCGTCGATGACATACTGATGATAGGAGACCGAGAGAACCTGTTCGAGCATCCCCAGGGCACTGTTGATATATTGTGCGCCGGATGCTATCCCGTAGGTCCAGCTAAGCACCTTTTCAGCCAACCCCTGTGCAGTCGGTTCCGTTTCATCCGATACTCCGGCCGTTCCGCAACAGGGGAGATTATAGTAACGGCAAAGTTGCGCGGCGAGGGTCACGCGCCGGATGCTTTCCGGCTGGCACCACCGCGGGGAACCGTCGGTATAGAGGTTGGAGGTGATCGGTATCCCCCGGTAGAGCACCTTGGCTCCCGGCCGGATGACATTGGCCAGAACAAACCCGAACAGTAGTTCGGCATGAAGCTGCAGCAGCTCTCCCACCTCCGAAAATGGCGCCGTGCTTCCCCCCTGGGGGCAGCACGATATCGACACCGGGAGATCTTTTTCTAAAAGCGCTACAAATTTATCTCCCGAAAAATCATCCAGGGCCAGGGGGCTGGAAACGAGGGAGACGATAAAAGAAACGTAGGCCGGATTACCGATAATCTCCAGCACCTTGTCCAGATACTCCACTTTGACGATATTGGCCAGATTCATTGGTTTCGTGCAGTACTGCTGGAATATCTTGGCCTTCTCCACATCCATCCGGTCCTCCGGCACGTCACATTCCACCGGCCGGGTGGTAAAATCAACCTGTGGTAGTTGATCGCACAGGGCGAGAATCTGTTTTAGATCATTCGTGCCGGCCGCTCTCCTGTCCCACCCGCCGGCAACGGGATGCACGATGAAGAGCGCCTGCCCCCCGGGGCCAAATTTTACCTGATTTTCATCGGCATCCAGCGTAAACCCGTGGGCCGGTTCCGGTGCATCAAAGCGGATCGTTTTTGCAGTCTGCGCCAGGGCTTCCTCGATCATCTCTTGAGAGATAAAGATGCGGTCCCCTTTGCGCTCTGCCCCCCGGGATAGGAGCCTCCCGGCGATATCTTCATGCGTTACCCTCACGCCGATCTGGGACAAAATCCGGCAGGCCCCCCGGTGGATCAGCTCCATCTCAGCCGGGGAGAGCATCTCGATCAACTGTTCGTCGGAGATTATCATGAGACCTCACCCATTTTTTCCAGTGCTTGCAGGGCTTCTATGACATCCCGGCAGTGCTGATCGGCACCGATTTTCTCGGCAAATTCCTTGGACGTGGGCGTCCCGCCGATGAAAACCTTTATATTATCCAGCCCTTCTTCCTTGATTAACTTGATCACCTGTTCCATCTCGATCATGGTAGTCGTCAACAGCGCGGAAAGCCCGATAAAATCCGGCTCAAATTCTTTAATGGCCTGCAAAATGTCTTCCGCCGGCACATTTATACCCAGATCTTTCACCTGGTAACCAGCACCCTTGAGCATGGTGGCAACAATATTTTTGCCGATGTCATGCACATCTCCTTTAACCGTAGCAATGAGAAATTTGCCCTTCCCGGCAGAGCTGTCATCCAGCTCAAGCTTCGGCTCCACAATATCCATCGCTTCGCCCACGCATTCGGCGCTGGCAAGCATATCCGGCAGGAAATATTCACCCGATTCATACAGCTTTCCCACTTTTTCCATCGACTCCCCGAAAGATTTCAAGATCTCGCCGGGCTCGATACCTTCATTCAAAGCCTTCTCCACCAGTTCCAGCGTTCCGGGAGTCCCTTCCATGGTTCCATCAAAGCCTTCGTCGTCAACATCGAGGTGCCCCATGACGATGGCATTCTCCAACAATTTTAGCAACTCATCCTTGCTCAATGCTAAACCCCCTTGATATTATCGGGCAACGATCTTATCCAGCAACCCGGGTATTTCTTGATATACTTTCTCTATAATTTCATCAGAAAGAATGTTCGAATCATCCGCCAAATAAGCATCAAGCTTTGCTTGTGCCTGTTCAAAAACCTGATCTTCTTCTCCCTTGGAGATAAATTCATAGGTGCTCGAAACCACATTCCGGCGAATCTGTTTCCTGATCCCCCGGGCAAACATGCCTGAACCCTCCGCGGTTTTATCGATCTCTTTCAAGGCAGCCTCAATATCTGCCTCTTCAAAACTCGAAACACGCAGCATATCCTTTGCCAGGGCAATGGTAGCGTTGTCGAGCACAGCCTGCAGCGGCGAAAAGATATTCGTGCCATCGAGCAGGCCAAAAGCGTAGTGGATGTAATGTGCGCCGGCAGATGCCACCTCTTTATAGGAATACATTTTTTCAACCATGGCCTGGATCCCCGGACGTTTTACATCGCCCACCCCGGCCGAAGAATAACAGGGAATGTTGTAGTAGCGGGCCATCTGGACGCACCCCATAGCATAGTGGGCAAACTCGGCGGTTCCGTAACAATCTTCAAGCGTATCGAAACGTGCCCGCACGGGAACAGAACCATACAAGACCGGTGCACCCGGTTTGGCAAACTGCGCCAGAGCAATGCCCGCCAGGATCTCCGCGTTGATCTCAATCAACATTCCTTCTTCCTGGATTGGTGCCGTTACACCCCCCTGGGGAGAAGAGGAGATCACCATGGGGATCATCTCCCGTGCAATGGCAATCACTTTCTGCGAGCTTTCGTTAAACATGAAAAGAGGGCTCCGGATCGGGCAGACAATAAAAGACAGGGGCAGGTGCGGTTCCCCGCCGGCGACGATCTTCGCGAGGGAGATTACCTTGGGAAGCGCCTCCAGATCTGTGATCCCACCCTGAACGTGTTTGGCGGTATTTAGTAGGGATGCAAAATAGACATTTACATCTTTGTTGGTCGAATCGATCTCATCGTCCTGAATATTTATATTTCGGATGAAGAAATCTGCATGTTCGAGATGATCTATGAGCCGGGCCGATGCACATAATGCAGCCAGGGAGCCCGTCTCCTCCTCGAACACGGGGTACTGCAGCCTTTTTTCGCTGTCGGCAACACTTACAAACTCATCTATCCTCGATCGCAGATAGATGTTGGCCTCCGACCCCGTCCCAAAATAGACAGCAGGAACTTTTGCATTTAAATAGAGCGTGTTTTGGGGATCTCTGGCCCCGAGAATAACCTCCGAAGGCACGGTGCTGAGCGCTTTATCCATCAATTTTTCCGGAAACCTTACTCTCCATAGCTTCTGCTTTCCTTTTTGAATCTCATCTACCCTGCATCCGGCATCACGGTACATTTCGGCCGCCTTTTTGCCCTCACACTGAAGGCCTGTCTCTGCCAGCAGCTTCATCGATGCAGCATGGATGCCCTCAACTTGTGCCGGGGCAAACCGTTCGACGGGTTCTACATGCAGGGCTCTTCTATATTGACTCTCTTGCTCACCCAAAAATTATCGCTCCTTCTTTTCAATTAACCCGGGCAGATCGGCCCGGCAAAAAATAAAAAACTTCCTGCCACCAGCAGATAACCTTGTATGCATAGATGCACAGGTGCCCTTTAGCTGAGTGATAGGAAGCCCAGTGTTGGTAGTTGACAAAATGGTTTACTTTCACATTCCATTTTTTACTACCTGGCTTATTGAGACTGTGCAGGATTCAAATTCCTGCAATACCAGGCTTTCACCTCCTTCATAAAATAAAAAATTAAAAAAATTATACCTATAACAAGACTACTTAGACAACGAAAGCAGATCTCCTTCTTTATTTTCCCCATTTTTCCAAAAGTTTTTTCTTGGAATGAAGAACATACTCCTTATCTGCAGAGAAGATCTCCAGGGTGATGGTGCCATCATAGTAGGATTTTAGATCGCCAAGCAGGTGATCCCAATCAATATTCCCGGCACCCATCGGCAGGTGCAGATCTTCGTACCCGTTGTTATCGTGCAGGTGAACGTGCTCAAGTTTATCTTTATAGCGGCGCAGGTATTCCACCGGCTTCCGGCCAAAAAGATTTAAGTGGCCGATATCGGCATGAAAATAAAGCTCCTCGTTCAAAGCCAGAAGGCTGTCGATGTTTAGGGCATGGTCATAGATTGTATTCAGCGGCTCCAACATTATTTTCACCCCTGCTTCCCTGGCAAAACCGAGGATGCTTTGAAGAGATTCCGTCTGAAATTTTACCCCCTCCTCTTCAGAAAACAGGGAAGGAGGCCAGTTTGTATGCACAGTTACCTTCCTGCACCCTATCTCTACAAAAGCATCCAGGTAGCGCCTCACGATCTCCACGGCACAAGACCTCAATTCTTGAAACGGGGAACCAAACGGTAGATACCAGGCCGTATGCCCAATCCGATCGAGGCCGTAGTAATCGAGTTGTTGCCTTATCTCTTTTTTATTAATGTTTTCCAACCCGCCCTGATCCGGCTCTAAAAACAGATCGATAAAATGAAACCCGTTTTCTCCGATCCATTTTATCTCACTTTTTAACTCTTTCCGGGGGTTATTTGGAAATCCAACCTTCATACTATCGAACTCCTGGCCTAAAAATGACGTCCACCTATAGAATACCTTAGGATACATTTCCATCTTTGTCAAATAACATCTCCGCTACAAGGTGATCGTTTCTTAAGATTGTAGAAGGCTGCCGGCTTGGTTGGTTTTTTTTATCGCGCTATAAAAAAAGCAGGAACCGGGGTTTGAAATGTAGAATAAGCCAAACAATCCAGATTTATTTTTTTCCTGGTCCAACTGTTTTTACCAATCTAACTAACGAATAAGGTGATCTTATCTCTGGAGATGAAACGCTAAAAAAAGCCCTGCAAAAGATTACAAGCTATTACCAGTCACAGGGAATGGCAGATTATATTGGATTTGGGGAGAAACCGGCGATTCTCGTCATCGACCTGCAAAAAGGTATTACCGATCCGGAAAAACCGTCAGGTTTCAACTTAGATAACGTAATCGACAACACCAGAAGGCTTCTTGATGAGGCAAGAAAGAGAAACATCCCCATATTTTTTTTCACTATCGCCTATCACAACACGCTGGTTGATGGAGGGCTGTTGGTTAAAAAAGTACCCGTCCTCGCAAACTTTATACTTGGCAGTGATGATGCCCGGCTGGATCCGAGATTGGATCCCAGGCCCGATGAACCGGTCATCGTAAAGAAATATGCATCCTGCTACCATGGCACCCATCTGGCATCATCCCTGACCGCACTAAAGATAGATACCGTAATCATTACCGGCTGTGTCACCAGCGGTTGTATCCGGGCAACGGCAAATGACGCCCTGCAGTACGGATTTCGCCCCATCATACCCCGCGAATGCGTGGGAGACCGGGACAACATACCGCATACAGTAAATCTGATGGATATTCAGGCAAGATGTGGGGATGTGCTTCCTTTGGCTCGCGTATTGAAATATCTCAGCTCATTTTAACGGCTTTTAATTCATGTTCACAATTCAAGTCAAGGATAAAGGGGGTGCAATAAACCGTGAAAAATATTTTGGTAAAAGAGATGATGACCTCTCCGGTCGTCAGCGTAAAACACGATATGTCGCTCAAAGAGCTGGTAAAAATTCTGGATGATAACATCTTTAGCGGCCTTCCGGTCATAGATGAGAAAGAAAAAATAATTGGCATTATCTCCGAAAAAGACGTTATGAAATATACCCAGTGGATCATCGGCCAACCGTTGAAAGATCCCGTCAAAATCCTTGAAGATGACAATGAAGCAACCTATGTAACCGGTCAGCGCGGGGTCGATGTCATCGAGCTGGTTGCATCTGCAACTGCAGAGACGATCATGACCCAAGAAGTGGTTATCGTCAGCGAAGAGACGCCCGTTTTAGAGATCGTGCGGTTGATGAACAGGAAAGAGATCAACAGAATTCCAGTAACAGACGAAACGGGAAAACTGAAAGGAATTGTTACCAGGGCCGACATTTTGAAGATGCTGGAAAGATGGGCTGACAATAGATCATAGCCAACACCAGAGCATAGACGGTTCTTCGCCGGCAGCCCATTTCCCCGGCGCACGCATATTATAATAATACAAACCGAAGGAGTCCGATGAAAAATTATGAGGGATACTATCTACCGTGGCGGTTCTTACCGTGCCCTTACGGAAAAAGATGTAGAAAATATTCATGAAACCAGCATCAAAGTATTGTCCGAGGTCGGTTTTGAGATATCCTACCCCCCGGCTCTGGAACTGCTGCAGAAACATGGCGCCACGATCGATTACGATAAGAACAGGGTGTTTCTAAAGCGTGAGATTGTCTCCCGCTATATCAAACAAGCCCCTGCAGAATTCACCTTTTACGGGCTCGAAGAAGGAAAAGAAATTGTCCTCGGCGGGAAAAGGGTACACTTTGGAACCGGGGGCAAGGCCCTCTACGTGCTGGACCAAAACCGCAAAAGAAGGCCCGCTGTTCTGAAAGATATAGGCGATTTTGGACGCCTGTCCGATGAGTTGGAACACGTTGATTTTTTTATTATTCCCACCCATCCCCACGATGTTAACATCAACGATATCGATCTCAACGAATTCTACCAGGCCCTGTGCAGCACCGGAAAGCCGGTCATGGGAGGGGTTTTCAGCAAGGAGGGCCTGCAAAAAGTCCTTGAGATGGCCGCGCTGATCGCCGGGGGCATGGAAGAACTGCGCCGGAGGCCTTTTGTGGGCTTTATCACTGCTATCACAAGCCCGCTAAAAATGGAGGACGACCGGGCGGAGATCCTCTTCGAAACGGCCAAACATGGGCTCCCCCTCGTTATCTCTACTGCCCCTATTGCCGGGGCCACCTCGCCGGTAACCCTTGCCGGAACTCTTGCCCTGCAGAACGCTGAAGCTCTGGTAGGAGTTGTTTTAAGCCAACTGGTCAATCCGGGTACACCGGTGTTCTACAGTGCAGTCCCCTGCACCATGGATATGCGCTCCGGTTCCTTCCTGATGGGCAGCATCGAATCGGGGCTAATGAACGCGGCAATTACACAGATGGCTCATTACTATCGCCTGCCATGTTACGTCACAGTAGGCGTGGCCGATTCCAAAATACCCGATGCCCAGGCCGCCCACGAAACCGCCACAACCTGCATGTTGGCAGCACTGGCCGGGGGGAATTTCATCCACCAGGCATTTGGTTTTCTGGATGGCGCTTTAACTATCTCTTATGGTCAATTTGTGATCGACAACGATATCGTGGGAAGCTGCTTGAGAACATTAAAGGGCATTGAAACCAACGCGGAGACCCTTGCCTTTGACGTTATTAAAGATGTCGGCCCAGGCGGGAACTTTTTGGCCCAAAAACATACCGTGGAGCACATGCGCACCGAAAGTTATACTCCACGGGTTAGGCAGCACCTCGATTATGAATCGTGGTTTAGCGCCGGCGCCAAAGACACCTGGGAGAAAGCAGAGGAGATCGTGGTGGAGATATTAAGCAAACCCCCGCGGCAATTTATACCCGGGGAGATCGATGAAAAAATCCGTTCACTCTATCCAGAACTGGTCGATCCGGATCGATGAGCAGATTGCTTTAAAATATGGCGGATGCTTTGAAATTTATGCCGCCTGTGTGGAAACGCTGTCGCTTCGGCAAAGCGTATCTGAAAATCGGGTTCGCTTGCCGTCTCTACAAATTTTACCTTTTTAGCCACCTCTCCGGCTTCTTCGCGTTTTTTCCTGCTCAATAACGCCAGCCTTGCTCCATCGCCGGCCGCGTTCCCCACGGCCTGGACTTTTTCCAGGTTGCAATCGGGAACCATCCCCATCACCATTGCACTTTCTTTGTTGATATAGCTGCCAAAAGCCCCGACCAAAACAATTCTGTCCGGTTTTGTAACACCAAATTTCTCCTGCAGGTATTCTGCGCCACAGTACAGGGCGGATTTGGCCAACTGGATGGCGCGAATATCCCCTTGGGTAATCGTAATATCCTTACCGATGGCTGTATCCTCCGCATAGCAAAGCACGTACTCCATCTTCTCATCCGCCCCGCGGCGAACTCTGGGGGCACCGGCCTGCCGGTTGAACCGCCCGGTTTTGTCTATGATCCCCGTCTTAAACATCTCGGCGCAGACATCGATGATCCCCGAACCGCAGATTCCACTGGCGGGGGATCTTTCGCCTGCATCAAACCAATTTTCTTCGCCGATAACTTTTATCCGGGGATCCTTCGTCTTGGGATCTATGGCCACCCTTTCAATAGCGCCCAAGGCTGCTCTCATTCCAAATTTAATCTGTGCCCCTTCCAAGGCCGGACCGGTGGCACAGGATGTTGAAAATAATTTATCCCTGTTGCCAAAAACTATCTCTCCATTTGTTCCAATATCGACTATCAACATCTTTTCGTCCTGGCGGTGGGGTTCTTCGGCCAAGAGAACGGCAACATTATCGGCGCCGACAAACCCCGCCTCGAGAGGCAGCCAGTGTACATAGGAACCCGCATTGATCTTGATGCCAAAATCTCTGGCCTTAAAATCCGCGCCATATTTAAAGGCCGGCACGAAAGGAGAGCGGCCAACGTAGCGCGGATCGATCCCCAACATAATATGGTGCATAACCGTATTGCCGACCAGCACCAGATCGACTATCTCCTCGGGGGATGTCAACCCGGCTTCTTCTACCAGTGCCTCCAAAAGTGAATTGATCCCTTCCGCGATGGAATCGCTTAACCTGGCCAACCCTTCTTCGTTTGTCATCACATAAGAGATGCGGGAAAGAATATCTTCCCCATAGACGATCTGCGGATTCATCATCGATTTTTTAGCAACGGTTTCCCCGGTCCTTAGATTACAGAGATACGCTGCTATCGTGGTGCTGCCGATATCGATGGCAACCCCCCACGGGTTTCCTACCAGTCCCGGGGAGATCTTGATGATCTCTTTTCCGTTCCAGATGCTAAGAGTTACTTTCCACCCAGCCCGGCGGGTTGTTACGGGGAGAGCCGCAGCCACAGAATAATCCAGAAAAATATCGCCCTCCAGACCATACTTTTGTGCCAGCAGATCTCTGATGCGTGAAAAATCGTCCCGTTGGTCTTGCAGGGTAGCCGGAGGCACTTCAAGGTAATAATTTTTTACGATCGGATCGATAGAGACCTCCCTCTTCCTTCCCGTTTGCAGAATTACCTGTTCACCGAGGCGAGATTCTGCGGGAACAAAGATTAAGACATCTCCTTCGATGGCAGCCCGGCAGGCCAGGCGGTAATTATTGTCTATCTCCTCCTCCCCCAGCCCTTCCTTTTCTTCTTCCGTCAGGGGCGAGAGATTATCCATCTTCGATTCTATACCAAATTTTTGAAAATTGCCCTCTTCAATCCTAATTTTACATTTGCCACACACGCCTACACCGCCACAGGGAGATTCAATTTCTACCCCCAATTCCCGCGCAGCATCGAGGAGAGTTGTCCCCGCATCCACCTTTCCACGCCGCCCTGAGGGTTGGAAGATAACAGTATGGGATCCTATCTCTTCCATTTTGCAAGGAAATTCACGAGGTCGGCCCTGGCAATAATCCCTACGACCTTCCCTTCTTTGTCCACCACCAGAACGCGGTTTACGTCCTTTTTTTTCATCCGCTTGGCAATCTGATAGACGTACATGTCTTCTGGTACCGTAACGGGTTTTTTCGACATCACTTTTTCCACTTTAGTATTTGCAAGTAATGCAAAACCTTTTTTAAACTTAGTCAATTCAGTAACATCCATGTATGGCGATATCCAGCCCGAGGTTGCAATCAGGGGGACAACATGAAGATCGGAAGCAAAGACCACGATATCTGTCTCTGTAATTACTCCCACCGCTTTATTATCCGCATCAACCACCGGAACGCCGCTGATCTTGTGTTCTGCTAAAAGCTCAACGACCTCTCCCAACGTCGCCTCGGGAGCAACGCTTACCACAGCAGTATTCATCACGCTGGATGCTTCGTAATTCATTTTTACACTCCTTCTAAATTTTTTTTGGGCTGATTTTCAGACCGCTGTTTTTAACCGGCCGAGGTGGAACCCCCGGCCGGCCCCAAAAACGTTATTGAAATTAACAGGTTTTAGTCCTCAAAAGCCTCGCTTACTTCCCAGACCTTCCAGACGTTTCCGACGAGATCGGGGCTTGGCTTCAACGTTTTTTTACCGGGCTTCCAGCCGGAAGGAGTCGCTTCAGTTCCCTTTGATTCCCTTACCAGTTGAAAAGCTTTAATCTGGCGGATCGACTCACTTACATTCCTTCCTACAGGGGGAGCGAGAACTTCGAACCCCTGAACGATGCCGTCCGGATCTATGATAAACCTACCGCGGGTCTCCACACCGGCATCTTCATCGTAAATTCCATACATTTTGCCGATGCTTCCATCCTGATCGGAGAGCATGGGATAGGGGATATCTTTTTTGATCATTTTGGAGAGCTCGTGCTCGTTCCAGATTTTATGGACGTAGATGCTGTCAACGCTGATCGTCAGCACTTCCACGCCAAGCTTCTGAAATTCATCATATTTTTCAGCAACTGCTGAAACCTCTGTCGCTCAGACAAATGTAAAATCTCCGGGATAGAAACAGATGAAGACCCATCTACCTATGTACTCGGACAGGCTAATATTCATAAACTTTCCCTGATAATACGCAGACGCAGTAAAATCTGGCGCCGGCTTTCCAACTTTGATCATTGTTTTCTCCTCCTTAATTGTGGCCTGGCTTTCGGGAGCCGTCTCCTCCACTTTTTTCTTTTTGATCATCGGCTGCTGGCAGCCGGGCCTAAATTCTTCTGGCATATAAAAGCCTCCCAACCTGTTTAATTTTTAATGATCTCTTTAATGATCCTTAATTAAACAAATTTACAGAAATTATACTACACCTTCCATAATCCATGCAAGTTGCAGTACTCGCGCGCAAAGAGATCACTATCATCTTCTATTCCTGTAAAAACCGCCTCCGGTTTTCCGCCACCCCCTTTTTATTTGTCACGATTATTATACCCGGCAATTTATGGATAAACAACACCCAAAAGTAGTAAAACCTGGCCTTAAAGACAAATTTTGGTTCAACTTATGCCGATTTTCGAACATTCATCCCTGCTATTAAAAAGCAGGAAACTAGATGATAATGGTCGAATTAACAATAATCACCCTAACACGACAAGGAGAATTTCTTTGCATCCTTTAGATTATCTATATAAGCCAAAATCAATTGCCGTAATCGGCGCTTCAGCCGATGAAGTAAAGGCCGGATACCAGATGGTATATGCCTTGAAAACATTTCCCGGTAAAATCTATCCGATTAACCCCAAAGCCGACACAATTCTTGGCTATAAAGCGTTTCCCAACCTCAAGGCCATCGGCAGCCCTGTGGATCTGGCCATCCTTACCATCCCCGCCCGGGGCTGCATCAATGCCCTACAGGAAGCCGGGGAGGCCGGTGTTGGTGCCGCTTTGATCATCAGCGGCGGTTTTGCGGAAGCCGGCGGGGAGGGCGTGCAGATACAGGAGAAGATTGCCTCCATCTGCCGTAGATACAACATACAACTGCTGGGCCCCAATGCGGCCGGGTTTACAAATCCCGGGGCCGGAATTGCAGCCAATTTTATGCCCTGGATCAACGAGATCTCCGCCGGGGGCCTGGGAATAATTTCGCAGAGCGGTGCCATGAGCTTCAGCCTGGCGGCGCTCACGCAGACCCTGGGTCTGGGCGTAAGCCTGATCACCAGCATTGGAAACGGGGCCGTCGTAAATATCTCGGATGTAGTTGAATACCTGGGGAAAGATGAAGAGACAAGGGCAATCGTGCTCTACCTTGAAGGGCTGAAAGAAGGCGAAGGCAGGCGCTTGTACGATGCCGTAAAAGAAACTGCCGATAAAAAACCGGTAATATTCTTAACCATCGGCCGCTCGGATGTATCAGAATTTGCCGCCTCCCATACCGGCAACCTGATCGGTTCATACCGGCTAAAAACAGCGGCTTTAATGCAAGCAGGGGCAGTGATGGCCGATTCATGTGATGATGCCATAGATGCAGCCGATCTTCTGTCGCGCCGGCGCCTTCAACCAAAAGAAAATCCGGGCGTGGGCTTGCTTACCGGGCAAGCGGGCCCGGGCCTTGTAATTGCCGATTATCTTAGGAACAGAGGCGTTCTGGTCCCCGAGCTGCAGCCTGCTACTATCGAAAAGATTAAAAAAGAGCTGCCTCCGATCTCATTTATCAAGAATCCGGTCGATACAACGCGCCCGGGAAATACTTTTCCCAACGTTTTGAAAGCCATGTCCGAAGACCGATCGATCGATGTACTGGCCGTGTTTGCCCTTCACGAACCGGCCATAATAGATCCGATCGACACTTTAAAACAGTTTAAGGATATTGAGCAACCGCTTATCTTTGGAACGAGCGGTTTCCCCAAACATGTAGGCCCTACCCGGAAACTTTTAGCAGATTTTAAGATCACGACCTTCACCTCGCCGGACAGGACGGCGAGGGCGATACGTGCCCTTGTCGACGATTCCAAAGCAGCTTACCGCAAGCAGGCTGCAAAAAACCAGCCTCTGCCCGGCATTGCAATAGAACCGCTTGAAAAAACGCCGGATGAGGCGGAGGCGCTGCGTCTTTTGAACGAGTTGGGCCTACCCGCCCCCCGGCATACCGTTTGTTCGACGCACGAGGAGGCGCTGGCGGCATTCTCCAAACTGAAAAAACCGTGTGTCGTTAAAGTGCTCGATCCTTCGATTGCACACAAAACAGAGGTTGGCGGCGTTATATTGGGGGTCAAAACAGAAAAACAATTATTGGCCGCCGTCGAACACATCGACCAGATCGATAGCGGGGCCGGATCCGCAACCGGTAGAAAGTATCTCCTGGCGGAGATGGCGGAAGAAGGCCTCGAGCTGATCATCGGGGCTGTTAACGATCCGGCCTTTGGCCCGGCTGTTCTGCTCGGCCTGGGCGGAACAACGGCCGAAGCCCTCGGTGACGTAAGCATGCGCCTGGCGCCGATTACCGCCCCGGATGCCCGGGAGATGATCGCCGCGCTTCGGGGAAGAGAACTGCTTGACGGTTGGCGCGGATCCCCTGCCGTGGACAAGGAAGGGCTGGTGAAAACGTTGATAAAAGTCGGGCAACTGATGATCGATCGACCGGAGATCAAGGAGATAGATATCAACCCCGTAAGAATATATGAAAAAGGGCTGCTCGCCCTGGATGCATTAATTGTTCTTGAATAATAACGAAAAAATCAATTTTAAAAAGGGGGAAAATTGGTTGTCCATACCAATGTTAATTCCGCTTGAGGCCGCCCGGGAACTTTTCTACGATCTTCTGGAGGTAATGCCTTCCGAAAAAGTACCCCTGGGGGAAGCCGGAGGCAGAGTATTGGCAGAAGATATCTTTGCCGGGGATGATATCCCTCCCTTTAACCGCTCTCCTCTGGATGGATACGCTTTCCGATCTGC
>JAAZMI010000171.1 GCA_012798895.1 Bacillota bacterium
CATGACGATAATTTGCGGAAAACGCTGCTAATATAGGCGATTTTAAAGGTGTGATCTATGGAGCCTGGGCGCTGTAAGGGTGCTGTCAAAGTGCTTGACTTCATCCAACTGCTGTGATATATATTAAGATGTGCACGGATAATAGGTTTTAAATGCCTCTGATAGCAACATGAGAAGAAATACGGAAAAGAAAGGGGGGAAGCTGGAGCCGGAGGATCTTGATTGGAGGAGGTTTAGGTAGGTTTACCATGCAAATCTGCCGGGAGAGCCCGCGTGTCTACAGGAACAGGGTGTAATGCCCTGGTTGGCGGAATGCCGTGCCGCTATAATGTATTTATCAATAAGGTAGAAAGTTTTTAAGGTTGGGGCAACGGCCATGGCGGGCAGAAGGAAAACGTAGTCTGGTTCTGGTGTTTTTTGTGAAAGAGTATTTGCGGTTCTTGCCGTAGAATTGTGTCGAAGCATCTCTTTCAGTTTCAAAAACCCCTGAAAGCTAGTCTGCAGAAAACGGAACCAATCAGTATTAACAATATACATAGCATATCTTTCAGGCATATCTTCCAGCTATATTCCAAAAGAGTATACGAGCCTGTGAAAAACGGAAAAATTTTTTTTAGATGAAGTAGACACATAATTTTAATAAAAAATTATATTTTAAAGGAGGATATTAAATAGATATGTCATTAGATTGGATACCGAGAGCACCAAAAGAAAGTCTGTTGGATTTTACGACTGTTAGAAAAGACCTTCTTGAAAAGGAAGCCCCCCCGCGCACTACTTATGAAAAGAAACCCTTGGTTAACCCCCAAACGAAAGAAACCGTAGAAGGGCTGTATGTAGGTTACGTAGTTTTGGATAATGAAAGACAGGGGAACTCTTACGATCTTGGTATGCTGGCCGGAGCTGCTTGTGCTTTTCAATTGGCCTCTCGCGACCCAAGCGTAGTTGCAGTTGTTCTTACCGGTGCCGGCGACAGATTCTTCTGTACGGGCGGCAATGTTCCAGAATATTCTGAGCATATGATCGGCAGGCCGATGGACTGCCAGAAGTATATGCAGGTATACTGGGATGCTTTCAACGCAGTTTGGACCTCCTCGAAACCTTTTATCCGCCGGGTGCAGGGGATGAGCATCGGTGGCGGTGAAGAGATTAGCGGTTGCTGCGATCTAACGATTGCCAGCGATACCGCCAGTTTTGGTCAGGTGGGGCCGGCTCATGGTTCTACGGCCATGGGTGGGGCGGTTCAGTTTAAATCGGTTAACATGACTATCGAAGATGCAGTTTGGAATGTCGTTGGCTGTGCTGAGCAGATGAGCGCCTATAAGATGCTGCGCAAAAGCTATATCCACAGGGTGGAGCCTGTGCTCAAGAAAGACGGTGAATTTGTCAGAAACCCGGAAGTCATCACCGATAAGTGGATCGAAGACGGGCAGATCGTATATGGCGAATACAAAACCGGTGACGAGCTCAAAGAAGCAAAAGCTCTGGTCAAGACGCTGGAGAGGGATACCTCGAAGCTGGATCAGGCCGTCGACGAAGTTGTTTGGACCTTTGCCAACCTGTATCCCCAGCAAGTCGGGAATTCATTGAACATGATCAGGGCTGAGAAGAAGATGGCCTGGGAAAGAACCAAGGCTGAAACTATCTGGTGGTGGGCTGCCAACGCACAGATGTATGGAGAATTTGATATGGGTATGACCGGCTTTAATACCGCCAAACAAACCGGTTCCAGGGATGCCGATATTATTAAACTGCGGCAGCTTCTGGCCAAAGGCCGCCCCTTCGATGCCGAACTCTTTGAAGAAGTTATGCCGAAGCCCAAGGAATAAGACAGTTAAAATAATCTTAAAAAGAAAGATAAGCCAAACATAGGCTTAAATAATGTGTTGCCTGATAATTGTAATGTAGACCAAGCCCGGGGGAAACTCCGGGCTTGGGCGTTTTCCGTTTATTTGGCACCAGATTAAGATTTTTAGCATGTTTTCTGATGGTCGGCTTTTTAGCGTCGCTGCAGATTGTCAATCGGTGGGAACTGTGTTATACTACGTATGGCTTAAATACGCACGTTGTGGAGGCTGCAGGCTGGTGCCTTGTCAAGGTTCCCTGCGGCGATGACTCAACGGAGGCAAAACCAAGGGAGGAAATGAGAGATGGCTATTGTCACCATGAAACAATTATTAGAAGCAGGGGTCCATTTTGGACACCAAACCAGGCGCTGGAACCCTAAGATGCGGGGATATATTTTTACGGAACGGAATGGAATCTATATCATCGATTTGCAGAAAACAGTTCGTCTGATGGGCAGCGCCTATAATTTTGTTAAAAACCTGGCCCTGCAAGAAGAAAAAATTCTTTTTGTGGGCACAAAAAAACAGGCTCAGGAATCAATTGAGGAGGAAGCAGGACGCTGTGAAATGCCTTATGTAAACCAGCGTTGGCTTGGTGGGATGCTGACAAATTTCAGCACAATTCGTAAACGCATCAACAGACTTAAGGAACTGGAAAAAAGGGAAGAGGAAGGCTACTTTGAAAGCCTGCCCAAAAAGGAAGTTAGCAAGCTGCTCCACGAGAAAGAAAAATTGCTGAAATTTTTGGGCGGCATACGTGATATGCAAGAACTTCCCAGTGCGGTATATATTGTCGATCCCCGTAAGGAAAAAATAGCTGTTGCTGAAGCGCGCAAGCTGGGGATACCGATTATCTCTATTGTGGATACAAATTGCGATCCGGATGAGATAGATTATGTGATACCGGGAAACGATGACGCTATTAGAGCCATCAGGCTGATTACTTCCAAAATGGCGGAAGCAGTGTTGGAGGGTAAACAGGGCCTGCAAATTGCAGAGGCTGAAGCTAGGGCGGAAGCGGAGGAAAAAGCGAAAGCCGAAGCAGAAGCTAAAGAAAAAAAAGAAGGTAGCGCGGGAGATGATACAGTAGAAGCGAAGGAAGTAGAAGAAAATCCAGAAATACCCATGGAGGGGCCCGGCGATGATCAGGAAAAAGAAGCGTTGCAAGGGTAGATAGATAATTAAATTAGCTTCATTTTGGAAGGAGATGAAATAAAAACAATGATTACAGCTGAGATGGTTCAGAAGCTCCGGACATTAACAGGTGCCGGGATGATGGATTGTAAAAAGGCCCTTGTAGAAGCGGGCGGTGACCAGGATAAAGCCGTTAATTTATTGCGTGAAAAAGGACTGGCCAGTGCAGCTAAAAGATCTGGGAGGATTGCAGCCCAAGGTGTTGTCGATTCCTATATTCACCTTGGGGGTAAAGTTGGTGTTTTAATCGAGGTTAACTGTGAGACGGATTTTGTGGCTCGCAATGAAGAGTTTAAGGATTTTGTCAGGGATATCTGCTTGCAGGTTGCCGCTACAAATCCTCTCTATCTTAGCCGTGAAAATGTGCCCGCAGAAATTATTGAACAAGAAAAAGAGATCCTAGGCAAACAGGCACTGCGAGAAGGCAAACCGGAGAAAATTGTCGAAAAAATAATTGTTGGCCGCCTGGATAAATTTTTTCAGGAAAACTGTCTTTTGGAACAGCCCTTTATTAAGGATGATAAGATGACTGTACAGGAGCTTCTTACAGAAGCAATGGCTAAAATTGGTGAAAACATTATTATTCGCCGTTTTGTGCGTTTTGAGATGGGTGAAAACCTGGATTCTCCGCCGTCTTCCACCTAAAAATATAAGATTGTTTAGATGCTTACAAAAAGAACACTGTACATGGTGTTCTTTTTTAATATCATGGCAGGAAAATATTTTTCAACTGAAACGATGGATAAACAAAAAACCTCTTGACACAGAAACACTTAATGGTGTAAACTTAGTTTAAATTGCAGTTTAGATGATAAAACCGATGAAGGGGAGAAGTAGACAATCTTGAAGATGGCAGAGAGCCGGGGGTACGGTGCGACCCGGTATCGATGATTGTTGAAATACACCCTGGAGCAGCAAACCGAAAGCAGCCGTTTCATGCCAGTGAGGGGCGGCTTGAGTAGTAGGCTTTGACGGAGGTTCCCACCGTTAAAAGGGAGAGGGTATAATGCTGGCGCAGTACAATCCAGCCCGTACCCGGTAAGAGGAGAGGCACTCTCTGTGCCTAACCAGGGTGGTACCGCGTGAAGATAAGCTTCCGTCCCTAGAGGATGGAAGCTTTTTTGATGTTTTATTAAGCTTTTGCAGCAGGTAGAACAAGCCGAAAATTTAAAAAGGCTGACAGAAAGCGAGCCAAGTATTCGGAAGATTCACCAAATTCGCAAGGGGCGACCAATACACCCATTTCTAAATAGTGTTGACATTTGACCTACTTTACTGTATATTATGAGGGGTAGCAGGAATAATCAAAAAATTCAGGGATGATCTTCTACTATGAAATGGAAAGCGATGAACAAGTTCGTTTATATTAACAGGGGGGTGAAAGATGCCGCAAGATGTTGGCCCTGGTTAGCTAAATAATAGATGAGGAGGTCGTCTGCTTGAAAAGAAATTTATTTTCATTGACGGTTATTTTCCTAATTGTTGCTATGCTTTTGGCGGTTACGGGTTGTGCACCGGCTACTCCCCCGGATGAAGAGGGGGAGGAAGGGGTAGAAGGGGTGGCTGAGGGTGAACCGATCGAGCTGGATCTCAAACTGGCTCACTTCTGGCCTGCAGCACACCCGGCCGAGACTGACTTGGCCCAGGGTTGGGCTGATGCAATCTATGAGGCTACTGATGGTCAGATTACAGTTACCACATATCCAGGTGAAACCTTGCTGAAATCAGCGGAGATCTATGATGGTGTGGTATCTGGTATTGCTGATGTTGGTTTTTCCTGTTTTGCTTACACAAGAGGACGTTTTCCACTGACGGAGGTCTTTGAACTGCCGGGCATTGTCTACAACAACTCCAAGGTAGCCAGCAAGGTCGCCTGGGAGGGTCTTAAGGAACTGCAGCCTGAAGAGATTAAAGATACGGAGATGTTGATGGTTCTCTCCACGGGACCAGGGGACCTTGTGACCAAAGTACCAGTTCGTACCCTGGAAGATCTGAAAGGATTGGAGCTTAGGGCCACCGGTTTAAGCGCCAAAACCCTGGAAGGCCTGGGAGCAATTCCCGTGGCCATGCCGCAAGCTGATGCCTATGAATCTATGTCAAAAGGAATTGTTCAAGGAAACCTTACCGTCATTGAGACGCTGGAAGGTTGGAGACAGGCGGAAGTTGTTGATTATATCACTTTTACGCCTTTCCTCTATAATACTCTTTTCTTTGTGACTATGAATAAAGATGTGTGGAACTCCCTGCCGCCGGATTTGCAGAAAATTGTCCGCGATACAACTGAAAAATTCCACGAAGAGGTGGCTATCGGGTTATGGGATATGCAGGTGGAATCTGCTCTTAAATTTTCTGTGGATGAATTCGGCTTGGAGCTGATCGATCTTACCGAAGAAGAGACGGCGAGATGGATGGAGCTCGTGGAACCTGTGCAGGAAGATTTTGTAGCTGAAATGGAGGCAAAAGGGCTGCCGGGTCGCGAAGCATTGGAAGTGGCGAAGAAACTGGCAGACAAGTATAACGAAATATACAAATAGTATTGGGTTTAATTAGAGGGAACCGGAATTGTATGAACACCGCGGGAACTTAAGTCTATCGCTCCCAAGGTGTTCATACAATCCCTATTTTTTCAAAATAGACAGGAGGTGGCGGCTGGTATGGAGCGAATTACAGGGATGGCGACTAAAATCTGCCGGTTTTTCGATGCGATTGCCGGGTGGAGCACATTTGCACTCATGGCGTTGGTTGTTGCTAATGTTCTTCTACGTGAAATTTTTAAAAAACCTATCTTGGGGACCTACGAATATGTCGGTTTTCTGGCTGCGCTGGTTGTTGGTTTAGCTTTAGCCTACTGTGCGATCCAGAACGGCCATATTGCAGTAACTTTTTTGTTGGAACGGTTCCCCTTGAAAATGCAGGCGGTCGTGGAGGTTATCATCGGGCTCTTATCTATAGCTTTTCTCGTTCTTGCAGCCTGGCATACCGGAATATATGCTCATAGTATGGCTGTAACCGGGGAAGTATCCCCAACAACAAAGGCTATTTTTTATCCCTACATTTATCTGGTAGCCTTCAGCCTGTTGCTGCTGGCTCTGGTTGTGCTGTTAAAGGTTGTCGAAAGTATTGGGAAGGGGGTTAAAACATGAGCCCCTTGTTGGCAGGAGCAGTAGGTATTATCGGATTTTTTGTTCTTTTAGCATTGGGCATGCCCATTGCTTATGCTATGGGCTTAGTCGGCTTTGTAGGTTTTAGTTATCTCTCTTCTGTGGATGCAGCCCTTAGAATTGTAGCCCAGGATCTGTATAATTCCTTTGCCTCATATTCATTGAGTGTTATCCCCATGTTTGTATGGATGGGTTTTCTGGCCTTCTATTCGGGGATTGGTTCGCGGCTTTATAACTTGGCCTATAAAGTAGTAGGGCATCTGCCGGGAGGTTTGGCCGTTGCTACGCAAGCAACTTGTGCCCTCTTTGGAGCAGTTTGCGGTTCGAATACTGCTACGGCTGCAACCATCGGTGCCATAGCCCTGCCGGAGATGAAAAAATACGATTACGATGATTCTCTCTCTACGGCCAGCGTTGCAGCCGGGGGGGCACTGGGGGTTTTGATTCCGCCCAGCGTTATCTTTATCGTCTACGGTATTGCTACTGAACAATCGATCGGGAAGCTTTTTATCGCCGGCATCATCC
>JAAZMI010000172.1 GCA_012798895.1 Bacillota bacterium
CTGCACCGGGGCCTGGATGTAACGCGTGTATTAAAAATGGTTCTCATTCACGACATCGTAGAGATCGATGCCGGAGATACCTACTGTTATGACGAGGAGCTGCGGGCTAAAAGTATCGCCCGGGAAAGAAAAGCAGCACAGCGGCTTTTCGGTCTTCTGCCCGCGGATCAGGCGCAGGAATTTCAGGAGCTATGGGCAGAATTCGAAGAACGTCAGACCCCGGAAGCATGTTTTGCCGCCGCCCTTGATAGATTTCAACCTTTACTGCATAATTATGTAACAGAGGGCAAATCATGGCGGGAACATGGGATTAACAGCGAACAGGTTGCGGCTCGCAACAAAGCTATTGGCGAAGGTTCAACTGTGCTCTGGGATTGTGCCCGGGAACTGATCCAAAAGGCTGTGGAGAGAGGATATCTGGAACAAAAATAAAGGCGGCCCCATAGACAACAGAAACAGCGGAAAGATGATCACATTTTAGGCAAGAGGCTGTTATCCGGCCACCACCGTATGCCAAGTTTTGTAGATAATTTGTAGGGTTGGGTTAAGTATTTTTATAACAGGGGTGATGTTTTATGTTTGGCGCGATTGCCGGGGATATCATCGGCTCGGTCTACGAATGGAAAAACGTAAAAAGCACGGATTTTGAACTGTTTTCTTCCGGTTCCACCTTTACCGATGATACGGTTTTAACTGTAGCTGTCGCGGATTGTATTTTGAAGGACGGCGATTATACGGCGACTTTAAAAACCTATGGCCGGCGTTTTCCCCATGCCGGTTACGGGAAATCATTCTATAAGTGGCTTTTTTCAGAGAGCACGGCGCCTTACTACAGTTTTGGGAATGGTGCGGCTATGCGTGTCAGCCCGGTCGGCTTTGCCGGCCACACCCTTGAAAAAGTTTTGGAAGAGGCCAAACGCAGTGCAGAGGTGACCCATAACCACCCCGAAGGCATCAAAGGGGCCCAGGTTACAGCGGCTGCAGTTTTTTTGGCCCGCACGGGGAAGGACAAGGAGGAGATCAAACAATATCTTGCGGGATTTTCCGGTTACGATCTGGAACAGACCCTCGATGAGATCCGGCCGCATTACAGCTTCGATGTGACCTGCCAGGGTTCCGTGCCGCAGGCCGTTCGGGCTTTTTTGGAATCCACGGATTATGAAGATGCCATCCGCAAAGCGATCTCCCTGGGCGGGGACAGCGATACGATCGCCTGCATTACCGGGGGGATCGCCCAGGCCTACTACAAAGAAATCCCCCATTTTATCCTCAAGAAAACAAAAGAACTGTTGGCACCGGATCTGCTGGCAGTCGTAGAGGAATTTAACCGTAAGTTTAACTTGGAATATTAAAGTGTGCTGCTACTGCCCAGGGGCATCAATGAAGCACAAGCCAATATCATCATAGAGGCACCTTCTTGGGCAGTTAAAAAGAACTGGTGATCGCACAGGATATAGAATCTGTTCCAGCCAGAGGTGATACAGGTGTGGCGTTCATCTGCCCGGCTGCCGGCAGAATCAGGTATCAGGGTGCCGGTTCCGGGAAAGCATCGTTGGTAGAAAGCAGCAACAAGCCCTCCTGATATTCATCGGCCGCCACGACCACGGCACCCTCCGGATCGGCGATTAGGCTGTTGCCGAGGCTAACCATTCCCAGGTGCGTGCCGACCGTATTTGACAGCAAAACAAAAGCCTTGTTCTCCACCGCCCTGGTGATGGGGATCGCCCTGTTTTTATCCAATTTCCAGCGTGCCTCTTTAGGATCATAGAAGTGGGCGGCAAGGATGAAGATGTATTCCGCCCCTTTATCCTTCAGTTTTTTAATCAAAAGAGGATAATTCTGGTCCCGGCAGATGATCACCCCGATCTTGGAACCAAGATAAGGGAAAACAAGGCTCCTGTAGCCATGCCGGAAATATTTCTCTTCGATCTCCGTTAAGTAGATCTTATCGTATGTAAACTGTGTTGCCCCGGATCCGGGTAGAATGACCCCCGCCCTGTTAAAAAGATCGTCTCCTTCGCGGTAGCCATAGCCGACGATTACCCCCAACTGCAGAGAAGTGCATCTAGCTGCAATCTGTTGTTGCACTTCATCCACGATTGAATTCAGCTCCGGTTTGGAGAGCAGCCCCGAAACATACCCCGTTAGGGACATCTCTGGAAAACAGATTAGCTCTACCTCCTGCGCAGCCGCTTTTTCCATAAAATGCATGATGCGGGCGGCATTATTTTCCATACTATTGCTAAGAGCCATCTGACACACAGCTAATTTCATAAAATTTGAGCAACGTTAATTCCCCATCCCGATTTTACGCAGGGAAGAGAATTTGCTCCAACCTCCTTTACATAGTAATCAGATACATTTATCCTCCCGGGCAACCCCATTGAGCGGCCCTGCTTCTGCTCTGTTTTTATCCCGACAACCGGTTGAAAAAGCGGGGTCTCGGGATTAATAGATCCGTTTTTTTTCAGAATAGATTTAAACGGTTGCCTGCTGGCAGTATAACATCGGAAAATTAACTTGTCCATGATCCCAGAGGGGGATGATTGTCACATTTTGCGATTGCCCCGGAAATAATCGAGGGGACTTTGCAGCGGCCTTGCGCGGGGTGCTCCCGTTGTTTTGAGAGAATATAAGCACCTAATCTTCAGCATCCCGGTCGCCAGTGCAACTGTTTTTTGAAGAACTGTTTTGCAGTGCATCAGGAAGGGGATAAAGCTTCGGTTTTTTCCAGATGAACAACCCTGTCTTCAGTGATGGATTTTAAGATATCCATCACTGCCTGCAGATCGCCGTATTCCACATCGGCTGTTACCGCGATCGGTTCTTCCCCGGTAAGGGCCTTGTGAAAATTGACCAGCTCATTGTAGTAACCTTTTTGTACTTCATAGGGCATCCTTTCCAGGCGGCCGTCATTGAAAGCGATGTTGATTACCCCGGCATCATGTTCTTCCAGATAGATCATGCCCCCGGTTCCAAAGATCCGCAAACCGATCAGGGGGCGCTGCATCTCGGTGCCGGCACAAAAAAAAGAAAAACTGCCCGTTACCCCGCTTCTAAAGAGCAGATTGGCCTGGATGACGCTGTAAGGTGCAAAATCCGCCCTTTGCGGCCGTCCAAAAGCCTGCAACTTTACAATGGGACCAAAGAGATGCCGTAGGCCACCCAATTCGTGCACTGCCGTATCGGTTATCACCCCGGCTGGATATTCCGGGTGCTGGCGCCAATCCTTGGCCGAAAAATCATCCTGCAGCATCTTCTGCGGAAAATTCATGACCCTGTTTTGGATAAAATATAAGATATCACCGATGCGGCCGGCGTGGATCAGATCACGGATCATATTCATCTCCTGGCTGTAGCGATAATTTTCCGCGATCATGATCGGCAGGTTATACCTAGCGCCCAGATTACATGCTTCCTGTGCCTGCTCCAAGTTTGGTGCCAAGGGCTTTTCGCAGATAATCCCCTTTCGCTGCCCGGCCAATTTTTCGGCAACATCTCTGGTAACAGCAAAGTTGAGCTCGATAGGGACCATGATATCGATGACATCCAGCTCCACTTCTTCCAGCATCCGGTGGTAATCTGTAAAGACTCTGTCCGGGCCCAGGTGAAGACGCCCGGCCCAGGCTTCCGCCTTTTCTATCTGCAGATCGCATAAGGAAACGATCTCATAGCGATCTTCCAGCTTTTCGTATGCCGGGTAGTGCAGGCGCTCGAAAGCCATACCTACGCCTATAATACCTACTTTTAGTTTTTTCAATGTATTTATGACCCCTTTTTGTGCCCATTTTTTTAAGATCAATATTGTTGGATATTTGAATTCCCTCATCCCAAGTGCGGGGATATGTAAATTACCTGTACATTTGCAATATAAGTTCTAAGTCTATTGTTTCA
>JAAZMI010000173.1 GCA_012798895.1 Bacillota bacterium
GGTGATAGGTGGCTGGAACTAAAAATTACCGATCGGGATTACGATGGATTTCAAGAGATCGCGATCAACAGCGAAT
The DNA here is from genome assembly GCA_012798895.1 of Bacillota bacterium. GTDB lineage: Bacteria > Bacillota > Dethiobacteria > DTU022 > UBA8154 > JAAZMI01. The sequence continues at coordinate 77 of JAAZMI010000173.1, forward strand.
ATTTTGCGCTGCTTTTTTCTCCTTACCGGGGGGGAAGCCTCTGGGAACTCTCTTATCGCCCGGCGGCGGTAAACCTATTGGATACCTTTACCCGGCAGCCGGAACCCTACCACGAAGATCTGCTTGAACAAGGGATCGAGATCGGCAGACAGGACGGAGCGGAACAAGAAGCAGGGGTACAGACGATTCACCACAGATTTGCCACTAAAGAAGACGGCTTGCAGGAACATCTCATCTACGATCGCTATCCCCGCGGTGCCTTGCTCGATCATGTTCTTCCCTTAGACACGGATCTGGAAAGTTTTAGTCGCGGAGAGTACCGGGAGATAGGAGATTTTCTATCAGCTACCTATAGATCGACATTGGAGTATCATGAAGGAAAGGCACAATTGTTCTTTACGCGCCGGGGGAATATTGAAGAGCAGGGGGAGCTGGATATCCGCAAAGAAGTATTTCTACCCTCTGCCGCACAAGAAATTGTTTTTAAGTACAATCTATTTAACCCTGCGGGGCAGACGCTGTCTTTTAAATTGGGGATCGAGTTCAATCTCGCTTTTCTATCCGGTTATGCGCCGGATCGTTACTACCATCTTCCCGATCGCCAACTGGAAGAGCCTAATTTGGCCAGCAAGGGCGTGGAGGAAGAGGTGGCGGAGCTATATATTTTCGATGAATGGAGAAATTTAAATGTAGCCCTGCACTTTTCGCCGCGGGCAAGGTTCTGGCGTTTTCCTGTGGAGACGGTTTCTCAGTCGGAAGGGGGATTGGAACGCGTCTACCAACAATCTGTGTTGGTGCCGAACTGGGATCTTACCCTGGAGCCCCAAGCAGAGAAAGAGCTGACTATTACAATGGCGATCAATACTTAAGAGAAGGGGAAAGAAAATCTTGTCGCAAAAAATCCTTTCTGTTGCTTTTGTTTGGAACCAGCATCAGCCATTTTACCTCGATATGGAACGAGAAGAATTCATCATGCCCTGGGTTAGGCTGCACGCGGCCAAAGATTATGAACACATGATCTCCATTTTGGGAAAATACCCCAAGGTAAAGGCCACTTTCAGCTTGAGCCCTTCCCTGCTCGAGCAGATCCAGGTCTATCTGCAAAAAGGGGCCCTCGATTATTATCTGCAGGTGATGAAGAAAGCGGACAGTCTAACTACCGCAGAAAAATGTTTTCTGCTTTTACACTACTTTGATATCCAATGGGATAGAGTCATCTCTCGTTTTCCTTTTTACCGGCAGCTGCTCGAGAAACAGGGCAGAGTTACAGAACCCGCGGTGGTGCAAGAGGCATTGTCGAGATATACCGTGCAGGATTATCTCGATCTGCAGGTTTGGTTTAATCTGGCCTGGTTGGACCCGGAATTGCGGGAAAGGGATCCTTTTCTGCGCGGCTTGATCAAAAAGGGATATAATTTTAGCGAAGAAGAAAAAGATGAGCTGATGAGACGGCAGTTTGAGGTTTTGGCTAAAATTATTCCAGGACATCGCCGCCTACAAGATGAAGGGCAGATCGAGATCATCACTACGGCATATTATCACCCGATTCTCCCGCTGCTCATAGACAGCCATGTGGCTTTGCGGCCCAGCCCGGGGTTGGATCTGCCGCAGCGTTTCAGATTTGCGGAAGATGCCCGGGCGCAGGTGAGGATGGCCGCCCGGCAGTATGTACATCTATTTGAACAGAGGCCGCGCGGCTTCTGGCCCCCGGAACAGGCGGTCAGCCCGGAGATGATTCCACTGATTGCAGACGAAGGTTTCAGGTGGACGATCTCGGACGAACAGATTCTCTGCAAATCGATGCACGTGGAGATCTACAGGGACGGATACGGCCATGTACTCAACCCGGATGTGCTTTATAGACCTTACCTCGTCAGCTCTTATGGTGTAGAATTGCCGATCGTTTTTCGTGATCACCATCTCTCCGATCGCATCGGTTTTGTATACCAAGAGATGTCCGGTGAGCAGGCGGCTGAAGATCTAATCCACCGTCTGCACAAAATCTGGGAAAATCTGGGTCATAATCCGGATAATTTTCTGGTGACCCTGGCTCTGGACGGTGAAAATGCCTGGGAATGGTACCCGGAGGATAAAACGGAGTTTTTGCACTGTCTCTACCGGCGTATCTCCGACGATCCGTACCTGAAGACGGTGACCGTCAGTGAGTTTTTGCACAGTAATCCACCCCAGAGATCGATCACACATCTGGCGACCGGTTCCTGGGTCGATCATAGCCTAACGCGCTGGATCGGCACCGGAAACAAGAACATGTTGTGGAATTACCTGTTGACGGCGCGGGAAGCGGTGCAGAAGGAAGAAGAAAGGGGCGGGGAAGAAGACCGGGAGAGACTGGAGAAAGCCATGCTCAACATCTATAAAGCAGAAGGGAGCGATTATGCCTGGTGGGTGGATAGCATGCCCTATTATTTAACGGCTCCTTTTGAAGCCCTTTTTCGCAAGCACCTGATTATGGTTTACCGGGAATTGGGCCAAAGCGTTCCCGAATACCTCTATGCGCCGGTAATCCAGCCCGGTCCGGGGGAAAAAAAATGGCAGGAAGACCCCTTGGCCGGCCCGGTCTGTATCGTTCCCGGCTGGAAACAGGAAAAATGAATGATTATATTTTTTAGAGAGGATTCTTCAGTGTTTAAAGCGAATAAGGACTTCGCTTATATTTTCTTTTAACACAGATACACCCTCTGTTTAAAAGGGTTTATTTTGAGATCTAACTTTTTGTTTTTTGTTCCGGTTATGTCATGTTAGGAGGATGCAACGGGTGCACTATGTACAAGCCAGGCGAAAAATTAAACAGGGTGTAATCTATCCCTTTTATCTCTTCAGCGGCCCCGAGAAATATCTGCAGGAAAAGGCGCGACAGGAGATCTTGCTTGGGCTGCAACAAAAAGGGAAAGATTTTTCTTTGGAAAAATTGGAGGGAGACAGATATAATCTGCCGGATCTTCTGGCGGAGGTGAGACAGACAACAATTTTTAGCGGGGGAAGACTGTTGTGGGTTGAAGAAACCCCTTATTTTTCAGCGAAAAAGAAAGCGGCCGGGTCCGGTAAAAAGAAAAAAACAGAGGGCCGGAGAGGGCAACGGGCGGGTGAAGAGGAGCTGTTGGCTTTTTTACAGAGGGAGGAAGTCTCCGATCTAATTCTCATCTTTACAGCTTTAAAAGTGGACAGGCGCAAAAAGCTGGTGAAAATTATCGAGGAGCGGGGACGATTGGTAGAATTTCCTCTGCTCCGGGGCGCAGCCCTGAAAAGATGGGTCGAAGAAGAACTCTCTCTGGCGGAAAAGCAGATTGAAGGGGCGGCGCTGGATGAATTTTTAGCACGAGGGGGGGAAGATCTTAGAGCCTTACAGCGGGAACTGGAAAAGATAGTAACTTACCTGGGAGAAGAAAAGACAGTAACTCATAGATTAGTTACTTATCTTGTGCCTGAAAGCAGCGAGGGCAACATTTTTCGCCTTGTGGGAGCGGTGGGCCGGCAGGATGTGGAGGAAGCTTTGCTTCATCTCCATAAATTGTTCCAGCAGAATGAACCACCCCTGGTCATCTTGGCGATGATTGCCCGCCAGTACCGCCTTCTATACCAGTATCTAACTCTAAAGGCCGGAAAAACGCAACGGGAGGCGGCTGCAACCATGAAATTGCCGCCTTTTATTCTTAGAGAACTGGCCGGGCAGGCTCAAAATTATACTCCGTCCCTGTTGGCACGTATTATTGCCCGCATCAAAGAAATCGATTTGGGAATTAAAACAGGCCGCTATGGAGCCAACGAGGCCCTGGAGCGGCTTGTTCTGCAATTAACTTCTTCTGCCGGAAATTTTATTGCCGGCGATACTATGTTTTCCCCGTTTTAACCGGCGATCTGTTTTAATTTTCGGGCGAGACGCGATTTTTTCCTGGAACCGTTATTTTTGTGCAGAACGCCTCTGGAGACAGCTTGATCGATAATTTTGCTGACCCGGGCGTAAGCAGCCCGTGCTTTGGATTCGTCTTGTTCTGCCAGGTATAGGTGAAAATCTTTGATGGCACTTTTCACATGGGATTTTATTCTGCGGTTGCGTTGGTTCCTTTTAACGGACTGTTTCAGGCGTTTGATTGCCGATTTAATGTTGGCCAAACTCTTAACCCCCTCTACTTAAATTCGAGACTAATTCTATCATGGCTTATCAAAAAATGCAATGTTCAGCAAGCAAAAGTTAGAGGATTAGCCATAAGGATGCCCTTTTACGGGGTTGCTTTATTTTTGGCATAGATGCTACTTATTTGGATATGCTATACATATAATTTAGTCCCGGCGTATTTTTTTCCCGCCTGGCCGGGGAAAATTGCCAGGCGAGAAAAAGTAACCCGGATCAATTAAAAGCCTGGTGAGGTGAAAAAAATGTCTGTTTCCAATTTGGTTGGCTTGATCGTGCGCTTTGTTGTTTCGGCATTGGTTTTGATGTTGGTAAGTTTTCTGCTTCCCGGTTTTGCTCTTTTAACTTTTGGTCAGGCTTTGATTGCCGCGGTAGTAATTGCCGTGCTGGGTTTTGTGGTAGAAAGTATCTTTGGGAGGCGCGTTTCCCCACAAAACCGCGGCATCGTCGGTTTCATCACGGCGGCGGTCGTGATCTATATTACCCAATTCGTCGTTCCGGGTATGACTGTATCAATATTGGGGGCATTACTGGCAGCCATTATTATTGGAGTTATCGACCTCTTTGTGCCTACGGAATTGCGTTGAGATATCTTTTTTTGGGGATGTGATGAAAAAAGGCGATCCCGGTATTGTGTGCCCGGGGTTGCTTTTTTTACATATTTACCCTCCAATTCATAATAAGTGTATATTAAATGGGGATCGATCTTAAAAATTTTGCCGGGGCTTTTCAGAACATTGTAATTGCTATATAATGAAGAAAGTGAATTATAATTCCAGTATCGTTAAGAGTAATGGTAAGATGTCTAATAAACTTGAAAAGTAAATATTATATTTTAATTCGGGGAAAAAGAAGGAAATTGTGTTTTGTTGTCGAATAATTAACATTGTTGCTGAATGTTTTGAATAATACAGTTTTGTCCAGACAGGTTTCATCTAAAAGAGAAACAACGATAAAGGCAAACCCAACGAAAGTTGGGGACGCAAAACCAAGGGTCTAAAACAGTATTATTATACTGCCACGACAGCCGGTTGCCGAATGAGTGTCTGATGAATACCAGGCCTGCCGGTTATGCGGCAGGCCCGGTATTTTTTGGGCAAGCCTTTTAGGACTAAATTCATGGCGTAGTCCACCGGGGGAAAATTGTCCAGCAGGTACACAAAAGTCGGTGTCAAAAAAGGAGTTTTTACATTGAAAGCCATGCTTTTAAATCCTTTCCTCTCGTCTCTGGACCAGGTAATTCAAAGTTTTTCGGGTTCTTCCATTAAGAAGCAGAAGGTGGAAGTTTTGACCAAATCACTCAACCATGGGACGAATATCCATGTTTTTTTGGGCGTTACAGGCGATCTATACGGCAACGTTCTTTTAAGCACCGATTATCAAAACGGTTTACAATTGGCTTCGATGATGGTCGGGGGTAACGTGGAAAACTTCGACGATCTCTCCGTCAGCGCTCTACAGGAATTGTTGAATATCACCTCCGGCAATGCCGTTACACAGTTGGCGGATCTAGGTGTTAAAGCGGATACCTCACCCCCTGCTTTTTTTAGCGGCATGCAACTGGATGTGCGCGTCTCGTTTCCCCTGGTTAGCATTTTGTTGTCTGCTGGGGAAACAAAATTTTACCTGAACTTGGCCTTAAAATCAAAATAATGAGGGCTTGTTTGGTGCCTTTCACGGAAATTTCGAAATACTTTGAGGTGATGGTAGATGTTCAAAGATGATGAACTGATGTCTCTTTTTTTGGAAGAAAGCATGGAAAACTTGCAGAGCATGGAAGAGGCCTTACTGGAGCTGGAGAGGTCGCCCAACGACAACGAGCTCCTTAACGTTGTTTTTCGGGCGATGCACACGATCAAAGGCGGTGCAGGGTTAATGGGATTGGAGCTGATCAGCGGCCTGGCCCACCGCCTGGAAAACATTCTGGATGAGATTCGCCAATCTGGCAAGGAGCTCCCCGCCGGGGCTCTGGATCTTCTTTTTATGGGCGTGGATCTTTTTCGACAAATTTTCTCCAGCGGTGCCCTGCACGGCGATGGTTTTGCCGCGCAGGCTGAAGACCTTGATAAAGCCGTGCAACGTTTCACAGAAGAGAAAGAGGCCGGGGGCAACCATTTCCCAGGGGAAGATCAGATCTTGGCGACAGAATTCTCGGCCCTGGCCAGTCCATTGGGCAAGCAACCAGAGGGTACGGCTACTGCCCTGGGTGAACCCTTACAGATCGACGTCCGTCTTTATGCAGACTGTCTTTTAAAATCTGTGCGTGCCTATATGGTTCTCAAGGCTGTAGAGAGCCAAGCAGAGATCATTCAAGTAGAACCATCCTTACAGGAGCTGGAAGAGGAAGACTTTGAATCCTTTTCCTTAA
>JAAZMI010000174.1 GCA_012798895.1 Bacillota bacterium
AACACATCGCTTATCCGCCGGCGCATCCGCAGCCCCAATCTCTGGATCGAAAGTATGGAGATCGGCGATCTGAGCAAAACGGAGGTGGCCTTTGCCTACATCAAAGGTCTGGCCGGAGAAGAGATGCTGGGTGAGCTGCGCTCGCGCCTTAAGAGGATCGAGCTGGACGGAATCTTGGCCAGCGGTTATATTGAAGAATTTATCAGCGATAATCCTTGTTCTCTTTTTCCCTCTATTTTGAGCACGGAGAGGGTAGATCGCGTGGTTGGGTCCCTGCTGGAGGGGCGGGTTGCCATCTTTGTCAACGGATCCTCCTTTGCGCTCGTTCTTCCTGCAGATTTTGGCCTGTTTCTACAGGCCCCGGATGATTATTTTGAGCCTTTTCCCCTGGGTGCATTTATCCGTTTTTTGCGCTATATCTCCTTTTTTATTGCCCTTTTCTTGCCGGGTATCTACGTGGCGGTGTTGACCTTTCATCCCGAATTATTGCCCCTGCCATTGTTGGTCCGCATCCAAGCCGCCCGCGAGGGGGTGCCTTTCCCCGTGGTGGCCGAAACCTTTTTTATGGAGGCGGTCTTCGAAATCCTGCGGGAGGCCGGTGTCCGCCTGCCGATGATCGTGGGGCCTGCTGTGAGCATCGTGGGCGCCCTGGTTTTGGGCGATGCGGTGATCCGGGCGGGCCTTGTCTCCCCCGGAACGGTGATCGCCGTGGCTTTTACGGCCATCGCCTCCTTTACCGCCCCTTCTTTTAACTTCGGCCTTGCGGCACGCATCCTGCGTTTTGTTATGATCATTTTGGGGGCCATCTTCGGCCTGCTGGGCATCCAGTTTGGGCTGCTGGTTCTCCTTATACATCTCGTGTCCCTGCGTTCCTTCGGCTACCCCTACATGGCTCCTTTTGCTCCTTTCATCTGGGGGGATATGAAGGATGCTCTGCTCAACCTGTTTTGGTGGAAACATGTTTACCGCCCTAAACTGTTGGGTTATCGTGAACCCAAGCGGCAGCCCTCCGGGCAGAAACCGCAACCACCGCAAGAAAAGGGGGGGAACCCCCACTAAGGATGGAGGGGATCAGCACCTTTGTTCCAGGAAAAGATAGCAAGCAGGCAGTTATTTAACATTTTTTTCATTATGCGCACCACGATCGTGATCTCCATCCTCCCGGTTTTAACGGTGGCACAAGCCCGGCAGGATGCTTGGCTGGTGGCTATTATTACCTTTTTTACCAGTGCTGTATTTGTCTATCTAATTGGCCGCTTGGCGCTTAATTTCCCGGATAAAAACATCGTTCAGTATAGCCGGGAACTGCTGGGGAATTGGCCGGGGGGATTGCTTAGCCTCTTATTTTTGGGGCTTTTTCTATTGATGGGGGCTACGGATCTACGCATCTACGGCGAGGTGCTGCGCACGATTTTTCTGCCGGAGACGCCCCTGGTCGTTATTTTAGGCAGCATGGTTATCGTTGCCATTATGGTTGTCTACGCCGGCCTCGAACCACTCGGGAGAATGACTGATTTGATCTTTCCTGTTTTTACGCTGGCGGTTTTATTTACACTGTTTTTTCCTATTGTGGAGACGGATTTCGGTAATCTGCTGCCCGTTCTCTATGGGGGTTGGAGGCCGGTGTTATTTGCATCCTTAACTCCTACCGCAATCGCCGTGCAGTATGCCAATCTGGCGATACTGGTTCCTTCCGTCGTCGAACCGAGGGAGACCTTGCGGGCAGCTTTAAATTCCCTGCTATGGGCCTCTATTATCCTGGTGTTGGCGGCTGTGATCGTCATTGCGGTGCTGGGCGCCGATGAAGGGGCCCATGCTTTTTTTCCTGTTTTTAAGATGGTCCGGGCAGTCCGCATCAGCGAATTTTTGGAGAGGTTCGAGTTTTTTCCAACCTTTGCCTGGGGGTTGGGGCTTTTTATTACGCTGGCGGTGAATCTTTATTCTCTCTCTAAAGGCCTCTCCCAGCTTTGTTCTTTTAAGGATCATCGCCCGTTTCTGTTGCCTCTGGCCGTGATCTTAGGCACGTTGGCGCTGCAGGGTTATAATGACAGCCTGGAGATCCGCAATTTTTTCCAGCCGCAGATTATAGCTCCTGCATTGTTTTTTGTCTTTCTTTTCCCGGTGATAGTTTTGTGGATTGCTTATTTTTTAAAGAGAAGAAAAAACAGTGTTGCTTTGCCGGAAGATGAAAGGCGGGGGTGAAGCGATTAAACGCAGGGGTGTTTATCTATACAGCCTGGTTTTATGCTGCCTTCTTTTATCCTTGTTGGCTTCGGCGGGGTGCTGGGATCGGCGTGAACCAAGTTTTTTGGGGGTTGTAACGGCTGTTGCCTTCGACTACGATCCCCAGACAGAGCTGTTACAGGTCATCGCTGAGGTGGCCAATCCCCTCGGCATTAGTGCCGGTGAGGGCGGGGGGCAAAACGGTGGCGGCGGCGGTGCAGAGATGCCTTTCTGGGTGGTGGAGACCAGCGGCCACACTATCTATGAGGCAATTAAAAAAACAGAGCAGATCAGCACGAGAAAATTGATCTGGAGCCATCTCGAAGTGGTGCTATTTTCAGAGGCGATGGCCAAAAGGGGGTTGCGTCCAGTTCTCGATTATATCGACCGCGAGCGCCAGGCACGCCTTATCGCCCGCCCTTTCGTAGTGCAAGGGGATATAAGGAAGCTTATGGGGGCCGAATTTCCCCTGGAGCAGCTTGGCGGGACGGCCCTGATCCGGCAACTGCTTACGCTTCGCCTGGAAGATGCTGTCGTCCCAGAGATAGATTCGTTGCGTCGCCTCTTTCATCATCTTTCTGTACCGGGGGTGGAGCTTCTTTTGCCCTGCATCGAAGTAGAGGTGGGGAAAGAAGAAGGCGGGGGAGGCGGCGGGGGCGATGAAGGGAAAACCAGGCGGCCCGGGCCGGCTAAAATCTCTGGTGCGGCCCTTTTCCGCGGCGACAAACTGGCCGGTTTTTTTGATGAAAAAGAGACGGCCGGCTACCTGTGGCTCACGAATAATATCCGTCGCTTGACAATGGTTTTTCCCCCGCCGGGTGAGGGGGGAGATGGGGAAAATAAAGATAATAAATTTTTGACCGTGGAGGTTTTTTGGGCGGCAAACAAACTTCAACAAGAGGTGCAGGGCGAAAAGGTGCGGGTGCACCTTTTCGTACAGGCTGAAGCAAGGTTGCAGGATTATGGCGGCCAGGATCTGTCCCAGGCAGAAGAGTTTAAAAGATCTCTAAACCGGCGCCTGGCCACGGTGATCCATAACCAGATCGGTATGGCCTGGCGGAAGGCCCGGTTTCTAAATTTAGATGTTTTCGGTTTTGGGCATGAACTTTATAAAACAAGGCCCCAAGATTGGAGACGCCTCGAGAAGAAATGGGCGGGGATCTTTCCGGAGATCGAGCTTGAAGTGGATGTGCGGACGTTGATTCGGAGCTATGGGCTGGTTGCCAAGCCGATAACAGTGCGCTAGGTTAACTGTAGCTGGTTGGATGTAAGATTGCCGGCAAATTAGGCGGTTTTCAAAATTAAAGGTAGCCGACTGTGGTTCGAGTGATCCTTATAGGTAGGTTTGCTGAAAGAGGTTGTATGATATGGCCTGGTTGAGTGCTGTGATGTTTATAATCTTTTTCATGGAGACTCCGATCTTGTTTCGCAGCAGGATGTACAGGGAACTGCTGTATTTTAGTCTTCTATGGGTGTTGGCTTTCGTTTATGCCACCCTGACGGTTTTAAGGGTGCCCTTGCCTACGGTGGTTGAAGCCTTGAAATTTATCTATAGCCGGATAAGCTAGCACACTGTATCATCCGTAAAAGATATGTTTCCCGGTAGACAGGCTATCTAACAGCGCGTCTGAGTTGTCACCCGCGGACGGCTACATTATTTTAGACTGGGAGGCAGGGTTTTGCCCGGGCTTTACCGAAATTCTACCGCAATAACCATCCCTGAGGCTCACTCTTGTTCTTTGGCGAGGGAACCGGGGAACGAAAGGAAGTTCTGTTATCTACCATGAAAAATAAGAAGAAAGCACCACCCTGTGTGCTCACCATTGCCGGTTCCGATTCGGGAGCCGGTGCCGGGATCCAGGCCGATCTAAAGACCATCGCGGCGCAAAAGGTATATGGCCTGTCTGCAATTACCGCCATTACGGCACAAAACACGCTTGCCGTGGAGAAGGCGGAGGTTCTACCCGCTGAACTGGTGGAGGCGCAGATCGATGCCGTGCTGCGCGATTTTTCCGTATCTGCGGTCAAAACGGGGATGCTCGGTGACGAAAAAACCGTTGAAGTGGTGGCAGCGAGGTTAAAACATTTTGCGATCCCCAAAGTGGTGGTTGACCCGGTGATGATCGCCAAAAGTGGAGATTCATTGTTAACAGAAGGCGCGCAAAAAGCTTTGCGAGAGAAACTTTTGCCCGTTGCCCTGGTGGTTACGCCCAACATACCGGAAACCGAGGCCCTTTGCGGGTGGCCCATTCAGGATTGGGGGGCATTGCAAGAAGCGGCCCACTTTCTTTACCGTCAAGGGCCATCCTTTGTTCTTATTAAAGGGGGGCACTACGCCGAGGAGGAAGATCTGATCACGGATGTTCTCTTTGACGGCAAAAAATTTTATTATTACCGTGCTTCCCGTATTCAAACCAAGAACACCCACGGGACAGGATGCACCTATGCTGCGGCCATCGCCGCGCACCTGGCCCGGGGTAGAACCGTCCCCCTGGCTGTAAAGGCGGCACGTCTCTACCTGCAGTCGATCATGCCCCACGGTCTCCCGCTTGGAAAAGGGCACGGCCCTCTGGATCATTTTTATGGCTTCCGGGAAGCTGCTCTACCAGGTAGCGGTTGCTCCCGATTTTAGGGGAAAAATATGTACAAAATAAAACATAAAAACAAAAAGATCGAAGAACTTTACGTGTTAAGAGGGGTGGCGATTCTGGGGGTGCTCATGGTTCATTCCACATCATCCGTTATCGTCGATCTGGCCGGAACATCGTCACTTTATCCCCTGTATAATTTTTTAAACAGGTTTTTTGCATTTGGGACAGCCACATTTATTTTTTTAAGTGCTTTTGTTTTGTTTTACAGCTACTATCATCGACCACTGAATAAAAAATTAATTAAGCGCTTTTATTTAAACCGCATGAAGTTTGTTTTTC
>JAAZMI010000175.1 GCA_012798895.1 Bacillota bacterium
CCCCTGCCGTAATCATGAAAAAATGATAACATTATGTTAACCTATATTAATAAAATAGTTAAAAATACAATGCTATGGTATAAGATGGATTGTAGTTACAAAAATTGCCTTAAAAAAGGGAGCGGATAAAAGGAAATAGATGACGCCCAATAAAATAAAGGATGATGATTAGACCCAGCAACCAACTGCCGTACCTGATTGCCGCATAACTAATGACCTTTGTTTCATCGTATCGTTTATCCTCTGACATAACAGAGCACCCCTTGTATGGTTTTAAGTGAATGTAACATCTTAACAAGATCTTATAAGAATAACTTTGTGGTGATGGGCCTTCCTTTTTATTTTTTGTATTTCTAAAAAAAATATCCTGAAAAAATGATAAAGGTGAAAAAGGTGAGGCTGCAAAAAAATACTTGCCTTAAGCAGAAATAAATTCTATAATGAGATCAGTAGAAAAACAACTGCTTTGGGTGTCGTTTTAAACGAAGAATAGGGAAGACAGGTGCGATTCCTGCGCGGACCCGCCACTGTAACCGGAGAGCTGGAGCAAGGCCACTGTTTTCTAACCTGTAAAGGAAAAGAAGATGGGAAGGCGCTAAAAGAGCGTTGATCCGGAAGCCAGGAGACCTGCCCTTAGCAGCATGCCGCCCCGTTCTATGGGGAGGGGATGATGGTAAAGTCCCCGGCCAATATAAGGCCGGGGACTTTGATTTTGCAGATTAATTTATAGAAAGGAGAGGTTTAGTTTATGTTTGATCTACAGAAAGTGTTGTCCCGGATCGATCCCTTAAATGAAGAGGCTATGGCCAAAACCCAGGCCCGGCTTGACGACCTAACCAAACCCCGGGGAAGTTTGGGAGTTATGGAGCTCATCGCCAAAAAAATAGCGGGGATCACCGGCCAGGCTGCCCCCACAATTACTAAGAAAACCTGTATTCTGATGGCAGGAGATCATGGTGTGGTGAAAGAGGGGTACCATACTTATTCCCAGGCAGTAACTGCCCAGATGGTGCAAAATTTCTTGAATGGGGGGGCGGCGATGAATGTTTTTTCCCGCCACGTAGGAGCCGAACTCCTGGTAGTGGATATTGGCGTGGCCACCGATTTTAATTCTCATCCGTTGCTTTTGAAAAAAAAGATCGCCTATGGGACTCAAAATATGTCTCGTGGACCGGCGATGACCACGGCACAGGCTCTTAAGGCCATCGAAACAGGCTTTGAGGTTGCCGAAGAATGCCTGGCCAGGGGAAGTGATCTACTGGGCCTGGGGGAGATGGGCATCGGCAATACTACTCCCAGCACAGCCCTCCTCGCGGTTTTTTCCGGCTCCCCGGTTAAAAAAATAACCGGACGGGGAACGGGGGCCAGTGACGAACTGTTAAAATCAAAAATAAGAACAATTGAAAGGGCCCTGGAGGTAAATAAACCTACAGCAGAAGAGCCTCTGGCTGCCCTTGCTAAAGTGGGGGGGCTGGAGATTGCCGGTTTGATTGGAGTAATTCTGGCCGGTGCGGCAAACCGGGTTCCTGTCGTCCTCGATGGTTTTATTTCGGGTGCGGCCGCCCTTGTGGCTTCCGCGCTGCACCCGAACATCAAGGACTACCTGTTGGCTTCACACTTGTCTGATGAACCAGGTCACGAGATGATGCTCAAATTGATTGGCGTTCGCCCTGTCCTCTTTATGGATATGCGTTTGGGGGAAGGAACCGGTGCGGCCTTGTCGATGCACGTTATCGAAGCTTCCGTAAAAATATTGCATGAAATGGCCACCTTTTCCGGGGCCGGGATTAGCGGCCCGGAAAAAAAATGAGGGCCGGCATATACCCCTTGTGTTGTGCAAAGGGCTACCACCCCCATCATACTCACAACATCAGTTGTTTTCAGGTTAAACATTATAAAGCAAAAAAACTTCTTACTCTTCTTCTGAAAAGATCTTCTGCTTGGGATTTTTTTTGTCTACCTCTTTGATTTCCGGTTCAAGTTCAGAGGCAGTTTCAACATTACTGAGGCTGTCTCTGTTTTTCTTGGAATAGTTAGGTTTTTGTTTTCTACCCTTATTATGTTTTTTGGCCATCTCTTACCTCCTCCTTTCTAAATGGCAGATCTGTAATCAGTTTTTGTGCCACTTTTTAGGGTCAAACTTTGCATCTCATCAATATTTTTACCGAATAAAGACCTTCTATTCCTGTTTTAAAAATTTCCTTTATGGAATACTATTGATGAAAATAATTGGAGGTGGATGTTATTGAAAGATATCTACGTTATCTTTGCTTTCCATGCTCATGAACTACTTTGGGATCTGCCGGAATTATTGCTTTCCTCTTTGGATGAGGACAATCCCATGAAGGATACGATCTTGGATGAAAATTACATCGAAAAAAGGAGAGAGGAGGGGCGGGACATATATTCTTTAAGTGTTAAATTTGGTGATAACATCAATGCGCCATTATGTGTGGAATATTCCAATGAGCTTCTACATCAGATCAAGGATCTTGTTCCCCGGGCCTTCCAAAATTTACAGGAGGGTTTTGCGCGGGGTAGGCTCTACCCCCTTTATGGTCATGCCCATCATACGCATGTTTCCCTGCTCCGAGAAAAAGAGATAACCCAAGAGATCGTCTGGAATATGCAATTTTTACATAATTGTATGCAGGTTCCTTATCCTAAATA
>JAAZMI010000176.1 GCA_012798895.1 Bacillota bacterium
GGTGGTTAACTGTATATATTATAGCAGGTTGGCAGTAAAGCAGAACTGGAAGGAGGGAAGAATATTGACCAAAGGTTTAGTTGTCAAAAGGAAGTTACTTAAAGTAGAACGGGTTATCGGTGAAGCGACAGTGCGTGAGGCTGTCGAAGCAAAGGTGCGGCTGCCTTTTAAAATAGAAAAGGTTTATGAAGTAATTACCAATGTGACAGATGTGGAGACGGAGGTGCGTTCCGGCGGGGTTTTAGTGACCGGCATCATTGACAAGCAGCTCTTTGTGGTTGATCGAGGCGATCTGGTGCGCCATGTTCCCGAAGAGATGCAATTTCGGGTTTTTGTCGATGTGAAAGGTGCCGAGCCGGAGATGAACGCCCAGGTAGAGGTGCGTGTGCTTACTGTTGATACACATCTTGGTCATCATGAAACGGTAGAGCAGGCCGTCGTGCTGGAGATCTTTGTCAAGGTTACCGTAACGGAACAGATCGAAGTGGTCATCGATGTGCACGGTCCGGGTGTCACCGCTCGCAAGGAACTTTTGAAAGTTGACAGCGTGGTCGGCGAAGACAGGGTGGGATTTTCGATTACTCCCGAGGTAAATTTGCCGATTACAGCGAAGAAAATTTTTAAGATCCTGCCCACAGTGCGCGATGTCAGCGCCGAGATCAAAAAAGATACGGTGATCGTGCGGGGGACGGTTCATAAGCAGATTTTTCTCGTGGATGAAGGTGAACTGGTGCGCCACGCTTTTGAGGATGTACCTTTTACCAAAGCGGTTGATATTCCCGGAGCGAAGGACGGTATGGAGGTGTATGTCGATGTTAAGGCTGTGGTAGATGATTTTGAGCTGTATCATCCCCCCAGCCGCAGGCTGCGCCAGACTTTGCTTCTGGATATATTTGTCAAGGTTACGGAGACGCTGCAGATCGATGTAGTGACCGATGTAACCGGCCCCGGTATCAGGGTCAGCAAGAGATTGCTGAAAGTTGAACATGTGGTGGTCGATGTGCTGCAAAGGGAGACGGTTCGCTCTACAGTGAGGTTGCCTATGCAGGCGATCAAGATCGTGGAGATTTTAGGGAAGGTTGTTAATCTTGAGACGGAGGCGCGGCGAGATCAGGTGCTCGTTAAAGGGACGCTGCACAAGCAGATCTTTTTTGTGGATCAGACCAATCTGTTACGCCATTTTAGGGAAGATGTGCCTTTCCGCTTTGTGAAAACTGCCAAGGGCGCCGAGCCGGAGATGAACGTGCAGGTACGCACCCAGATCATCGGCGAGATTATGCACCGGTTGGCAGATAAAAAAGAGGTTGAACAGACTGCTGTGCTGGAGATCTTTGTTAAGGTGACCCGCACGGTGCAGTTGGAAGTGGTTGTGGATGTCAGTCAAAAGGGGGAACCTTTCCCGCCGAAGCCGCATCCACCAAAACCACACCCGCCGAAACCGCGTCCGCCATCGAAGCAGACCTATACTGTGCAGAAAGGCGACACGTTATTTTTTATTGCCAAGCGTTTTGGCGTGTCTTTGGAGGCCCTGATCCAGGCTAATCCGCAGATCAAGGATCCGAACCTGATCTTCCCCGGAGATATAATCTATATTCCCCGGGTGCATGTACCGCCGGGCCCTCCCGGGGAGACTTATACTGTGCAGAAGGGCGATACGCTTTATCTTATTGCCAAGCGCTTTGGCGTATCTTTGGATGCTCTGATCCGTGCCAATCCGCAGATCAAAGATCCGAACCTGATCTTCCCCGGGGATACAATCCATATTCCTCGTGGAAAGCATCCGCCGAGGCCGCAACCGCCACATAAGCCAAAACCGTCACACCCGCCCAAGCCGTCATATCCGGAAGATGATTCGCGTCCGCCGCACCCTTCACGTCCTTCATATCCAGAGGAACCATCGCATCCGTCAGAGCCACCATATCATCATCCATCGAAACCTTCATATCCGGAAGAGGATTCGCGTCCGTCGCACCCCTCGCATCCGCCTAAGCCGTCATATCCGTCGCACCCGCATCGCCCGCATCCACGTCCGCCGCACCGGCCGCATCCGCCATCAGGGCAGACTTATACTGTGCAGAAGGGCGACACTCTCTATCTTATCGCCAAGCGTTTTGGTGTATCTTTGGGGGCTTTAATTCAGGCCAATCCGCAATTTAAGGATCCGAACCTAATCTATCCCGGGGATGTAGTCTATATTCCTTAAGATATGAAATTATTGGGGCGGCAGCAGGGATGATCTGCAGCCATTGCAAAAGATCGTTTTTATCGCTCCGGGCGAAGCGGGGATCTATCTGAAGCGTTGTCACCACAGAGTATCTCAACTTTGTTCCAGTGTAACAGATGCAAAGGCCGGGGTTTTTCAGTGGGCTTGGATAATCCCAACAGCCGGCGCTACCTGAGGGCTCTTAAGGGAATTTCGCTTCCCCATAGCCGGAGTAGCAATATTTTAGGAGGGGCTGGTGTTTTAAACCAGCCCCTCCTACCTTTTAACATTATTCCCCAATTAACATTATTCTCCAAAACCCGGCAACAATATACTTTAGGGCTTTCATTATGAGTTACTTTTGCGCCTTGCTGGAAAACCCCTGGGGTTGAAAGCACAGAAGATTTTTATAGGGAAAAGCATCTTCTCTTACGCGATCCTCATTGATAAAATGTCAAAATAAGCCTATAATATCTAATGTAGGGATCGTCTGACAGGGGTGAGGGTTAGCATTGCCCGGGGTTCTAAAAAATAAGGGAGTAAACTCTGTTTCACACTAAAAAGGAGGAATTTTCTTGCTTTGGGAGAAAAAAGGGCGGCAAAATACCGCTTCTACTGCTCGGGCGGCATTGGAGAAAGCACAGCAGTTGGGGATACGGCATCTCGTAGTTGCCTCCAACAGCGGAGAAACAGCGGAGAAGTTTTTGGACGAGGGTTTTGAAGTAGTCTGTGTTTCCCAACATACTGGTGCCGGTGCTCCCGGTGAGAACAAAATGGCACCGGAAAAAAGACGGGAGCTGCAGGAAAAAGGGGTGCAGGTGCTAACTACCACACATCTGCTGGCCGGAGTAGATAGAACGCTGCGGTTGCAATTCGGGGGGGTCTACCCTGCTGAGATTATCGCTGCTGCATTGCGCATATTGGGACAAGGGGTGAAGGTCTGTGTTGAGATAGCCACGATGGCCCTCGATGCCGGGTTGGTTCCTTATGGAGAGGAGATCATCTCCATCGGTGGCAGCGGCAGGGGGGCCGACACCGCCTGCGTGATCGTCCCCGCTCATTCCAACGATTTTTTTAAGACCGTCGTCAAGGAGATTATCTGCATGCCGCGCGAAAAATAATCATGCAATAATTTCCGCGGATGCGTTGACACCTGTTGTTTCTATCTGCTATGATCAGTAAAATCCACGGCAGGGATGGGGGGGTGTGGTTTCTTGGAAGAACGTTTTGCAAAAGAAGGAGTCACCTTTGACGATGTGTTGCTTTTACCGGGGCGTTCCAAGCTGATACCCCGGGATATATCGATCTGCACCAGGTTGACCAAAAATATTAGGCTTAATGTGCCTATTGTCAGTGCAGCGATGGATACGGTGACGGAAGCCCGCATGGCCATAGCTATGGCCCGGGAAGGCGGCATCGGCGTAATGCATCGCAACATGAGCATCAAACGGCAGGCGGAAGAGGTGGACAGGGTAAAGAGATCTGAACACGGAGTGATTACCGACCCTTTTTATCTTTCGCCTACGCACACGATCAACGATGCCGCCGCGCTGATGGAGCGTTATCGCATCTCCGGTGTTCCCATTACGGAAAACGGCCGGCTGGTGGGGATCTTTACCAACCGCGATCTCCGCTTTGAAAGGGATTTTAGCCGTCTGCTCGGGGATGCCATGACCAAGGATAATCTCGTTACCGCACCGGAGGGAACCACCTTGCAGCAGGCCCAGGAGATTCTGGCCCGGCATAAGATAGAGAAGCTGCCGATCGTCGATGATAGTTTTATGCTTAAAGGTTTGATTACCATTAAGGATATAGAAAAAACGATTGCTTATCCCCGTTCCGCCAAGGATAGCAAGGGAAGGCTGATGGTGGCGGCTGCGGTGGGGATAGCCAGAGATACCCTGGCCCGGATTGCCACTTTGTTGGAGGCGGGGGTTGATGCCCTTGTGGTGGATACGGCACACGGCCATGCCGAGCAGGTTCTGCAGACCGTGCGGACGATCAGGCAGGAATATCCGGAGGTAGAGCTCGTCGCCGGAAACATCGCCACGGCGGAGGCGGCCCGTGCTCTGATCCGGGCCGGTGCCAGTGCCCTCAAGGTGGGCGTGGGGCCGGGTTCAATCTGCACGACGAGGGTAATCGCCGGGATCGGTGTCCCTCAGATTACTGCCATTCACGATGTAGTTCAAGTAGCACGCGGCTACCGGGTTCCCGTCATCGCTGACGGTGGAATAAAATATTCCGGAGATATTACCAAGGCTTTGGCCGCCGGGGCGGATTGTGTGATGATCGGGAGCCTCTTTGCCGGCACAGAGGAAAGCCCCGGTGAGATGGAGATCTTTCAGGGGCGCAGTTACAAGGTTTACCGCGGCATGGGCTCTATCGGAGCGATGAAAGAGGGCGGCCGGGATCGTTACTTTCAGGAGGATGAACAGAAGCTGGTGGCCGAGGGCATCGAGGGGCGCGTGCCCTACCGGGGAACAGTTGCCGATATGGTTTTCCAGATGGTGGGGGGATTGCGTGCCGGCATGGGTTATTGTGGCGTGCGCAATATCGAAGAGCTGCAGACCAAAACCAAGTTTATTCGCATAACCAATGCCGCCCTGCTGGAAAGCCATCCGCACGATGTGCAGATTACCAAGGAGGCCCCCAACTATACGTTGCGTTAAAATTTTGCTACGCGGGCCGGTCTGGTCCGGCCACGGAGGAAATTTTAATTCTTGTCTCCCAACCGCCGCTAAGGCGGTTTTTATCTTTCTTGCTGTTCTCTTATGACGCTTGTTTTTGCAGACCTGTTGCGCCTGCGAAAATAATATATTGTCTGTTAGGTTGGAATTAAGTGGGAATTAGGCGGGAATGAGGTGTTAGCTATCTACGATGAAAAATTATGGGCGCAAAGAAAAGCCCCTTTATATGCTGCGGTGAGGTCTCATCTGCAAAAAAAATATGGATCGTTGCATGTTCCTCTGCATGGCGGGGGAGCCGGGGCGCCGGATCTGCAAAGGAGCGGTCTCTCTGCTGTTTTACGCTGGGATTTAACGGAGGTGGGCGATCTGGACGATCTGCACCTGCCGCAAGGGGCGATCGGGCAGGCCCAGAAGCTGGCGGCGACCCTCTTTGGGGCGGAATCTACCTTTTTTCTGGTTAACGGCGTAACCGGGGGGTTGTTGGCCCTTTTTTCCGCTTTCTGTCGCCCCGGGGAAAAGGTTCTGCTGACCAGATTATCCCATAAGGCAGTTCTGCACGGAATCGCGCTGTGCGGGGCACGGCCGGTCTACCTGCCGGTAGAGAGGGAACGTCGCAGCGGATTTCCGCTCAATATCTCTGCAAAAACCGTAGCTGCGGCCTTGCGGGAACACCCGGAGGCCCGGTTACTGCTGGTTACCTCTCCCTCTTATTGGGGGGTGACGGCGGATCTAGAAGCTATCAGGCGGGTTACAGCGCGACACGGTGTAATCTTGGCTGTGGATGAGGCACACGGGGCGCATCTCTCTTTTTATCGGAAGAAGTTGCCCCACAGCGCCGTAGCCGGAGCAGATATCTGGTTACAGAGCGCTCATAAGTCTCTTGGTTCTTTAACGCCGGGGGCTTTTTTACATCTTGGCCCCGGGGCGCGTCCCTTTGCTTCCGCATTAAAATTTTGGCTGCAGGCTCTGCAGACAAGCAGCCCTTCCTATCCGCTTCTGGTTTCCCTAGATCTGGCCCGGCGACAGGCTGCCTTGAAGGGAAAAACACTTTTTTCTGCGGCCTGGAGTTGGGCAAGGCGTCTGCGTTGGGAGTTGTCTAATAGTGGTTTCACCCTGCTGGCGCCCGAACAGAAAAAGGGTGATGAATTCAAGCTGGATCCCTGCCGGGTGACCATTCTTTGTCCCCATGGCGAGGGAGAGATTTTGGCCCGGGAGTTGGCCCAAAGCTACCGTTGGCAAACGGAGATGTCCGGCCGCGGCTATCTTTTGGCCATTGTCAGCCCGGCCCACCTCTCATTTTCGCCTTGCAGGTTGGCCCGGGCAATGCAGGGGGCCAGAGCCAGAATGGAAAACAAGCTCTCCGTTTCTGGTTCCCCGGCGGCTAAAACCAGGCGGAAAGCAGGCTTTAGCTTTAGCAGGCGCTCCGCCGCTGCCGGCAACCTTATACCTCGTGCTCGACGGCGGATCGGTCCCGCTGGCCGCTTCAAGCACATTAGCCGCACAAATTATGCCAGCCGCGGGACACGTACTGGCCGTGCCAAACGTTTCCCTGTTCAACGCGAGGATTTTCCCCCTTCTTTTTTTCGCCGGGCGGGCGATGATCTGGCTGCAGGGTATGAAGGAACAAGGCGGGGAACCTTTCCTGCTTCTGCTTTGCCGCCGGAAGAGGCACTTCGCCGGCCGGGGGTAGATATCCCCCTGGCAGCCGCGGCGGGAAAGATCTGCAAAGAGATGATCGTTCTCTCCCCGCCGGGGATCCCGCTTTTAGCACCGGGAGAGACGATCCACACTGAAGTGTTAAAGCATATTGCCGGGCAACGGGCGAAAGGCAAGCTCTTTCAAGGGGCTGCCGACCCCACTTTGCGCACGATAAAGGTTGTGAGAGAAGATGCCGGTATGATAGAATAAACTTAATAGCATGACAACATGACAGCAAGAACCAGTGCAAACCATGCGGAGCAGATACAAGATCGGTATGAGCCATATCAGGGCAGATGCATAGCCGATGGAAATTGTGCCGGATCAAAAGGAAAGGAATGGCCGATGTTGAAAGATAGTGTGCCGCATAAAACAAGGGGAACAGCGCGAAAAGGCCTCTTTATCAGTTTCGAAGGGCCGGATGGCTCCGGCAAAACGACACAGGCCCGGTTGCTGGCAGAGAGGCTTATGGACAGCGGGCTGAAGGTTGTCCTGACCAGAGAACCGGGCGGAACGCCGGTAGGCGAAGAGATCCGTAAGCTGCTATTAAATCCCGATTTTTCGGAGATGACCGTGGCTTGCGAAGCCCTGCTTTATGGCGCGTCCCGTGCCCAACTGATCAGCACTTTGATCTACCCGGCCCTAAAGCGGGGGGAGATCGTGATCAGCGACCGCTACCTCGATTCCAGTCTGGTCTACCAGGGATTAGCCGGGGGGGAAGACCCGGCGAAGATTATCGGCATCAATTTTTGGGCGACGGGAAAACTGCTTCCCGAGATCACCTTTCTCTTGGATCTGGAGGCGGAACAAGGATTGGCCCGCATTCAAAAGAAAAACTCCGTTTCAGGTGCAGGCCCCCGCGTAAACGACCGCATTGAACAAAGAGGGCTGGATTTTCACCGCCGGGTGCAGGAGGGTTTTCTCCAGTTGGCCTCGCGGGATAGAAAACGTTTCTTCGTCGTACCGGCAGAGGACAAGCCGGAGACTATCCAAGCAAAGATCTGGGATAAGATGCAGAAAATCTTAAAACAAAGAAACATGCTGCCGCCAGACCCTCGTTAAGATAAATCTACCTGTATTTTTCATTTTATTAGCAACATATTTGCCATGACGTAACGGCATGTGGAGCGAGGGAACAAGTTTGCTGCGGGGCGTAGGCTGGGTATGGCCCTGCCGGCAATGCATTTGTGGTTATCCTTGCGTCCATTGGTTTAAGAATTCTTCCTTTTATTTTTCATCTATATGTGGGTGGTGAAAGGATGTAGTGGAGCGACTTGTGAAGCGAAGCAGAGAGTTTGCTGCGGGGCGTAGGCTGGGGATGGCCCTGCCGGCAATGCATTTGTGGTTATCCTTGCGTCCATTGGTTTAA
>JAAZMI010000177.1 GCA_012798895.1 Bacillota bacterium
CCGTATTAGAATCCCTGGAAATCTTAAAGGCCGAATTTGCCGGACAGCAGGCCTATTCCCGGATCTCGCTCCGCTGTGTGCCGGTGACCACCGACCAGAAAACAATCCTGGATTTTCAGACCGAGGAGGAACTTAGCGGACTTCTGCGTACACTTTACACTGAGGTCCGCAGGGTTCGTCAGGACAAGCACCCCGTGCACCTCTGCTTATCCGGCGGGAGAAAAATCATGGGCCTGATCGGCATGTCGGTAGCACAGCTTCTTTTCGGCCCCGAAGACAAGGCCTGGTATCTCATCACCGAGGGATGGCGGCCCGGAGACAGCCGCCGCCTTCATGCCTCAGAAACAGACCGGATCTGGCTGGTACCGGTACCGGTTTTGCGCTGGGACGAAGCCGGCACCCTGCTGCAAGCAGTAACCGAACTGAAGGATCCCCAGGAAGTGATGATCTGGTACGAACGACTTACCCGTAAAGCAGAGGAAAAACGCAAAGGCGAATTTATCCGGCACTGGCTTACCCCCGCCGAAAGCAAGGTTACACAACTTGCCTGCAGGGGCTTTGACAACGCTACAATTGCCGCCAGACTAGGCAAACAGGAACAAACCGTAGCCAACCAGTTGCACGGGGTTTATGAAAAACTGCACGAATGGCTGGAATACCCCGTCTATAATGTCGATCGCAACGTCCTCATCGCCAAATTTGCACCCTACTTTGCCCTTATCCCAGATTAAAAATTGGCCGGTGCATCTGCCAGGGCAAAAGCAACCTTCTTACAAAAAATATCTTCTCCCTGGCACCGCACCACCGAAAAGAGCAGCATTTTATAGTAACTAACTACCAAATAGAAAGGTAATCCGCTTACTCGACGGGTTCTTCGCAAAAAAATAGACTGTAAGACGGAGGATAACTAAGGAATAGGTTATAATTCATCATTCTTTATCAACCAGGAAAGGAGGAAAAGCGAACATGAATTTAAACCAGATTACTGCCCACCTCGGTGAACACGCCCCTTTAGAAGGAGAGCTTGCGGCAATAATTAAGGAGCTGCGGGAAGAAGAAGACAGGGATCAGTTTGTTGTTTTTCTTATTTTTGATCTTCAGAAACAACAGATATATTTCAGCAGGCCAGAACCTTTCTCCAGCCAAAGCTTATACGAATATAATTACCTGGGCAATAATCCGGGCGCATCCATGCAGTACTACCTGACCCGGGATTTAAATTCGCTGAGATATCTGCTGGGCACGGTTTTCAGCGACCTATTTTTGGTACTAAAAAGACAGGGCCTGGAAAAAAGCGATCTGTACAAGATAGTGCAGCAGATGAAAGCAGCAGACCTAATCAACCTTCAAAGCAAACGGGGCAAAGGCACGATTAATTTAAAGAAACTGAGGTTTTACTTAACAGGGGGCTACACAAAAGTAGAACATGAAAAAAAAGCCCTTCATTTCTGTAGAGATGACGGGGAATCCGAAAGGTATAACTACGAACAACTGTTGAGACAGGATTTAGATGATAACAACAAACGCAACCAATACACGTTAATCGTTCCGGCCGTAAAAACAGAAGGTAACCGATTTATCATCTTAAGCAATCACCCCAACTTTATTGATCTGGTCAAGAAGGAAAAATTGGGCACCGCCACCCCTAATACAAAGAAAAAATCACCGAAAAAAGTCTGCCATCTCTGCAGACAGGCTTTAGATGATGTTTCGTATGAATACGCTTACGAATTTAATCAATCCAGAATCAACAAGATTTTCACAGCTACAACGATCAATACTGCACCTGGATTTTACAAAAAAAATTACGATCTGGTATATGCCCTCTGTAAAAACTGTTACCTGAAACTGCTGACCGGGGAAAAGGTGATGCGGGAAAAATTTCACGGGCGAATAGCCAATGAAGGCGCCTATATCATACCCGAATCCCTACTGGAAGACTTTGATTATAATAACCTGGCTCGCATAAAGAAGGATGTAGATCTGGCTTTTAAGGCCGCCTCTGCCCGTGAATGGCTAATCGAGTTGGGCAGTGAAGCAGGGTTAATGAAGGAACCTTTTTATACGTTAAATTTTATTATCTACCGCACTGATGGTAAATCCGTAGATATCCTACAATCTATCGAAGATGTTCCCACCCTGCGCTTTATGAGTCTAAACCAATCGATCGCCGATAATATAGACCGTCTGGGGCACCACCTAAAAAACATGTCTATCAGCAGTATATATAACCTCATCCCAATCAGGGTCAACAAAAAAAAGAAACAGATCGATATCAGCAGAGTTTTAACACTTTATAAGGCTTTATTTTCCGGTGGAACAGTGGAAAAAGCGATCCTATTTTCCTATGCGACAGAAGCGCTGGATAAAGGTATGAGACAGCTGGCCAAAAACGAACCCGACAATTATTTTAACATGCAGCTAGCCTGGTATCGTGGCGGAAATGAGGATTTCTTTATTAAAAGAATCATCATGGGCTACCTGGTCTTGTTTCGTATTTGCCAGGAGTACGGCCTGCTGAACAACAATGAATTTACCAACTATAATTTGGGGAGTGATCACATGGAAGCTAGTTTCAGCGAAAAGATCGATGCTTCAATAAACAGGGTGGAAAGTTTTTTGCAGAACCAAGGATTTAAAGACGAAGCCCGCGCTTTGTTTTACCTGGGATCCATAATATATCGTGTTGCCATTGCTCAACTGGTAAAAGAGCACCGCACCAAGCCTATTTTAAAAAAGATAGATTTTCAGGGCATGAACCAGCGTGATGTTAATCGCCTCTACCTGGAGGCGGTAGAAAAACTGAGGCAGTACGACAGGGTAACTTTGTTCGCAGAGGCCCTTATGAACCGTTTCCATCATTATGCCGGAATAATGGGTGAAAAATGGCCTTTAAACGAACACGCCAATGTTTTTTATATCATGGCTGGCTATGCCTACATGGTGGGAAGCAAACCGGACGATATCAATCCGGAAGAAAAAAAGGTAATCCAAGATGACTATCAAGATGACTATGAAGAGGAGGCTGAAAACAGTGCTAGTTAAACAAAACAGTGAATTTTTATTCTTATTTGAGGCCAACATGACCAATCCAAACGGTGATCCGGATCAGGAAAACAAGCCCCGCATGGATTATGAGACCAATACCCTGCTCGTCAGTGATGCCCGCAGGAAAAGAGACTGCCGTGATTTTATGAAAGAAAAAGGCTATCAGATATTCGTAGATACTCTAAGGGAAAATAAAGTGCCCATGATTGTAATGTTTGATCATATTAGAGAATCCTATTTTTCCGATTCTAGAAAAATAGAAAGGCTTAAAAACCGCAACCCTGATTTAAAAAAAAGGTGGATGCTGGGAGACGATCCAGACAAGTTCACAGAACAGTATGAAAACGTAAAGAAAAAGACAAAGAAGAAAGCGGAATTTACCCAGTTCAACAATCTTCTGCTTACAGAGATAATCAAAGATTCTCTAATCGATATCCGGCTTTTTGGCAGTGCCATGGCGGTAGAAAATGTATCCCGCACTTTTACCGGGCCGGTACAGATAAATTGGGGCTATTCATTACACCCGGTCGAGCTCATTAGATCAAACACGATCACGTCAATTATGAGTGAAGATAGCTCTACTTTTGGCAAAAAACATAAAGTTCATTACGCCCTGGTAGCCCATTACGGAACGATCAACAAGTTTAGCGCCCAAAAAACAAGCATGACCGAAACCGATCGAGAGATATTTCGCAAATCACTGGTCCAAGGCATGATGAACCAGTTATCGGACAGTAAGCAAGGGCAGATCCCCCTGCTTTACCTGGAGGTAATCTATGAAGATGATTTTGATGGTTATCTGGGCGATCTACGACGTTTCATAGATGTTGATTTTAACGCAGATAGATCTATCAGGAACATCAAAGATCTGCAAAAAGTAGATTTCAGCCGTTTAGGGGCAGTAATTAAAGAGATGAAAACATGGAAATACGTAAAAGAAGTAATTGCTTGGAAGGAACCATTTATGGATACAGATCGCCTAAATTTGCCGGAACATGAAGAGATCGACCTATGGAAACCATTGCCAGTGCGGGAGGCATAACTATGAGAATCATCTCTTTTAATTTAAAAGGAAAAATGGCGCATTTTAGACGTTTCTACTCCAATTCATCCGCTTTGACATACTCTATTCCGCCACGGACGACTATCTCCGGTATAATTACCGGGTTGTTGGGGTGGGAAAGGGACTCATATTATGAGCTCTTTTCCCTTCAAAGAAGCCATATCGCTGTTGCGCCGCTCGTCCCCATTAAAAAGTGTGTTCACAAACTAAACCTGCTGAAAGTGGAAAGCATTAACGAATTAAACGGATCCAGCGGCTACCATACCCAGACGGCTACGGAGTATATCTTCCCTTTCGAGCTAAGAAATGGGTGGATAAGCTATCAGGTATGGTTTAGTCATCAAGATTCCGATATTATGCGTCAATTGGAAGATCTTTTAGCACGGTACACCAGGGATGCCCCGGTTTATGGAACCCGGGGCATCTCCATGGCCCTCGGCCCGGCATATAATTTGGGATGGATAGAATATGGTGGAATCATCGAGGGTGAAAAAAGCACCGGCAACGGTTCCACAGTGCTGGTACATTCCGCTCTGCCGCAAAAAAACATCGTCAACATAGCAATAAAAGAGATGTCTTCCACCGCATACCGCCTGGTAAGAGAAGAGATCCCTTTGGAATTCGATAAAAACAGGCGAATTACCGGCAACGGGCTCGGTAACATGGTCTTCGATCTAAACGGTAATGCAATCCCTGCAGTTATCGGCAGATATATCAGATTATCCAACGACACAAATATTACCTGGATGGAGTAACCCAAATAACCATGATAATCAAAATGTATTACGCTCGTTTAGAGCGGGGAAAAGGGATAAAACAGGCTTTAAATAAACATTTAAAGGGCGTGGCCCGGCGGAGCTTGGAAAATCTCTCACAAACAGCCTGTTTTAAACCCTTCTCCTTACATACGCTCAATGACTTTTGCTATTGGATAAATTTTTTTCACGATCTGGGCAAATATACAGGTTTTTTCCAGCTATATCTGAAAACTGGCAAAGAATCAGAATTTAAAAACCATGCTCACATCTCGGCACTTTACCTTTACAGTTTTTTACAAAAAAGAATGGGGGTAAAGGATTTTAAATCAGAGGAGGGCGCACTGGTTTTTATTGCCTATCTTTGTGTGCGTTTTCATCATGGCAACCTCGATATGAAAAGGCTCTATAGCATAACCGGTCAAAAAAGATTGACGAGAGAACTTCAGCATCAAACTGAAGATATCAATAAAAAAATACCCACCATTTTAAAAGATAGCGGCTTGAATAAAACCATCACAATGAAAGAATTTCAAAACCTCAGCGATATTAAAAAATTACAGGAGATCTATGCCCTGCTTCCTAAACACAAGCAATACATGATCACCCGTTTAAAGAGCGAAAAATGGTATTTTATTCTGCTTTATTTCTTTTCTCTGCTCATAGATGCCGACAAGATGGACTCCGCAGAA
>JAAZMI010000178.1 GCA_012798895.1 Bacillota bacterium
CTTCGGGGGTGCTGTAATTGGTCCCTATTGCGGCCATCATGATTCTGTTTGCCACTCGGAGCTGCCCAATCTGCATGGGTTTGAATAAATTTTCAAAAGAATCCATGTCTAAAAACCTCCCCCTGCTTAGATTTAATATTATATTGTCATCCTGGAAAAAGAAATACTATTGTTCATCGCCTCTTTTTTCCCTAAAAACGAGATGTTCCATGACCATCACCGCCAAAACTCCCACCACAAATCCGTTGCCCAAAAGAGGTCTTAAAATAAGGGGGAATGTATTCAAAACACCATCCGGCAGAAAAGAGACGATCACGCTCAACATCAGGGGAAGCCCGATCACGAGGCCGTTTTCAAAATAAAAACCCTTCTCCGAACCGACAACCATGATCAACCCTGCCGCGATCTGCGAACACATGATGTAGAGGAAAACGCCGCCCACCACTACGGAGGGGATGCCGCCAATAAAAGCAATCGTTGACGGCAGAAACGACAGGGCCAGCAGGATCAGACCAGCCGGCACGAGTGTAAAGCGCGAAGCGCAGCCTGTAGAGGCGATTACGCCGGGGCTTAGAGAAAAATTGACCGGGCCGATCACGCCCCCCAAACCCGATAGAAAATTAAGCACGCCTGTCAAGGAAAGCCCCCGGACAACTCTCTCCGGCATGCGATCCGGTTTAATCAGGCCGCCCACAGAATAGATCGAACCCAGATCGTTGATGGCTAAAGCCAAAAAACTGACTAAAAATGAAATAATGACTCCCGGTTCAAAATTTAAGTTTAATTTCGTCTCAAACAGAAAATCTGCTGCAATATTGGTCTGCACAGCTGGCGCACCTTCCAAACCCCGGGGAAAAACCAACCAATAGACAACAGTTCCGGCAATCAGCGCCCACATGATCAGGGTCGATCTCCAAAAGCCGCCCACATGCTTATTTACCGCAAAGATGCAAAGCACGAAAATTAGAACAAAGCATAGGTTCGCCCAGGCAAGTTCCGGGAGAGCCGATGATGTGCTTAGGTCTAAAATCATGGGTGTAAGGGTAAAAGCAATCATGATTAGAATCGTGGCCACCACCGGAGGCGTAAAAAGTTTTTCCAGATATCTGAACAGCCCAGCCACGCTCAGCAGGAAAAGGATGAGGCCCCCCAAAGCCAGGGCGGTGTAGATGGCGCCGGGCCCGCTTGCCCGGCCGGCGGCAATCCCTACGAGCAATATCGTCGCCGGGCCCGTTACAAGCGGGAGACGATGGCCCCATAACAGCTGCACCAAAAGAGAAGCCCCCACCACAAAAAATACTTTTTGCATGTAGCCAATCTGCTCTACAAGTTTATCAAAATGCAAACCGGCCACTATATTCCCGATAATTACAACGATGGGAATCATAATGGCCAGCCACTGTAGACCCAGGAAAACCAGCTCTCCAAAGGGCGGCACTTCATCCAGCCCGTATTTAAATTTTAGCGGTTCCATTAACCGCAAGCCTCCCTTCCTTAAAAAAAGTGAAAGAATAATCTTATTCTAAATGCAAAAAATAATATTCTCTACCATTGTTCAACAATCTGCTCCTTATTTTTCCTCGGTGTTCCATGTATTTTAAATGTGCCAGGGTCTCTGCCAGGGCCATCCACTTCAGCTCTGCCGTAAATTGTTCCCAGTGCCCGGGGATATTCCAGGTTACTTTAGAGGCTATCTCGTAGGCAGTTTTTCCGCTTTCA
>JAAZMI010000179.1 GCA_012798895.1 Bacillota bacterium
CTACTTTCCGGTTTGGAGGCAGAGAAAATATATGTCTGAAAAAACAAGAGAAAAAGTCTTTGTATCTTGGAGCGCCGGGAAAGATTGCTACCTGGCGCTGCTCAAAGCGAAGGAAAATGGTTTAGACCCGGCAGCACTGGTAACCTTTATCAAAGAAGAAGGGCGTAGCATGGCCCACGGCCTACCACACGAAATTCTGACGCGGCAAGCCGAATCGTTGGGCCTCCCGGCAGTTTTAGAACCGGTGACCTGGCCGGGCTATGAAAAAGGTTTTCAGCGCGTCACGGGGGAATTACGGCAAAAAGGTTTTACCGGTGGGGTTTTCGGGGATATCAATCTGGAGGCACACCGCCAATGGGTGGAGAATGCCTGCTCCCGGGCGGCGATGAATTGCTACCTGCCCCTCTGGGGGATGGCCGAGGAGGCGGTGGTGTCCGAATTATTGGAAAGAGGTGCACAGCTACTCATCGTTGCTCTGCGGGGGGATCTGCTGTCAAAAAAATGGTTGGGCTGTATGTTAAATGAGGAGCTCATCCAAGAGTTGAAGGAGGAGGGTCTTTCTCCTTGCGGGGAAAACGGGGAGTACCACACTCTGGTAGTTAACGGGCCTCTTTTTGAACAAAAACTGGAGATTAGCTTTAGCGGGCATAGGCAGGAAGGGAAACATCTGTTTTTGGAATATAATTGAACCGCGCCGGGCGAGCCCACCATCTGCAGATGCCCATTCAGGGCTTCTTTGATAATAGTTCTCCGCCCTATTTCCTGTTAACCTCTAGGTTATAGTTGCGTACCTTTTTAATGACGGCTGTATGTGAAATCCCGAGATGCCTCGATGCTTTTCTGAACGAACCATGTTTTTCGATGGCATCTTTTAAGATGATTTTTTCCAGCTCTTCTGTGGCTCTTTTTAAACCCATGCGTGAATAATCGAATTTAAATACGGTACCTGCTCCGGTGTCACCACCTGCGGGTGGTTCAACGGTTGATTCGATCTCTAACCTTATATTTTCAGGAATATCGGATTTCTTAAGCGTACTCTCGTCGCTAACGATTACCATTCTTTCTACAACATTTTTAAGTTCTCTAACGTTTCCCGGCCAGCTGTATTTATTTAGGGCGCTCAAAATGGCAGGGGAAAAGCTTTTTTGTAGCCGGTACCTTTTATTATATTTACAGAGGTAGAAAGATAGCAATAAGGGGATGTCCCCCGGCCTTTCCCGTAGGGGTGTAATCGAGATGGGCAAGACATTTAAACGATAAAACAGATCCTCCCTGAACTCTCCCTTTTTTATTTTGCTTTCAAGATCTTGATTTGTAGCGGCAATTATCCGTGCATCTATTTTTATAGGTTCGGTGCCGCCGAGGCGTAAAACTTTTGTATCCTCGAGGACGCGCAATATTTTCGCCTGCATGGATAAAGGCAGGTCTCCGATCTCATCCAGAAAAATCGTGCCCTGATCGGCCATCTCAAAGGCTCCCGGCTTTCCTTGTTTTTTTGCCCCGGTAAAGGCGCCTTCCTCATAGCCAAGCAGTTCAGATTCCAACAGTTTTTCGGGGATAGCACTGCAGTTGATCTTTATCAGCTTGCCTTTCCGAGCGCTCCATCTATGGATGCTCTCCACGATTATCTCTTTTCCAACCCCTGATTCGCCCAATATAAGCACTGTGGAACAGGAAGCGGCTATTTTTTTAGCAAGCCTTAAAGCGTTTAGCATCTGAACATCGCCGGTTATAAAGGGCCTCCATTTTTTAATTTTGTTATTTTTAAGATTCCCCCCGGCAATTTTGGATCTATAGGGTTTGGGCAACCAATAAACTTCTTCCAGTTCAAGTAGTAACTTGTTGAAATCCGTGATATCCTTCACCGTACTGGCAACTGTTAGAACCTCTCCTTTTTCGTTGACGACCGGAGCTGCATTTATGACCAACTCTTTTCCTGTACAGATACCCTGAAAATCCGTAACAGCTTGTTTTTTATTTAAGGAAGCGAGAACAACGGGGTTACATTTAACCAGACCTTGTTTAAAAAGTTTATCCATATCTTTTTCTAAAAAATCTGAGGAGACCAGCTCTGTGTCACGTAAAAGAGAGTCGTTTACCCTTTGTACTATTCCATCCTTGTTCAAAATTAAGATGCCATAATTTAAAACATCAATCATAGCATCTATTTCCGCTCCCTTTTTAAAGATCCCGGCAAGCTCAAGAGTAATTTTTTCGATGTTCGTTATCTCCATGAAAGCTGAAACAGCGCCCACCGTCTCCCCGCTTTCGTAGAGGGGTATTTTATTTACAAGAAACATTTTGTTGTTATAGGTAAACTTCTCCATTCTGCGTGGTTGCCCGGTGCGCACCACTTGGATCAAGCTGTCTTCCTTAAAAACCTCTTGCAGAGGTTTCCCTGTGATATCCTGCTTGATCCCCATCAGAGAATAGAAAGGCTTATTGCAGAAAAAGACATCTTCTTGATAGTTAATGGCCAGAATCCCGTATGCAAGCGAATTTAACAGTTGTTGAAAGGGCAAGCGCTCCAGCTCCTTATATCCTTGGATCTCTATAAATAGTGGAAACCTCAGTTGCACAGTGGTCGCTGAAGTTTCCACTATTTTAATTTTAGCATAACTTATTACCATTGTAAAGATTCACAAAAATGGTTTTAAGGTTGATCACGATATTCGGATGGCTTGTTCTGGAATGGGAAAGCCCTTTTTTACGGAGACCTTTAAAGGGAACCCCCTTTATCTTGTTATCCCACTCAGGTTCCCAAAAATTCCAGCCCGATAGTGTCCAAAAATTCTGCGTAACCTTTTTCTTTTAGCTCCGCTGAAGTTTTTAGGGTAAAGAAGAGCACTTCTTTATTTTTTAATAGATGGTAAAGCGAAACGTTGTCTTTGATTATTTCTAAGGTGGAGAGCCCGGCAATAAAAACAATATCAACGGGCAGCGCTCTAAATCCGGCAAATTCCACTTCTTTTACTACCAGGCGTTCTTCCGTTTCACTTGTTTTTAAAATTACAGCCTTTCCTTTTAAGTTTTCAAAAACCTCCTTTATGATAAAGCCGATCTTGGCGGAGGGGTTCAAGCCGGCAAAAAGCGCCTTATTATTTTCTATCCAAGCGTGCCAGGGGTCGCCCTCTTTTTTTAAAGTTATCAAATCGCTGCCCTCCCATTATCTTTATCGCCAAAAAACATTAAAAAGAAGTCGAAAAAAATTTGTACTATAACAGCAACAATTTTCCTGTTAACCCCGCTTTATCTTCGTTAAAGATCTAACCCCAGGCGGTATCCTTCTTGTATTGCCTGGTAGAGCCCTCTCGGTCTTACAGCATCCCCGATACAGTATATTTCATCTACAGCAAACTCCAAAACATCCAGCAATGAGCTGTTGGCAACGCGATAGCTGGAGATGATAGTATCTGCTTCAATCAGCGTTTCTTTCCCATCTTCTGTTATTATTACAATGC
>JAAZMI010000180.1 GCA_012798895.1 Bacillota bacterium
GGATAAGGGTGGTGTCGGGGATGGGAATCGAACCCACATGGTGTAAACCACACGGCCCTCAACCGTGCGCGTCTGCCTGTTCCGCCACCCCGACCCGCTTTTTGATCCCTTTCTTGATCCCCTTTATCGTAGCATAATTTGCTGAAACAATCAAGGTTTTGGCGTTACTTTTGTAGTTTCCCTGCGGTAAAAGAATGTTGAAAATCACTAGAGAGATGCCGAACTACCCGAAACGGCTGAAAGGCCCCGATTTTAGCAGCTGTCATTCCAAGATGAAGCTCCCGAACACTTGATGGCATTCATAGCTTCGAGCGGATTTTTTTCCTTTTTAGCAGGAGGTAGAGGAAAAAAGGAACGCCAATCGATGATGTTATAATTCCAACGGGAATCTCCGTTGGTGCGAGAATAGTGCGGGCGATGGTATCAGAGGATAGGAGAATAATAGCACCCAGCAAGGAGGAACAGGGGATAAGAAAGCGGTTGTCGCTGCCGATGAGCCTGCGGCTGATATGGGGCGCCACCAGCCCAATAAAACCGATTACGCCGGTGAATGCAACTGTAGCCGATGCCGCCAAGGAGGCGATGATTAAAGTCACTAAGCGCAAACGGGCTACATTGACCCCTAAATTTGTAGCCACTTCTTCCCCCGCTGCCAACACATTCATATCCCAGGCAAAACAGAGCAACACCGCCATACAAGATAAAACGAGGGGGATTAAAAGCCCTACCTGCATCCAGTTGGCACCCCAGAGCCCCCCCATCAGCCAGACAACCAGATCTTTTAAAACTTCATTGTGCGCAATATATTTCAAAGCGGAGACACCGGCGGAGAAAAGGTACCCAAAGGCCACGCCGGCGAGGATCAAAGTCTCCGGGGCGGCGCCCTTTATCCGCGCAATGCCATAGACCAACATCATGGTTAAAAAACCAAAAAAAAAGCGCTTACAGCTACCAGTAAAGTAACTGCTATCGGCCGCGTCCCCAATAATGCACCACCCAGAACAATGGCCAGAGCGGCGCCAAAAGAAGCTCCCCCTGACATGCCCAGGGTATAGGGGCTTACCAAAGGGTTGCGCAGTATGCCCTGCATCACTGCACCGGCCCCGGCCAAGCTGATTCCTGTGATCACCGCCAACAATATCCGGGGTAGGCGTAGTACGATTATGACCGCTTCGGCCAGATCCCCCGCTTTTTGAAAATAATTGGGCATCAGATAGGCGCCTATCACCCGCAGCGCGTCCCCCGGGCCTACCGAGGAGGCCCCGATAAACGCGGCTGAAAAGGCTATGGCTAGCATTAATACAGCCAGTGCAACCAAAAAAATTATTTTTTTTGCAGTGCCGGCCAGATAGATATCCTTAATGCCAGTCCTCTCCTTTTTAACCTTGGAAACACTTTTCTTTAAATATGGCGGCATCTGTTTGCCAGCCCCTTTCTCCCGGTTCCTCTACCATATTTTCGGGTTCCAACAGTAGGACATAAGGCCCCATGATACTATTTTTAACTGCTGCTTTTACACCGTAAACTGCGCTGATATTGGCCTCATTCAACACTTTTCCAGGAGGGCCGGCAGCAAAAATTTTCCCCTCGTGCAAGATCACCAAAAGATCGGAAAAACGGGCGGCCAAATTCAGATCATGTAAAACCATAACCACCTGTCTTTTTTTTTGCTTTGCCAATTTTCGCACCTGTGCCAGCACTTCTAACTGGTGCCTGATATCCAGGCTGTTGGTGGGTTCATCCAATAAAAAGACCTGAGGCTCCTGGGCAAGGGCACGGGCAATGCTTACCCTCTGTTTTTGGCCCCCGCTCAACTGATCAAGAGAGCGACCGGCCAGCCTTTCTAGGCCCATAAATTTCATGATCCGGGCCACCAATTCTAGATCGTGATCGCCCACAGTCCAGCCCAGATGGGGGCGGCGCCCCATCAAAACTGCCTCCAGCACCGTGAAGGAGAAAACCTCGCCCATTTCCTGGGGCACATAACCCATTTTTTTGGCCAATTTCCAGGAATTAATGCTGCCGGCCTCTTTGCCATCCAGCATAA
>JAAZMI010000181.1 GCA_012798895.1 Bacillota bacterium
ACCGGTCGGCGGGGTAGCCGGAATGCACAAGCGCTGTAAGGACTGCGGAAGGCCCCGGCAATACTGTAAAGGGCACATTTTCAGCCAGCAACAAACGGGCAAGGGGAAAACCGGGATCGGAGATGGATGGCATCCCCGCATCCGTGATCAAAGCGATCTTGGCTCCTGCCTTCAATCTGGCGAGGATCTCCCGCCCCTTGTGCTCCCTGTTAGCCTCCCGGTAGGAGATAAGGGGTTTTCTGATCTCATAATAATGCAACAGTTTGCGGGAATGCTTCACGCTCTCTACTGCAATCAGATCCGCTTCCTTCAGACATTGCAGGACACGCCGCGTAATATCCCCTAAATTGCCGATGGGCGTAGCACAGAAATAGAGCATCCCCTGTGCCTTCCCCGGCACCGGGGTTGAAGCAGGAGAATAATTCTTTTTTCTCCCCGCAGCTGCCGTGGTTCCCGATCCATCATCACAACAGCCGGTTCCGCTGTTGGAATCACGTTTTAAAAGATCATTTTCTTCCCCGGGCCGTATCCTCCAATCTGCCCTTCGGTTAACATGATGAACATAAACAAAGTTATTGTTTTGAGACACAAAAAACCACCTTTACCGGCCTTTACTGATCTTTTTGAAAGACAGAGAGGGCGGGTTACGATCGCGCAGATCGTTTCTACAGCCGGCCGGCCCGCTGCTTGGGTTGCCGCAACAGCGCGATATTTAATTGGCTTCCAACCAAAAAAATGCTTCTATGACCGGCCGATCTACTCTACCGCGCCGGGTGATCCTTCTCTGCCGGCTGTTGCTCGATCTCATCCAAAGGAAATTCCACCTGCCCGGTATTCTCCGGCATCTTCACCAATACCGTTTTACTGACCATATTCCGGTTAACAACCTTCCCTTCCCCATGAGGCGTTACCACCTGCTCACCGAGGGTGGGAAACTTTTCCCGAGAATTTTCGTAATGTTCCACTTCATAGCGCAAGCAACACATCAAGCGGCCGCAGATACCAGAAATTTTGGCCGGGTTTAACGAAAGATTTTGGTTCTTGGCCATGCGTATAGAAACCGGGCCAAAATCCTTTAAAAATGTCGAACAGCAGAGCCCCCGCCCACAGGGGCCCAGCCCCCCCAGCATCTTTGCTTCATCTCTGACCCCGATCTGGCGCAGTTCGATGCGTGTGCGGAAAACTCCCGCCAGATCTTTAACCAACTCGCGGAAGTCCACCCGCCCGTCGGCTGTAAAATAGAAGATTATTTTGTTGCGGTCAAAGGTATATTCAACATCGACCAATTTCATTTCCAGTCCATGCTTATCAATTTTTTTCTGGCAGATCTGCACAGCATCAATCTCTCTCTGCTTGTTTTCCGCCAGTTGTTGGTAATCGGAATTTGCAGCCACCCTGCGAACCAACCTTAAAGGTGAAACGATCTCCTCTGATTTAACATCCTTGTTTCCTTGTACTACCTCACCATATTCCAAACCGCGGCTGGTTTCTACGATAACCTCCTGCCCCGATTTCAGCTCCAGAGTGCCCGGATTAAAATAATACACTTTTCCGGCCCGGCGAAAACGCACGCCTACAACTTCCGGCAACTTAAACAGCTCCTCTCATCTGCAAAAACAGCACTTCCAGTGCCAAACGTTTATTTACATTCTGCAACAGTTCACCCTGCAAATCCAATAGAGAACGGCTGATCTTCTCCAGAAAGACAGGGGATGCAGAAAAACTATCTTTACCTTTATTATAGAATCCAAACCGCTTCTTTATTATACTTTGTTCCCCGTCAAAACCCAACCGGGCCAATAATCTTTCACGATAGATGAGGGCGAAAAGATCTAAAAGCGTGGATAGATCTTCCCGTTTGGAGATCTCCTCCGCCCGGGGCCAGATCTCTTTCGCAGGCCCGTTTTCGATACTGTCCAGGATAGACCAAGCCTCGGCATACTTTTCTTCCCAGCCCCTTTGGCCGGCCATTGCCAGGCCATCCCCCGGGTTACCCCGTGCCAGGGCGATGATGAACTCTCTCTCCTCTGCCGGCAGATCGGGATATTCTCTTTGCAACAAAAGCGCCATCTGATCCGGAGTCAGCGGCCGGAGGTGAAATTGGATGCATCTCGAAAGCACCGTGCCGGGCAAAGCCCAGGGCCGGGCGCTGAGCATTAAAAAGACGAGATTTTCCGGTGGCTCCTCCAAAATTTTTAAGAGGCTGTTGGCAGCCGGCAAAGTTAGATGCTCTGCATCCTGAATTAAACATATTTTTTTACGCCCCTCACGGGGAAAAAAATGAAGCATTTCTTTGATCCCCCGCAGTTGTTCGATCTTGATCGAAGCACCTTGCGGCTCCAAGCGATAAAAATCAGGGTGATGCCCACCGGAAATTTTACGACAGGAGAGGCATTCCCCGCAAGGAGATTCCCCCGCAGCGTGGCAGTTGAGGAGCCGGGCAAAAAACAGGGCCAGCGTCTCTTTGCCGCTGCCCGCAGGCCCGGAAAATAGATAGGCATGGTTGACTTCCCCGCGCTGCCACGCCCGGCGAAGGGCTTTTAGAATTAGTTCCTGGCCGATTAGACCTGTTGCTGTCAAAAAGGGGCCTCCTTCGGTGGGTGGTGAAGGATGTAGTGAGCTCCGAGTTCAGCTCAGAGAGTTCTACGGCTCTGCTACGGCCACAGGCGACCTACCCGGCCAAGTTCCCGTCCATGGTCACACGGCCGGCTGCCGACGTCCTGTCGGCAGGGTCGCCTTTAGGCCTACGCTTCGCCGTGAACTCTCTGCTTCGCTTCACAAGTCGCTCCACTACATCCTTTCACCACCCACATGGAGATGAAAAATAAAAGAAGGAATTCTTAAACCAATGGACGCAAGGATAACCACAAATGCATTGCCGGCAGGGCCATCCCCAGCCTACGCCCCGCAGCAAACTCTCTGCTTCGCTTCACAAGTCGCTCCA
>JAAZMI010000026.1 GCA_012798895.1 Bacillota bacterium
CAGGGCAAGCCTGGACAGACTTGCCCTGCCCCTTTTTTTAGATATAATATGAGTTAACATAATTTTTCCTGATTACGAAGGTCGTGCTTAAAAAGAAGGCCTTTCAGCGGGAAAAAATTAAGGAGGAAAGAAGCACGTATGCTTAAAAAGAAAATTTGGAAAAAATTGTTGACGCTGTTTTTTATACCGGGAATTCTCTTTTTCTTCTGCTCCACCAGTGTATTGGCACAGAGCCACAGCGTTGCTCCCCATGATACCCTCTTTCTCATCGCTCAAAGGTATGGAACTACTGTGGATCAGCTTTCCCGGGCCAACAGTATCGCCAACCCACACCTTATTTACCCCGGTCAGGTACTTGCTATCCCTGCAAGAGTACATAATGTCCTTCCGGGAGAAACTTTGTGGCTCATCTCCCAAAAATATGGGGTAGCTCTCACGGCACTTATCGCCGCCAATCCGGCGTTATCACCCCATAATATCTACCCGGGACAGAAGGTAAACATACCGGGAAGTGCCGGTTCCGGTGCCAATACCGACGCGCCGGTAGGCGGCACACTGCCTTCACGTGGGGGGAGAGGTTTTTCCCCCGGCGAGATCGATCTTCTTGCCCGCCTGGTCCACTCCGAAGCGGGGAGCGAACCATATACCGGGCAGGTTGCTGTTGCCTCCTCTGTATTAAACAGATTAACCAGTACACGCTATCCCAGTACACTTCCCGGGGTGATCTACCAAATTATCGATGGTTGCTATCAATACAGCCCCGTTCTGGACGGGAGGATAAACCTGCCTGCCAACAACACTGCTTACCAGGCCGTCTATGATGCCATTAATGGGTGGGATCCGTCCCTGAACGCCCTTGGCTTCTACAACCCGGCCAAAACCAGCAACCAATGGGTTAGGCAACAACAGGTTACAACTGTAATCGGCAATCACATTTTTTTTCGCTGATTTAAACATCAAGCTATATAAAGAGGGAGGGTAAAATAAAAAGTGCTACCCTCCCCTTCTCTACTTTCTAGCCAAATTCGGCCCCGGTGCAATTTGATCAGCTGTTTGGAGATATAAAGCCCCAGTCCCATTCCCCCCAGTCCCAATTTCTTCGCTTGGGTAGTCATATAGAAACGCTCGAAAACGAGGGACAGATCTTCCGGAGCAACCCCTATACCTTGATCCTGAACAGAAACCAGAGCATACGTTTCCCTTCTTTCCGCAGCAATGACGATCTCTCCAGCCGGGGGAGAATATTTAACAGCATTGGAGACAATATTTTCCACCACCCCCCTGATGCTCACGGGATCGGCCTCTACAGCTAAAACCCCCTTTTTTTCAGCTCCCAGCAATTTAATGTTCTTATCAGGATTTGTTAGCTGTGTTTCTTCCACCACCTCTTTCAACAGATCCTCCAGCATAAATTTTTGTTTGTCTAGTATTATTCTATCTAAATCCAGCCTGGCCAGATCGAGTATGCTATTGATCAATGCCGCCATCTGCTCTACAGATTTGACAGCAGTAGCCAAATACCTAAAATCCCGGTCAAAATTAAATTCCCGTTCTCGTTTATCAATTTCCCCCAGTCTGAGGTATTCAATTTCTTTTAATTTCTTTTGAAATGAAGCATGGAAGAGATCCAAACAGGCGCTGATCGTCGCCAACGGGCGGCGCAGTTCATGTGATACTTGTGACATAATATAGATATATTCATC
This sequence comes from Bacillota bacterium, assembly GCA_012798895.1. Taxonomy (GTDB): domain Bacteria; phylum Bacillota; class Dethiobacteria; order DTU022; family UBA8154; genus JAAZMI01. The sequence continues at coordinate 1,704 of JAAZMI010000026.1, forward strand.
CTCAGGGCGCCATCCTTCCCGGCAGACTGTGCTGTCTTGGATACACAACATCAGATAGAGATCTTCCCGCAAGCTGCTTACAGTGCATTCCACCTGTTTAAACTGGCCATCAAACGTTTTTAACCCTATTTCCCCGCTATAGATCACCTCGTGCAGCAAAGGTTTCCTAACCTTTACGCACAGTTTCCTCTTTCCTTCCTGATCGAGATAATCACCTATTTTTTTACCGTAGAATTTTTCCCGGGAACATTTTAGCATTGCGATCATCGCCGGGCTAAAATCAAGAATTTTTCCGCGGGAATTAAAGATACAAAGGGGAATAAGGGAACTCCCCATTATTATACGGTAGATAGCCGCATCTTCAGAAACATTCCTGCCTTTAACCTCACCATCTTCTTTTTGATTTAAAAATTTACCCGGCAAGTTCATAATATCTTATCCTCAATCCCGATCAATTTGATACCCCCTAAGATTGCTGATGTTATTATGCATTCGATAGATCGTCTGCAAAGAGTTTTCATAGGAAAAAGTAGATTTATTCTAAACTAAAACGTTTACCAGGGATAAGTACAAATTGATGTATGCCATTAATATATATATTCTTGTTAACCAAAAGTTTCCCCTTTTTTTTTGTTTAAAAGTAGAGGGAATATTTTTTATGTTCTGGAACAATATTACAAAAATAACCTGCGGCAGTGTAGCGGCAGGTTACCAATATCTAGTAATTGTTTTAATTTTGATGTTCCCAGTCTTAGCGTTTATCGAGGGGGATATAGTTGCCCCTGGCCGCAACATTTTTATAGGCGGGGCGGATGATGCGCCCCCCGCTGATGATCTCTTCCAAGCGATGTGCAGCCCAACCGGCAATCCTTGCTATGGCGAAAATAGGCGTATAGAGCACCATGGGGATATCGAGCATCTTATAAACCAATCCGGAGTAGAAATCAACATTGAAAGAAATGGGCCGGTACATTTTCCTCTCTGCTGTGATTACCTGCGGTGCCAATTTTTCTACCAGATTATACAACTGAAATTCTTCATCCATCCCCTTCTCGCGTGACAACTCCCTTGCTTTTTCTTTTAACAAAAGGGCCCGCGGATCCGAAAGAGAGTATACGGCATGTCCGATACCGTAAATTAAGCCCGCTTTGTCAAAGGCCTCCTTGTTCAGGATTTTTTTTAGATGATTAGTAATAGCCTCTTCATCTTTCCAATCCTTAACATGCTCCTTGATATCCTGCATCATCCCCATAACCTTGATGTTGGCCCCCCCATGCTTAAAACCCTTCAAAGCGCCAACCGCCGCCGCGATAACAGAATATGTATCTGTATCCGCGGAGGAGACAACATGGGTAACAAAAGCGGAATTATTACCCCCGCCGTGCTCTGCATGAAGAACCAGGCTTAAATCCAAAACTTCTGCTTCCAGTTTGCTGTAATAATTATCGGGCCTAATCATATGCAGGAAATTTTCCGAAAGACTCAGATCTTTTCTGGGTTTATGGATGTATAAGCTTTTGTTGCCGTAATAATGTGCCTTGGCCTGATAGCCGTAGGCTACCATGGTCGGAAAACGGGCAATAAGTTCGACCAACTGCCTCAGAACATTATCCACGCTGTTGTCATCAGGGTTGGGATCATAAGAATAGCTTGCCAATACGCTCCGGGCCAGCTTGTTCATAATATCGCTGCTGGGAGCCTTTAAGATCATATCTTCGGTAAAACCGTTGGGCAGAAGGCGTTTTTCGGACAACGTTTCTTGGAATAGTTTCAGTTTTTCGGAATTAGGCAGCGTTCCAAACAAAAGCAGGTAGCAGGTTTCTTCAAATCCATGCCTTTTTTCCTGCTGAAAACCTTTAACCAGTTCTTTAATCTCAATGCCGCGGTAGAATAACTGACCCTCAATGGGTGTTCTCTTCCCTTCATCATCGATCACATAAGCATGGACATCTCCAATATTCGTCAGGCCAACCAAGACCCCTGTACCATCAATATTTCTTAAGCCCCGTTTAGTATCATACTTTCCGTACAATTCAGGATCAATATAATTGTTTTTTGTAACAAGCAAGGCCATTTCTTTCAGAAGGGCCTTATGTTTATCAGAATCCAATTGAAATACATGAGGACTGTTCACGTACATTCTCTTTCTCACCTCATTTTTAAAACAGACTAGTGCATGCTACAGAAACGCATCTTTTTTTGCTCTTTCCTCCCCCGGATATAAATAATTATAGCATAACCTGAAACAAATTTAAAAAAATGGACTTCAAAAACTTAATAAAAAAACACTGCACGCCTGTACAGTGTTTAAAGAATAATAAACATGAGCAAACCTGTAAGCCGAGTTCTGTGCTCCACAGGGAGCGGCAGCCATCTATCTAGGGCGCCAGTTGCCTGGCTCCTCCAGCGACTCGTACCCGGGGGATTCAGCGGGCAACGTCATCTCCCCCCTATTCAGTCTTGCTCCGGGTGGGGTTTACCTAGCAGGCAGGTCACCCGGCCTCTGGTACGCTCTTACCGTACCGTTGCACCCTTACCGGGAGGAAGCTATAAAACCTCCCCTGGCGGTTTATTTCTGTGGCACTATCCTTGGGGTTGCCCCCACTGGGTGTTATCCAGCACCCTGCCCTACGGAGCTCGGACTTTCCTCGAAAGTATCAGATACTCTCGCGACTGCCCAGTTTACTCATGTTAATATGCAAGAGGTACATCTTTTGCTGTTTGCATAAAGCAATGGTAGAACCAGTCAAGGTTTCATCTATTCAAATATGATTCGTTGCTCCAAATAAGTTGATACCCACTGTTACCTTAAGTATATCGTAGCACAAAAATCCTTCTTTGTCAAAGCCCACGATTTAAATTTCATAGGAAAGAGGATGTAACGCGAGAAAGAAAAAGAAAAGATAAGGCTTGGGGCTTTTGCATCTGTTCTACTTCCTTTGAAGGTGCATTTAAGGTTTTTAGAAAACTTAAGGCCTCCTCTAAATTGTTTACAGAAACTACTTTAATGTTACTTGCCGCCTGCAGGGCTTCCTCGTAATTTTCTGCAGGAACCAAAAAATAATCAAGACCGGCCTTTTCGGCGGTTATAACTTTCTGCCTGATCCCTCCGATAGCACCAACTTTTTCATCCAGGGAAATTGTTCCCGTACCCCCAATGCGATATCCACCTGTTAAATTTTCGGGGAGCAGCCGATCCAAGATCTCCAAAACAAACATCATCCCGGCAGAAGGACCGATTACCGGGCCGGTTTCAATCTCAATCTTCATGGGAAAAAGCGGTTCCCAATTTAGAGTGCGCACATAGAGACGCAAGGCCCCCAGATGCGGCTCATCAATATGAGAAACCGTTGGAATTTCAGTTTCTTTTTTTTCCCCTTCTTGCCGAAATCCAATCTTAACCTTCTCACCAATTTTTTTTTGTTGAATATGTGCTACTACCTCTTCGGCCAGATATACTTCCTTCCCTTCAATCGCTGTGATAATATCCCCTGGCCGGAGCAAACCTTCGGCCGGACTTTTCGGCAAAAGTTCCACAACTTCCACGCCCTCGCTGGTAATCGGAACCTCGTAGCCGGCACGGCGAAAGGCGATTACACCGGCCAGATCCTTACTGTCCTGCATCCAACATTGCATCAGATCATTGTATTCCTCCCGGGTCATATCAGACGGAATTGTTTGAGTAAGAGACCGCACATCGTAGGCCGGATGCATGTAACCATAAAGAAAATTCCAGAGGTTGGCCGGATGTTGGGAAACGGTCAACATGTAAAACTGGCCCGGTTCATCACGCCGGTGCCCTTCTATCTCGATTAAGCAGCCCAGGTCTTCTACATCACCAGGCTTAATCAGATAGCTGTTCGTCTGCACCAGAAACCCAAGAAAAATGGCTGCTAAAATAATTAAAACATAATCAATTTTCCTGCGCAAAAGCATCACCCGCTTTCCATTACATAGAAACCATCCAACCCTGTGTTCTTTCCATCGCTACGATTCATTTCCATGTTTTTATAGCCTAAATTTGGTCTATATTATCTTAGACATCAATATATATTTTATTAAAACTATATCTTACTATTAGAGGTAAACTTATGCTTATTACTATATTTTTTATTATACTGGGTTTATTATTTTTAGTTTTACTTTTAATTCCCTTCAACCTCAAGAAAGAGATGTTTCTTTTTTATCTTCCTGCTTTCCTCGCGGTTTTATTAACTATCAGCATGATCCTTTATCCCAAAGATGCTTTCGATGCCGCTTTAAATGGCCTGTCCATCTGGTGGAACATTGTCTTCCCCGCTCTTTTACCATTTTTCGTTTTTTCTCAGGTATTGATCGGTCTCGGCGCGGTACATTTCTTGGGTATATTGTTGGAACCAGTCATGCGTCCCCTTTTTAACGTTCCCGGTACAGGCTCTTTTGTGCTGGCTATGGGTCTGGCCTCTGGTTTTCCTCTAGGGGCAGTTCTTACTAACAAATTGCGTCAAAACCGGCTTTGTAGCAAAGTTGAAGCAGAAAGACTGCTTAGTTTCACCAATACCGCCGATCCTTTGTTTATGTTCGGGGCCGTAGCAGTCGGTATGTTGCAGTCACCGGAAGCGGGCGCCATTTTAGCAGCAGCACATTACCTTTCCAGCATATCCCTGGGTTTAATCATGCGCTTTTACCGTGCGAAAACGCGGAGTGTGTCCTCTGTAGATAGCAGGTTAACAAACAAAAAAATAAAACAGGCCAACATCTTCAGTCAAGCTTTTTCTGCACTGGTAAAAGCGAGAAAAGAAGATAATCGCCCGTTTGGACGCCTTTTAGGGGAAGCAATTAAAGAATCAGTCAACACCCTGTTACTTGTAGGGGGTTTTATCATTCTTTTTTCTGTGGTGATCACCATGCTGGATCTGGCCGGCCTAGTTGACATATTGGCAAAAGGGTTTTTATCCCTGCTCTCTTTTGTCGGATTGCACACCAACCTTACTCCGGCCTTTATCAGTGGTTTTTTTGAAATTGATCTCGGTTGCCAATTAGCGGGCTCTATTTCACAAGCCGCCTTAAAAGAAAAAATGGTGACCGTTAGTGCCATTATCGCCTGGAGCGGTCTTTCCGTACATGCTCAGGTAGCAAGCGTTATCAGCACCACAGATATAAATATTTTCCCTTACATCTGTGCCCGTGTCGTGCATGCTATTTTAGCCGCTTTATATTGTTTCTTCCTGGCCGAAATAGCCCCATTCTCCTCTTACATTACCTCTGTCTACTCTAAAACAATACCAGTTTTTTTACAATCGGTACCTTCGGGAGGGTTGCCATATTGGTACAAAAGAACAATTTTTATGGGCGAACGTCTATTAATAGTCTTTGGGGTCTTGTTGTTCATTTCATTAACATTTCATTGTTTTGAAAAGATTGACCATAAAAAAATAAAATAATTTAAAAGGTCCTGTTATAAACGGTGATCTTGTCCATAATCATATCGTAAACTTGAGGAGGAACAAGCCCCTTAATATCGCCCCCATAGCTGGCCACTTCTTTGACAATGCTGGAGCTTATAAAAGAATATTTATTATTGGTCATCATAAACATGGTTTCAACATCGCAATTCAACTTCCTATTGGTCAAAGCCATCTGAAATTCAAACTCAAAATCAGATATAGCCCGCAACCCTTTAATAATAATGGCAATTTCATTTTTCTGGGCGTAATCCACCAACAGCCCCTGGTAAAAATCTACCTTTACATTATCATAGGGCTTAATAATGCTTTCTAGCATATACACCCTTTCTTCCATCGAAAACAAAGCATCTTTCCGGGGATTTTCCAAAACTGATACGAGTAAGTAATCAAAAACTTTGCTGGCACGGTCAATTATATCCAGATGTCCATTAGTAACAGGATCAAAACTTCCCGGGTAAATAGCCCTAACCACTAAAATACCTCCTTTTTATTAGATAAACTTTTGCTAGTATTTTTTTATATTGTTAAAAATAAACAATATAGTGTTGCCGTAGATTTTTTTCTGCCAAAAGGTAAATGGAATTTTTTCTAAATCCAACCTCATCTTCTGTTTATGATCATTTTTTCTCCTATTAATGTTTCTCTCCAAACCAATAAAACCTTCTGCCTTGACGAGCCCCTTACAGTACAGATCATTTAATATATTCATGATAACTTGATCCGGAAAGCTATAAGGAGGATCAAGATAAACAACTTCGAAAGATTCTTTTTTTTTGCTTAAAAGTTGCAAGGCATGTTTCGCATCAATAGCTAAAACTTCTGTCTGCTTATGCGTGTCAATTAATTTAATGTTTCTACGGAGAATTTTTAAGGAAAAATTATTCTTTTCCACAAAAACAACTCGTTCCATCCCCCGACTTAGAGCTTCCAACCCTATACTGCCTGTCCCGGAAAAGAGATCCAAGAAATTAATGTATTCAATATAACCGCCTATTATATTAAAAAAAGCTTCCTTTACCTTGGCAGAAGACGGACGAATTCTTTTGTCCGAACCCGGCAGCGATCTTAGTAATCTTCCTTTATACTTACCTGCACCTATCCTCATCACTTTTACCTTCTAAAAAGCCACAATTCATTATTTTATGTGGGTATTTTAACATCATCAACAAGAAAAAGCAAGAACGCCAGACAGATAATTTGGTTAAAAATAACAATGGGGCTTTGCGAATAAATTACTGATAGCTGTACATAATATTA
>JAAZMI010000182.1 GCA_012798895.1 Bacillota bacterium
AATCAATGAAGTACCCGGTGATGCTTTGAAAGAATCCCACGCTCAAGATCATCACTGTATTTAAAATACCGACTGCCGTGCCCGTCACATTTAAGGGGAAAAATTCCTTGGCACTGGTAACATTGATCAAAAAAATCGTTCCCAAAAACCCGAGTGAAAAATATAGCAGGGAAACGGGGAAAACCCCCCAATAATAGGTTTTAAATAAATACAATAACAATATGCCTAGGAAACCCAGCGTCCCCCAAATCAGAATCGGTTTTCTGGCTCTTAGATAACGATCTGATAAAAGCCCCCAAAAAGGGCCTCCGATGATGATTCCGATCGATGTAAACATCAGGTTCATGCCGGCTGTTTCCCGGCTGACATTGAAAACATCCTGCAAGTAAGCTGCACCCCACAGCGTTTGGATACTGAAAAGAACGCCATAAACAAAAAAACCCCAAATAATAAAATAGAAATACCTATAATTTAAAAGATAATGCATTACTGTTTTTGTTTTACCGCTTTCCCCATTCTTTTTTTCTGCCGTATTTACTGCTCCCGGTTCTTGGCTCATTGCAAACCAGGCAAATATTACGGATAATAACAGCAGTGCCGCCACCAAAAAAAATGGCGTTCTCCAAGTACTTCTTTCCACCGAGAAAGCCAAAGGATATGTAGATAGAACCAACCCCAAACTGCCGGCGGAGCTAAGTATGCTCGATAAGCTGGCAAATCTATCCGGCAAATACACCAGAGAAAAATATTTCAAGGCTGGAACCCAGATGCCGGCCGTCCCCAAACCGATCAGTATTCTCGCCAGAAAGGCCATCTGTACATTTAGCGCGGCAGCAAAAAGAAAAGATCCCGCCACGCCAATCAAGCCAAAAATAGATACGGTGCGGCGAACGCCGATGCGATCGGCGAGTATACCCACCGGTATCTGCACCAGGCCATAAATCCAAAAGTATACCGCCGCCATCAGACCCAGCGTTGATGGCGGAATAGAGAAAGATTCCATCAAATCATGGGCAATCACAGCGGGACTTGCCCTTAGAAAAAGGGCCAACACAAAAAGCAAACAAAAAACACCAAAAACCAAACCGCGCCTACCAGTTTCCATCGAAATATCTACTCCTTTCCATACAAATCGGCCCAAACATAGGGTAAATAGCTTTCTTTAATGAAACCGAAGCAAAGTAAAGTTTAAATATTCCCTCTATATACATTATATACTAGATCATATTGTCCGGCATTGTTTTAAAATTCCCTGCTTCAAAAATCTCTGTAGGTACCTAAAATTTCTATCTTTTACAAGGGTTTAGCAAGTTGCATTCCCTTGTCAGTTCAGCCTTTTCTATAAATTAAAGCTTCCGTTTTTTCCAAAACGGAAGCTTTAATTACCGGAGCACCATTGTAGCTAAACATTTTATACACTTCTGCGTCCCAACATTGATTTCTCTCTGCATCCCAACATTGATTTTTCCCGGTTCTACGTTTTCTCCAATTTATCCTATTTCCCCCTACTTAAAGGCCCGGTTCAAAACATAGCGGTTAGGATCTACCTCCGTGCGTAGAATGTGCAGCTCTTCTTCCGTCGGAGGGGTGCTTTCGGCGATCTCCGGTGACCAAAGCAGCTCAAAATCAGTTTCTTTGATGATTTCTTCCTTGGTCACCCCGGGATGGATCGTCTCCACCTGCATCCGCTTGGTCTCTTCGTCAAAACCCAGTACAGCCAGGTTGGTAACTACCTTGTAGGGGCCGCTGCCGGGAGGCAGGCCGATTTTTTCACGGGCGCCTTTGCCGTCCAGATAGCCCGGGCTGGTCAAATAATCCAGGTTTTTGATGAACCGCCTTTTTTCATGCCGCATGAGGATGATGAAGCGCCAACTGTTCGAGGCCAGGTCATTGGCTCCGCCGCTGCCCGGGAAACGGACATCGGGTTTGTCGTGATCTTTGCCGACGAAGGTGGAGTTTAGGTTGCCATACATATCGATCTGCGCACCGCCGAGGAGGGCGTAGTCAAGCAGCCCACGTTGGCCGGTCTCCATCACTTCTGTCATGCTGCTGGCCATGATCCCTTTGTAGAAGGTGCGTGAGTTGCCGACGGTGATCGGCATCTCCGTCAGTTGGGGTCCGATACCGCCTGCTTCAAAGAACAAAAGCAGGTTCGGCGCGGTGGTCTTCTGGGCCAGCATGGCTGCCGCACAGGGCATGCCTGTTCCCACGGCTGTTGTGGAGCCATCTTCCAACATGCGGGCCATCTGGCAGATCAAGAGCTCGATCTGGTTGTATTGCATCGTTTAAAGGCCTCCTTTCTCGTAGCGGTGGGTTTCCCTGGCCCGCAGCGCGCTAAGGCGCTTTAGTGCACCGCTGGCCTGCAGGAAATCCCAGTGGTTATCGATGTTATAGATGTATTTGGCAAGGTGTTCCTGCAGAACGGCCTCATCTCTTTCTGCAGCGAGCAGTTCGGCAAAGTATTCTTCGTCGCTGAAGTAGTGGTAGGGCATATTTGTAGGATAGGCACCCAGGGGTATTTCGATGACGGCATCTACGTTGTAGTAAGGTATCACTGTAAGGTGCGGCTTGCGGCGAATCTCTTCGTTGGGAATGATCTTTTCTGTGGTGATGATCAGCTTTTTCGCTGCTCTGGCGATGTCGTAGTCAAACATCGTCAAGCCATCGATCTGGCAGTTTCCATAGATGTCGCAGCGGTGGACGTGGATGATGCCTACATCCGGGAAGAGGGCCGGCAGTGCGGCAAAGTTTTTACCGGTAAATGGGCAGGGCATCTCCACGGCGGCGCTGTATTTCAAGGTGTCCGTCCCCAGCAGGCTGCGCGTGGGAACGAAAGGGATACCCATGGCCGCAGCCTTGAAACGCCAGGCCAGGGTCCCGTTGGTCCACTCGGTTACTTCCAGCTCGCCGCTTTCAAAGGCTTTGCGCATGATCAGGGAAAAGCCGCGCGCTTCTAGGGTCACTACGTAGGCCGCATCACAGCGGTTGATGCATTTGCCGGCGATCAACAGTTGCAGGTCATGGGTGGTCGTATGGCCGGAGTAGCCGAGGTTAC
>JAAZMI010000183.1 GCA_012798895.1 Bacillota bacterium
ACCGGAGCAGAGCCGCCGGCGTATCCGGACGGCTTTGTCTCATCTGTTGTAATTCGTTGTACAGGTGTCGTCTGTGGGCGCTGCCGTAAAATTGTTGAAATGCTTCTGGCAGGGGCCCATAAGGAAAAAGGAAGGTAGATAATACCAGCGAAGACCAATGTCAAAACAAAGACGCGCAGACTGAAATGCCGCATTAATGGCTTGTCCCCTTTTGCAGTTCTATATATTAAGACGGGATTTTTGCACTCTGGTTCCAAGGGAGGGCATTTTTGGACAAATATCAGGTAAAATATTTCCCGGGGAATATCTATTTCGACAAAGGGGCATGCCGGATGGTTGAAATAGTCCAACTTTGTCACCCCTTGACATACTCCCCGCGGATAGATCCGGGAGTTTTACGGCAGAAATGATAAAAAGAATGAAATTGCCGGGAAAGATAAAAGAAAAAACATGAGGATGACAGCAGAACGAGCGGCGGGTCTCTTCGTTTTAATATAGATTTATCTTACAGATCATTAAGGATCGTTATTGTCCTGCTCGTTCCGATTCTATTTGCGCCGGCATCGATCATCTGGCGGATAACATCCAGCGTGCCGATGCCCCCGGCAGCTTTTACTCCCATTTTATCGCCGACGGTTTTGCGCAAAAGGGCTACATCTTCAACGGTGGCCCCGCCGGGACCGAACCCGGTGGAAGTCTTGACGAATTTTGCTCCGGCGGCCAGGGCAACTTGGCAGGCGGCAATTTTCTCTGCATCGGTCAGATAGCACGTTTCTAAGATGACTTTGATGGGGATAGGGGCGGCATTGATTACAGTTTCGATCTCGGCCCGGAGAGCGGAGTGGCGCCCGGATTTTAAAAGGCCGATGTTCGGGACCAAATCCAGTTCTGCCGCGCCTTTTCTATAGGCCATTTCAGCCTCCCTGGCTTTTAGCAGTGCGGTTTGCCTGCCAAGGGGAAATCCCACCACGGCGCAGACTGCGGTGTTACTTCCTTCCAGCAGGTGGGAGGCAGTCTCCACATCGGCGGAGTGAACGCAGGCTGCAAAGCATCTTGCTTCGCGGGCGAGCGCAAGGCCGTCTGCAATCTGCCGGTCGGTCAGATCCGGGGCCAGAAGGGCGTGATCGATCAACCGGGCGAGGCTGAATTTATCGTGAAACATTTTTTACCTCCATTTAAAGTAGTTGATGTAGATCCGATCTTTTGAAACTGTCTGGAGCAGAGCGCAAACATGGTTCTGGAAGGGACAAGGGCGCAGAAGCCAAAATAAGATAGAAGTTTATCTGTTATTCTAAAAAGCAATCGGCGATTTCTCCGGCCAAGCGGTTTCTGCTTTTATTAAGCGGCCCGCCTCGCTGCGCAACCGGTTGGCCATCTTTTCGCCTACAAGATCTGGCTTAGAAACTCCTTGGTGCGAGGGAGTTGGGGGTGAAAAAAAACCTGCTCCGGCGGCCCTTCTTCAACGATGACGCCTTCATCTAAAAAAATAACTCTGTCGGCGGCTTCCCGGGCAAAACCCATCTCGTGGGACACAACGACCATGGTCATCCCGTCCCGGGCCATCTGTTTCATTACGTTCAACACCTCTTTAATCATCTCCGGGTCCAGGGCAGAGGTGGGTTCGTCGAAGAGCATCACCTTGGGCTGCATAGCCAGGGCGCGGGCGATGGCCACCCTCTGCTGTTGCCCCCCGGAGAGATGGCGCGGGTAGGCATTTTCTTTATCCCGCAGCCCGACCCTTTCCAGTTGCGTAAGAGCCAGTTTTTTGGCTTCCTGCGGTGCCATTTTTTTAACTTTAAGCGGAGCCAGGCTGATATTTTCCAAAGCAGTTTTGTGCGGGAAGAGATTAAAGTGCTGGAAAACCATCCCCGTATTCTGGCGGACAAGGTTTAGGTTTACCCCGGGAGCACAGATATCGATTCCATCTACAAAGATCTCGCCTTTTTGCGGTATCTCCAGCAGGTTCAAGCAGCGCAAAAAAGTGCTCTTCCCGGAGCCGCTGGCGCCGATGATCACCACCACCTCTCCTTTGCCGATGGAGGTGGTCATGCCGCGCAGGACTTTTAACTGGTCAAAGCTTTTATGCAGGTTTTTAACTTTAATCACTGACTTGCAGCCTCCTTTCCAGGTAGCCCAAAATTTTGGAAAGAGTATAAGTGATTACGAAGTAGACCAGGGCGATGAAAGTAAAAATTTCAAAGTCTTTGTAGGTTCGCGTGCGGATATGTTCGCCGGCACGCATCAGCTCTGTAAGAGCGATGACGGAGAGCAGGGAAGAATCTTTGATCAACATGATCAGCTCGTTAACCAGGGGAGGAATCACCCGGCGGAAAGCTTGAGGCAGGATCACGTAGATCATCGCCATCGTCCCGCTCATGCCCAGGGAACGGGCTGCCTCCATCTGCCCCTTGTCGATAGATTGGATGCCGGCACGCACGATCTCGGCTACGTAGGCGCCACTGTTGATCGAAAGCCCGATGGCCGCCGCGGCCCGGCGATCGAGATTGATACCTAACTGGGGCAGACCATAATAGAGGATAAACAGTTGAACCAGAAGCGGGGTGCCGCGAATAAACTCGATATAAGCCCCCGAAAGGAGCTTCAACATGTGAGAGCGGGAGAGACGGGCCAGTGCAACAAATGACCCGATGCAGAACCCCATTGTTACGGCGAGGGAGGAGATGCGCAGTGTTTCACGCAAACCTAACATCAGGAAAGGCCAATTTTTAATAATTACGGAGTAATCCAGAAATTTCATCGGGTATCACCTCCGGGGTTTGAGCCATAGGAAAGGCAAAGCGCTTGAGCACTTTGCCTTTAAGCCAGCCTTGGTTTAAGCTCCAGTCTATAGAAATCGAAATCCATCACCGGCCCCACGGCCATGGCAGCATTAAACTCCTGCCACGATTTGTTTTTTTATTCAAACCATTTGCTGATAAGCTCGTCAAATTGCCCGCTTTCTTTTAAATCAGCTAAAACCTTGTTGATCTCGTCCAAAAGCTCCGGGTTTTCCTTGCTAACGGCAACTCCGAACAGCTCTTCAGTGAAGACTCCACCGACGGTTTTGCAGCCGCCTTTAATTTCGATATACCTTTCGGCAACCGGGACATCGATGATGATAGCATCGACGCGTTTGTTGATTAGATCGAGGAAACCCTCGTTGATCTTGTTGTACTGGCGAATTTTTTCAGCCGGAAAACGTTCGTGTGCCTCCAGGTCTCCGGTTGTACCCAGTTGGACGGCGATATCTTTACCCTCGAGGTCATCGACGCTTTTAATCTCTGTTTCATCCTCCAAGACCACTACGGTTTGACCGGCGTTATAGTAGGGTTCGGAAAAATCCACTTCTTCGAGGCGTTCTTCCGTAATAGTCATGCCGGCAATAGCCATGTCGATCCTCTTGGAATGCAGGGCCTGGGTGAGGCCGCCGAATTCCATATCTTCAATTACAAGTTCTCTACCAAGGGCATCGGCGATGGCTTTGGCGATATCTACGTCAAAACCGTCTACCTCATTTTCATCGTTGCGAAATTCAAAGGGAGGAAAATCCGCATTGGTTCCCATTATTATTTTTTCCGGATCTCCTTCTACCTCGCCGCTTACCTCGCCTTCTACTTCACCGTTTACTTCATCCCCTGTTTCGCCATTGGTCCCCTCGGGGCTTGTACACCCTGCGAAGACAACTAAGGTGAAAATAGTACAGATAAGTACAGCATAAACTAAAAACTTCTTCAAACGAGTTCCCCTCTTTCTTTAAGGTAGTTTTTTAATATTATATCACATTTATTTGCCTTTAGGGATGAAAAGAAACAAAATAAAATGGAGAAGGTAAACAGAGGGATGCGCCGGGAAAGGGAAGTTGCAGGGGAGGCGGCTATTATTATGGAGAGCGCAGGCAAAATCATGGCCAGGAAGCTGGGGAAAGATCCCAGCCGGGTATTGAGGGGTTGGAATGCGAAAATAGTTTACAAGTTAACTGTTTTCATATATAATCTAGTAAAATAAAGTTAACGGGTTAATCAAAGGTGATGAGATATGCCCAATATTAAAGATATCTGGTTATACGCAAACAATGTTATCCGCTCCTCCAGGCAGTTTCTCAATGAAGGCCTCCGTCTTTTAAATCTCAGCAGCGCGGAGGGGAACATCCTGATGCACCTGTTTACCAAAAGATCTGGAATAAAACAAGAAGATATTGTGGCACAACTCGATATCAGTAAACCCGCTGTATCGAGGGCCATAGCTTCGCTGAAAAAGAAAGGGTATGTGAAGAGCTATAAAGATTCTATGGACAAGCGGGTCAGGCGTATTTTCCTAACGCAGAAAGCATCTAGAATCAAAGCCGAGGTAGAGCGTATCTATGATGAGATCTATGTAATCGCTGCGGAGGGGGTTTCCGAAGAGGAGGCGGATTCTTTCATAGAGTTGTTCGGGCGGATATCCCGGAATTTTTCTCGTGCCAGCAGAAAACAAAAAACTTGAGAGGGCCGATTAGATCATGGCGACTGATTTCTTTTCAGGGGTAGTAGCACTTGCGTTATATTATCTGGTATTTCTGTTGTTGTTGCCAACCCTCCTTAAGGTCTGGGC
>JAAZMI010000184.1 GCA_012798895.1 Bacillota bacterium
AAAAACAAAGGACGGGACAGGATAGGATGGTTTTTAGCAGCTTGTTTTTTCTTTTTATTTTCTTGCCGCTTGTACTCCTGATCTACTATCTGGCCCCGCGCTGCTGCAGAAACCTGGTCTTGTTTGCTGCCAGTTTAATATTTTACGCCTGGGGCGAGCCCGTTTATGTTTTATTGATGATTTTCTCTGCTTTAGTTAACTATTTTTTGGGGCTGCTGATCGCCGGGTACCGGAAGGAGAAAAATACCGCCCGGCCGATCCTTTTTCTCTCCATTTTTATAAATGCGGGGTTATTAGGTTTTTTTAAATACTATGATTTTCTTCTGCAGGCCATCAACAGCCTCTTCGCTGTGTCCCTGGCGGCTCCCGGCCTGCCGCTGCCGATCGGCATCTCCTTTTATACTTTTCAGGCACTTTCCTATATCATCGATGTCTATCGCGGCCAAGTGACTGCCCAGCGGAATTTTATTGCTTTCGGCACTTATCTTTCGCTTTTCCCGCAATTGATTGCCGGCCCCATCGTGCGCTACCAAACCGTTTCCAAACAGTTGCTCCAAAGAAGCGAGGGGAGCGACGGTTTTGGGGCGGGAGTAAGGCGGTTTATCACCGGGTTGGGCAAAAAAGTTTTGCTGGCGAACAATATCGGCCTGCTCTGGTCACAGATCCGGCAGATTCCATCCTCGGAGCTGACTGTCTGCACAGCCTGGTTGGGAATTATTGCTTTTGCCGGGCAGATCTACTTTGATTTTAGCGGCTATTCGGATATGGCCATCGGTCTGGGCAAGATGTTTGGGTTTACCTTTCCGGAGAATTTCAATTACCCGTATATCTCCCAAAGCATCACAGAATTTTGGCGACGCTGGCATATTTCGTTGGGGGCCTGGTTCCGGGATTATGTTTATATCCCCTTGGGGGGCAACCGTTCCGGCCGGCCGGCGCTCTACAGAAATCTGTGCATCGTCTGGTTCTTGACCGGGCTGTGGCATGGGGCCGGCTGGAACTTTGTTCTCTGGGGTCTTTATTATGGCCTGATCATCGCTTTGGAGAAAGCTTTTCTTTTAAAATGGCTGCGCCGGGTTCCCCGTTTTATTCGCCACCTCTACGCTGTTTTTTTTATCCTTCTGGGCTGGGTTTTGTTTACCTTTGAGCACCTGCCGGCGGGCCTGCATTACCTGCAAGCCCTCTTCGGACTGGGCGGCGGGGGCTTCTTCGACCGGCAAGCCGTCTACTTTTTTTATACCCATGCTCTCTTGGTTGGGATTGTCTTTTTTGCCTCTACGCCGGGTCTCGACAATATCCGGCGCAGGTTGTGTGCCAGGTCAAGCACGCTCTATTATACGGCGGCGATGCTCTCCTGTTTAGCGGTGCTGATCCTTTCTACCGCCTACCTTGTGGATACAACCTATAATCCGTTTCTGTATTTCCGCTTTTAAAATCAATCCGGGAGTGATCCTTTGTCTCTCTTTAATAAAGTCTCAACGATAATCCTGCTTGCCTTTTTAACCGTTTTTGCGTTATTGTTTGCGGTACTACCCGATAAGGCCTTTTCTGAGATGGAAAACCGCGTCTTGCAACAGAGGCCCCTATTCTCTCGTGAGGATCTCTTTTCCGGCAAATTCAGCCTTGCCGCCGAAAAATATCTGGCGGATCAATTTGCTTTCCGGGGGATGTGGGTGGGCATTAAATCCGCTGCCGAGCTTGTTCTGCAAAAGAAAGACAACAACGGCGTCTATTTTGGCAAAGACGGTTATCTGCTGCAGAAGCCCGAAAAACTGAATACGGAGCTGTTGTCAGAGAACATCGCGGCAATAAACCAATTTGCCGCGGCCCATCCGGCGCGGGTTTCTTTCCTTTTGGCACCATCTTCCGTACAGATCTTAGATGATAAGCTCCCGGCATTTGCCGAACCCCGGCCGGCTTTGGCTTTGCCCGCCCTGATCAAGAGGCAACTTTCTCCCGCCGTGCGATGGATCGATCCCTCCCGGGCCCTGGCCGCACACAAACGAGAATATATCTATTACAAGACCGATCACCACTGGACAGCCAGGGGAGCGTATTATGCTTACTGGGAGGCCGGCCCTGCGCTGGGTTTTAAGCCATTGGAGAGCGACGACTTTATCGTTGAGCAGGTCAGCGACTGTTTCTATGGCACGCTGCAGGCGAAAAGCAGTTACCGCCCTCTGCAGCCCGATGTTATCGAGGTTTTCAAACCCAAAAAGGAGACCCCCTGCCGGGTGGAATACGTCCATGAAAAAAAATTGAGCAAGAGCTTGTTTGTTGGAAAACATCTGCAGCGAAAAGACAAATACGCCTTCTTCCTGGGTGGCAACCATGCTTTGCTCAGGGTTACAGCCCAAAATCAGACGGGCCGGAAACTATTGCTGATCAAGGATTCTTTTGCCAACAACTTTGTTCCTTTTCTCGTCAGCCACTACTCCGAAATCCATATTCTAGATCTGCGCCACTTCAATCTACCGCTTCAACCTTATATTGAGCAATACGGGTTGGATGAGATACTGCTGGTCTATAACGCTCTTTCCCTGGCCGAAGATGCGGCGATAAGGAAAATTTCTCCCGCAACCCCCGGAGGGGGGCCTCGCTGCTGTGAAGACGGCACTAATAATGCAGAAGGTTCCCTGCAGTAGATCCCGGGCGATAGAGCAGCCGCATAATAAAGGTTTAAAGATGGCTGTGCCGATGGGCATCAGCGTCCTTAAAGGGATGGGATCCAGGCAACAATTTCTGGATTCGCCCGGACGGTATAACATTGATTATTTTTGATGATCCTGTTTGCCGGAATGACAGGCAATCTGGATCATCGGGAAAGACATTATATTAAAATCTCTGCTCGATGAGGCCAAACGGGCCGGCAAAAATTAGGCGGGCAAAAATCAACCCCCGGCAAGGTTTCTCTCCGGGGGGGTGTGGTGAATCTTCTTCCCGGCGGCCAGAGCCGGGTGCGTAACGCTGATAGTATAACGGGCAGAAGTGGAAAAGCCAAATAACATTTCAGTGGGCTAGTTGTATCCACCGGGCCCGGCGGTGGGAACCACCTTTTCTTCGTCCTCGATTAGTTCTTCCATCTCTATGATCTTCATCAATATCTCCGCTTTTTCTTTGCCGCTGGAGAGAAGCAGTTGGCGCAGAAGATCTTCTCGCAGGTTGCGCAACCCTGTTAAAAGAGGCCTATCCATTTTTTCCTCCCTTTTCCCGGATCATCATTTGTGTTTGTTTCTGATTCCGCATTTGCGCTCGTACTCGTTATAAATGAGCGTGTTTTTTCCGTGATCTTTATTCTTTTCCAAAGAGTCTAAAAATATACAGTAGCGGGAGGCACGGTTTGCAGTATATAAAACAAAAAGCCTCACCTGGCCCAAAAATGAAAGGTGAAGCCTTTTAGAATAACAGTGATCGGATAATTTATCTATAATCAAACATTCAACTTTTCCCTTAAATTTTTGCCGGCCCTAAAAACTGGAACAATGCTGGCAGGGATGATAATTTTTTCTCCCGTGCCGGGTTTTCTTCCTTCCCTTTCCTCCCGCTTTCTGGTCGAGAAGGTTCCAAAACCTACCAGTTGCACCTTGTTCCCCGCGGTAAGTTTTTCTTCAACTGTGTCCACAAAGGCGTTAATAAATTCTGCAGCCTGTTTTTGGGTTACGCCGGTTTTTTGGGCGATTATCTTGGCCAGCTCTACTTTGCCTGTTGTCTCCATCGCCATTCTCCTTTCCTCATTATGACTACTCTGCAGTGTTCTAAGATTGAACACTGCAGTAGAGCACGTTCGACTGCCCTACATAGGATTGTTTCTGCTTAAAAAATACCGTGGTAAACCCTATTGTTCCCAAAAAATTTTTTTTTAAATTTATTGGCGGCAGTCTGCGATAAAAATTTACACGGATTGTTTTCCGGTAAACTTTATCAATCATTTCTAAAATCTTCTTCAGACTCATAGTTTCGACGAAAAGGGAGATTTTCCTGCATTTTTGGTTTAAAATACTAAATAAAATATATTTCTCTATGGATCCCGCTAAAACGCTAATATCCTTTCAGGTGATAGCCGGCATCAACGAAGATTGTCTCTCCGGTGATACCGCGGGAGAGATCGCTGCAGAGGAAGAGAGCTGCGTTACCTATCTCGTCCCCTTCAATATTGCGCTTTAGCGGGGCGTTTTCACCGGCATAACTTAAAAAATTGGTAAATCCCCGGATGCCGCGGGCGGATAGCGTGTTTACCGGCCCGGGGGAGAGGGCATTAACACGGATATCCTTTTCGCCAAGATCATAGGCCAGATAACGAACGGAAGATTCGAGGGCGGCTTTGGCTACGCCCATGACATTGTAATGGGGTATGAAGCGTTGGCTACCCAGGTAGCTTAGGGTTACGATGCTGCCTCCGCCGGTCATCAGGGGGACTGCCGGCCGGACGACGGCTAAAAGGGAATAGGCGCTGATCGTCAGGGCTTTTTTAAAACCTTCGCGGGAGGTATTGACAAATTTACCCGCAAGATCTTCTTTTTCGGCGTAAGCGATGCTATGGATAATAAAATCCAGCCGTTCATAGGCCTGCCCTATCTGTGTATAGAGATCCTCGATCTGCCGGTCGTCTTCTACATCGCAGGGCAGAAGCAGCGGTGAGGATTGTAAAAATTCGGCACAGAGTTTATTAATCCTTTTTTCAAAGCGTTCGCCCTGGAAAGTAAGGATCAACCGGGCTCCGGCATCGGACAAGGCCCTGGTGATATGCCAGGCCAGGCTGTGCCGGTTGGCGACGCCCAGGATCAGGCCTGTTTTACCGCTGAGCATAGTGTTCACTCCTTGCATTATAGTATTTTAAAACGTTTATCCGGCACATGCTTGATGCAATCTAAAATATGGTTTAAACAGGCTTGTAAGCCTATCTTTAGCAGTATAGCATGAGTTGGGTATTTTGCAAAGGAAACCGGTTTTTTTAGCGGCAATCTTTGTTCGTTCCCGGCGTTGAAGCTGCGCCAGTATTTGATTTAAAAAAGGGGAAAAGCTAATAATGTTTCCATCCGTAGCATTACCGGAAAGTATAGAGAGAGACAATTAAAGGAAAATCAGAGGGTAATAGGGAGGAGAAGAGAGGGAGTAAAGGGGTAAAAAGGAATGAGGCGGCTGCATGTCGGGTAAAGCCCTAAAAGATTCTAAAATCTTAGATCAAGCAGATCAAAGCTATCCCCTGCCTATCGCCGGGGAGAAAAGGGCCTTTATGTCTGGGAACGAGGTGGTTGTCTGGGCGGCGCTGGCCGGAGGGGCCGAATTCTTGTGTGGTTATCCCATTACGCCGCAAAACGAAATTATGCACTTCTGGTCTCGCCTGGCCCCCCGTTACGGGCGCCGCTTTCTGCAGACGGAGGATGAACTCTCGGCGGGTTTTGCCACCCTGGGGGGGATCATGGCCGGTGCCCGCAGTTTTTCGGCAACCTCCGGCCCGGGAACCGTGCTCTTTCAGGAGCCGCTCTCCATGGCGGAGATGATGCGCCTGCCCCTGGTGTTGGTGGTGCAACAGCGGGGCGGGCCTTCCACGGCTACGGTGATCTATTCGCAGCAGGAGGTTTTCCTCTCTGCTTTCGGGGGCAACGGCGAAGGGCTGCGCGTGGTCTATGCTCCCGGCAGTCATCAGGAGATGTATGATTACACGCTCAAGGCTTTCCGTACGGCCTGGCAGTATCGTTTCCCCACCCTTGTTTTGGGAGACGGCTATCAGGCGCAGATGAAGGAGGCGCTGACGCTCTACGATCCTGCAGAGAGGGGGCTGCAGCCTGCTAATGCCCATCCTCTGGTCGGCCGGGCCGGGGTGCCCGGCACAGACCGCGAACCGGCCCACTGGCGCAACGCTTATTCGGTGGAAGAAGAGCTGTACGATGCGCTGCGCCCGATCATCGTGGACTATTATTCGGCGGTTCCTTTTTTGACCGAAAAGGAAGAGGGATACCTGGAAGGCGCGGAGCTGGTCATCATCGGTCACGGCATTGTGGGCCGGACCGTGCGCGCTGCGGTGGGGGAGCTGCGGGAAAACGGTTTCCCGGCCGCTTACTTCCGGCCGCTGACTTTGCGCCCTTTCCCGGAGGCAGATCTGAAAAGAACTCTGTCTGCTTGCCCCCGCCTCCTGATCGTGGAATCAGCCTGGGGGCAGTTGGCTGCCCTGGTGCGCATGGCCCTGGGTGGCAGCAACAGGGGAAGAGAAGAGATGGAGATCTATACGTATCTTCGCCCCGGCCTCGGGATCACCGCCCAGGAGATCGTCCAAGAGGCGAAGATCATCTTCGAGGTCCTGCCGCAAGGCGGAAAGTGGATTTAGGAAAGGACGCGCCTGGGCCGGCCATAACGAAGGTTTTGTTTAATAGCTCTTTCGATATTTTTGTACGTTACATGACCCGAACCGGCCATGTCATGCCCTTGATCGCATGTCTTGTTATTTTAAAACAGGAGGGGAAACTATGTCAGAACTCTCCATGCCGCGCTGCTGGCGGCGTGAAACGAAGCCGCACAAATTTTGCCCCGGTTGCGGGCACGGGTTAATTTTAAAAGCGCTGGGGATGGCCGTCGATCGCTTAGAGGTTGCCGACAGAGTTCTCTTTGGTTGTGATATCGGCTGTTCCCTTTTGTCTTGGGATTTTTTCGATCTGGATACGGTGCAGACGCATCACGGGCGGACGGTGCCCTTTATCGTTGGTGCGCAAAGAGTGCGCCCCGATCTGTTGGGCATTGCCTATATGGGCGATGGCGGCGCCTATGCCATCGGCGTGCAACACCTCATCAATGCTACGCTGCGCAACGATCGGATCATGGTCATCATCGTCAATAACACCACTTATGCGATGACCGGCGGGCAGTTGGCACCCACGACCCTGCCCGGGCAGATAACGGAGACCACCCCCGCGGGGCGGAGGCCGGAAGATGAGGGTTATCCCCTGCGCGGCCCGGAGATGCTGGCTTCCTTTGCCCCCCCAGGCGCCTATGTGGCCCGGGGGTCGGTCTCCCAGGTGCGGCGCCTGTCGCGCCTACTGGCAAAGGGTCTTGAAAACCTGCAGGCGGGACGGGGCATCTCTGTAGTAGAGGCACTTTCAACCTGTCCCACCAATTGGCGGACCAACGCCGAGGATACCTGGAAATTTCTCGAAAAAGAGATGA
>JAAZMI010000185.1 GCA_012798895.1 Bacillota bacterium
AAAGATCCTTTGCCGGCACGGGTAGAAAGCTGTCCTTTTTGCCCCGGCAATGAACACATGACACCGCCGGAGGTGTTGGTTTACCGGGGGGATTTCCAACGGCAGCACGCCAACGATCCTGATGTTTTGAATGCGGATTGGTCTGTGCGGATTATCCCCAATAAATTTCCGGCTTTAGAACAGCGTCTGGATGGGGAACAGCTTGATGGAAGAGTACCGGATAGATGGAACTTCTTCCAAAATTTTACTGGTTACGGCGTGCACGAAGTAATCATCGAAACGCCGGATCACAACCGCCAGTTGGCGGATCTAAGCGTCGAGGAGTTGATTTTGGTACTGCGTTCATTTAAGGAACGCCTATGGGAGCTGTCGAAGGACCCTCGGTTGCAATACGTGCAGATTTTCCGTAATCATCGCCGGGAGGCCGGGGCTTCCATCGAGCATCCCCACGGGCAGCTCATCGCCCTGCCCTACATTCCCCCACTGCTCGAAAAGGAATACCGGCGCTCTCGGGAATATTATGACGAAAAAGGCCGTTGTCTGCTTTGCACTCTTCTGGAGGAGGAAGAAAAAACGGGGGAAAGGGTGGTCCTTTCCAATGAATTTTTTTTGGCTTATATTCCCTTTGCGGCCCCGCTTCCGTTTACTACCTGGATCGTGCCGCGCCAACATGTATCTTCTCTGGAAAAAGGCCCGGAGGGTTGGGAGGAGAGGCTGGCCCCGCTGCTAAAAAGCTTTATGACCCTGCTGAGCGACAAGTTGGATGATCCGCCCTACAATATGTATTTTCACCTGGCCCCCTTGCGCAGCAGGGAACGACCTGATTTTCACTGGCATCTGGAGATCATCCCCAAATTGACCATTGTGGCCGGATTAGAGATGGCTACGGGAACCTTTATTAACGTATCGAGGCCGGAAGAAGCGGCTCAGTTTATTAGGGAATAAACAGGAATCATGAATCCATTTTAAACAAAGGAGTCGTCTTTACTATGCCAATTCAGGAAAGTTCTACATTGCGCAGAAACAAATTGGAAGAGGAGACAGGAGACAAACCGGAAAAACAACTGACCTATTTTATTTTGGCCCTGCACAACCATCAACCGGTGGGCAACCTGCCGGAGGTGTTTGAATCCGCCTTTCAGAACGCGTATGCTCCTTTTTTAGAGATGCTTTCCCGCTATCCGGAGGTCAAGGCTGTTCTGCATTATTCCGGCATCCTCTTGCAGTGGATCGAAAAAAATGAACCTTCGTTTTTCGATACTTTACGGGAGATGGTGGGGAGGGGACAGGTGGAGATCATGGGCGGCGGTTTCTACGAACCGATTTTGCCCATCATACCCGACAGCGACAAAAGGGGGCAGATCTTGAAGCTCACCCGTTACCTGCGCAAGAAATTGGGAACGGAGACCCGAGGGATGTGGTTGGCGGAACGTATCTGGGAACCGCATCTTGCCCGCCCGCTCTTCCAGGCCGGGATTCGGTACGTGGTGGTGGATGATGCTCATTTTCAAGAATTAGGATTAAAAAGTGAAGAGCTACGCGGTTACTATTTAACAGAAGAGGAAGGTTGCCCTATAAAAATTTTCCCCATCAGCGAAAAACTCCGCTATCTAATCCCCTTTGAAGAGATTGAGGATACGTTGGCCCATCTAAGGCATTTGGCAGAGGAGGATGCCGGTTCATTGGCCGTTTTGGCCGATGACGGAGAGAAGTTTGGCGTCTGGCCCGGAACGCACGAACATGTCTATACCAAAGGCTGGCTGGAAGGTTTTTTCCAGTCTTTGACTGATAATAAGGATTGGTTGCGCACGACCACTTTTAGCGAATATCTGGATCAATATCCCCCCCGGGGGCGGGTATATCTACCGGCTGCATCATATCGTGAGATGAAAAAATGGGCGGGAGGTTTCTGGCGAAATTTTCTGATACGCTATCCGGAAAGCAACCGTATGCATAAAAAGATGCTGGCTGTGCGCAAAAGGTTGCCCGAAGTGCGGCGGAAAAAGGTGCGGCAGAAGGCACGCCAATATATCTGGGCGGCGCAATGTAACTGTGCCTACTGGCACGGGGTTTTCGGCGGGCTCTATCTAAATTTTTTACGGGCGGCGATCTACGAAAACCTGATCAAAGCCGAAAATTTAATCGTGCGCTCTCTGTATTCCGGTGATAGGTGGCTGGAACTAAAAATTACCGATCGGGATTACGATGGATTTCAAGAGATCGCGATCAACAGCGAATATTTTGCGCTGCTTTTTTCTCCTTACCGGGGGGGAAGCCTCTGGGAACTCT
>JAAZMI010000027.1 GCA_012798895.1 Bacillota bacterium
CAGAGGTTATTAAGGAGGAGGCAATATGAAAGATTACGCTAATCCCTATAAACCTGAAATAGCAACCATTGAGGATACCTGGCAGGAGACATCCGGCGATCGGGCTATAAGGACCTTTAAAGTTGTCCTCGATGATGATGCAGCGAGGGAAAACTGGGCACATCGCCCGGGGCAATGTGCCATGATTGGTATTCTGGGTGTGGGGGAGAGCATGATCTCTATCTCCAGTTCTCCCACGGAGGAAGGGTACCTGCGCTTTTCCGTGATGCGTGCCGGCAAGGTTACGCAAGCGCTCCACGAATTGGAGGCCGGAGACAAGATGACTGTGCGCGGCCCTTATGGCAACAGTTTTCCGGTAGATGAATGGAAAGGCAAGAATATCCTGACGATCGGTGGCGGCATCGGGCAGGCCCCTTTGCGCCCGATCATCGAATACGTCAAGGCCAACCGGGGTGACTATGAAGGCCTCGAGCTGATCTACGGGGCCCGGACCTCTGAGGATCTCTGCTTTAAGGATGAGTTCAAGGCTATGGAGGGCCGGGAAGATGTAAAATACCATCTCTCCATCGATATCGAAGAGGAGGGCTGGGAATATTACGTAGGTTTCGTTCCTTCGCTTCTCATGGACGTAAACCCCTCGCCGGAAAATACGATTGCGATTACCTGCGGGCCGCCGGTGATGATTAATTTCGTCCTGCAGAACTTAAAAGAGCTGAATTTTACCGATGAGCAAGTTTATACTACACTGGAAAACAGGATGAAATGCGGTATCGGAAAGTGCGGCCGCTGTAACGTGGCGCATCTCTACGTCTGTAAGGATGGGCCGGTTTTCAGCTATGCCACACTGAAGAGCATCCCGGAGGCGTTTGCCTGATAGCGACGCATGATGGTGTTAACCACCCAAATTAATAGCGCATAAGGCGTCACCTGCCGTAAGAGTTCTGGTTTATGTCAGGTGACGCCTTATTGCGTTGTATGAGAAGGCTTTGTGCCGGGGATAGTACAGAGAAGAAATAGTATCCGGAAAAAAGAGGCATCGTTCCTCAAGCCTTGATTTTCGTTTGCGGAGCGTTTATACTGGTGAAAAGGAGCAGGTGAAAAGAGTGGAACAGTTCGGGCAAGTAGTGGAAATTACAGAAGAAAATAAGGCGTTGGTCAAAGTACATCAGCACCAGGCCTGCCAGGGATGTGGGGCCTGTATCGGTTTCTTCGGCGATCCGGCGCTGAGGGGGCATCTACTGGTAGAGGTGATAAACCCCATTGGGGCCCGCGAGGGCGAAATCGTGCGCCTGGAAACCCGTACACAAGAAGTGCTCTATGCTGCCTTTCTGCTCTACCTTCTCCCGGTCTTTGCTCTGTTGGCCGGTCTCTTTGCCGGCCGCAACCTTCTGATTGGCAGAAATTTAAGCCTAAGCCCAGATCTGGGGGGCTTGGCCCTGGGGTTGGCCGGCATGGTGCTGGTCTTCTTGATTTTAAGAGGGCAGGAAAAAAAATTTCAGGCCGGCAGGCGCTTTAAAGCAGTTATCACCGCCGTGGTTGGCCGGGGCGGGCAGTTGCCCGATTAAAAGAAATTATGTCAAAAAGTGCCTCATCTCTTTCCTGAGGTGGGGTAGAGGTGCGGCAGGAAATAAGTAAGCATGGGGAAAACGGGGATTTAATGACCCATGCAGAAAGGTTTCGCCGCCGAAGTTTTCAGCTTCTTCTCCGGGGCTGAAAGCTGGTTTGCCAGTGAACAACTGGTAAACTGTCACCGGGAAAAGAAGCCCTTTTTTTCCGGTGGAGCGCTATCTCACTTGGGGCTACAGAGGTTTGCGGGGCTGTTTATGTATAAATATTAATTTCAATAAACGGCTGGCAGTGAAACCTGTTTGGTCGTTTATTGTTTTCTGGGGGGTTTTGGAGGGAGTGTTTTTAAACGGTATATTGCAGGTAAACGATAAGCAGCACCTGGAGATCGGCGGTTGCGACACCGTGGAACTGGCTGCGGAATTTGGCACGCCGCTCTATGTGATGGATGAGGGGTTGATCCGGGCCAACTGCCGCCGTTATCGGCAGGCTTTGCAGAGATACTACCGGCGCGGCGGGAAGGTGATCTATGCCGGCAAGGCCTTTCTCACTCTGGCTATGGCCAAGCTGGTGCAGGAGGAGGAATTGGGCCTGGATGTTGTCTCCGGGGGGGAGCTCTATCTAGCCTTGAAGGCAGGTTTCCCGGCCGGGGATCTCTACTTTCACGGTAATAATAAAACCGGGGAAGAGCTGCAAGAAGCTTTGCGGGCCGGGGTGGGGCGCATCGTGATCGACAGCTTGCCCGAGCTGGAGGAGCTGCTGGGGCTAATACGTTCTGTACAGCCACAAGAACACAAAACGGCGGTTCTTTTACGCGTAAAGCCCGGGGTGGAGGCACGTACACATGACTATATCCAGACAGGTCAGGATGATTCTAAATTCGGGTTGAGTTTTGCAGAAGCCAAAGAAGCCGTCCGCCGGGTTTTGGCTGCCGCCCCCTTTTTGGAACTTAAAGGATTTCATTGCCACATCGGTTCGCAGATCTTTGAGATATCTTCTTTTGGATTGGCAGCGCAGTCCATGCTGCGTTTTATGGCGGATGTGCGGGCAGAAACCGGCTACGTTGCCGGCGAGCTCGATATGGGTGGGGGGCTGGGTATCCGCTACCAGCCGGAGGACAAGCCTCCCTCCATCGAAACTTTTGTACAGGAAGTTGCCGGCGCCGTGGAGAAGGCGGCCGGGAAGGAAAACTACCCCCTGCCCGAACTGCTGTTGGAACCGGGTCGCTCGATCGTCGGTGAAGCGGGGCTTACCCTCTACCGGATCGGGGTAATCAAGAATATACCGGGTATCAGGCGTTATTGTGCTGTGGATGGCGGGATGATGGATAATATCCGACCGGCCCTCTACCAGGCGCTTTATACGGCTGTATTAGCCAATAAAGCGGGACAGGATCCTGTCGAAAAGGTGACGATTGCCGGCAAGGCCTGCGAATCCGGGGATCTGCTTATCGAAGATATCTATCTGCCGGCTGTGGAAAAAGGCGATATCCTGGCCACATTGAGTACGGGGGCCTATTGTTATGCGCTGGCCAACAATTATAACTGTCATCCCCGGCCGGCCGTGCTTTTTGTCCGCAACGGAGAGCGGCGCCTCGTCGTGCGACGGGAAACCAATGCCGATCTCGTGGCCCTGCAGGAAAGCTGAGCTGTCCTGTGCCGGGCAGCGGACTGAACAGCACCCTAAAATACTAGGAATTGCAGCGTTGGTGTTTAGTGAAATGTAATATTAAAAGGCGGGATAGTCATGGAATTTGTAAAGATGCACGGGTTGGGCAATGATTTTATCGTCATCGATAACCTGCAGGGCAAGTGGGGCTCCGATCTTTTGCAGGGGTTGGCCCCCCGGCTTTGTGAGAGATGTTTCGGGGTGGGGGCCGACGGCCTGGTCATCTTGTTTGCCTCCCGCCCTGCTTCTTTTGGGATGCAGATTTTTAATGCCGATGGCAGCGAAGCAGAGATGTGCGGCAATGCCATCCGCTGTCTCGCCAAATATGTCTGGGAGCGGGGGCTAACCCGGGAGCAAGACTTTACTTTTGAAACTTTGGGCGGCATCAAGCAGGTTAGCCTGCAGTTGCGCGGCGAATCTGTAGAGGCGGTGCAGGTGGATATGGGGAAACCGATGCTGGAGAGCACGGCAATACCTCTTGCCGGCCCCGCCCGCCGGGCGTTGAACGAAAGAATTGTGGTGGATGATGAAGAGCTTGAATTTACTGCGGTGAACATGGGTAACCCGCATTGCGTGATCTTTGTCCCTTCTTTAGCGGGGATACCCTGGCAGAGTTGGGGGCCAAAGCTGGAAAATGATCCCCTCTTTCCGCGGAAGACCAACGTGGAATTTGTGGAGGTAATCGATGCTGGAGAGGTGAGGATGAAGGTTTGGGAAAGGGGGGCGGGCCCTACGCTGGCTTGTGGTACGGGTGCCTGCGCCGTAGTTGTGGCCGGCGTTATGACGGGCCGCCTGGCCAACGCTGTGCGGGTCAATCTTCCCGGGGGCGCCTTGGAGATAGTCTGGGAACAGGGTCAAAGCGTATCTATGCAGGGGCCGGCAGAAGAGGTTTTCACCGGCCGCATCGCTCTTGATAATATTTAAGGAGGCTGATAAAACCGTGAAAAACACTGCCGAACGCATCCGTTTGCTGCCTAAATATTTATTTGCGGAGATAGATAAAAAGGTGAAGAAGGCACAGCAGAAGGGGATCGATGTCATCAAACTGGGGATCGGCGATCCGGATTCCCCCACCCCCGATTACATCATCCGACGCATGCAGGAAGAGGTGGCCAATCCCGCCAACCATACTTATCCCCCGGACGAGGGGGTGCAGTCTTTCAAGGAAGCGGTGGCAGACTATTATCGCCGCCGGCATGGCGTGGAGCTCGATCCGGAGAGCGAGGTAATGCCGCTGATTGGTTCCAAAGAAGGGATTGCTCATATCTCCTTCTGTTTTACGGACCCCGGGGATGTTAATCTGGTGCCGGATCCCGGTTATCCGGTCTATGGCATCGGCACCCTTTTTGCAGGCGGGGAGGCCTATGAGATGCCCCTGTTGGAGGAAAATGGTTTCCTGCCGGATTTGAAGAGCATCCCTGCAGAGACCGCCCGGCGGGCCAAGCTATTATTTTTAAATTATCCCAACAATCCCACCGGGGCGGTGGCCACGCCGGATTTTTTTGAGGCGGTAGCCGCTTTTGCCCGCCAAAACGATCTTCTGGTCTGTCATGATGCCGCCTACAGCGAAATTGCTTTTGATGATTACCGACCGCCCAGTTTTTTGGAGACTGCAGGCGGGAAAGATGTGTGCATCGAATTCGGCTCTCTCTCCAAAACTTTTAACATGACCGGTTGGCGGATCGGTTATGCCGTAGGTAAGGCTGCGGCTGTGGAAGCGCTCTACCGCTTCAAGACCAATATCGATTCCGGCCTCTTTAAAGCCGTGCAGCATGCAGGCCTGGAGGCCTTTACCAACCCACAGATGGAACCTTTCCTGAAAGAACTGCGTGAAAAATACCAGAGGAGAAGAGATATCGTGGTTCAAGCGCTGCAGGAGGCGGGGTGGCCGCTGCAAGCCCCCCGGGCTACTTTTTATGTCTGGGCTCCTGTGCCGCGAGGCTTTTTTACCTCGGAGGAGTTCGTTTCTCATCTGTTGGAGGAAACGGGCCTGGTGGTTACCCCCGGCCGGGGTTTCGGCCGCCATGGAGAAGGGTACTTCCGCATCGCGTTGACTGTGGATGAAGAAAGGCTTAAGGAAGCCATGGAACGCCTGCAGGGGGCGGTAGAGTACCGTTAATCGTTAGATCCCGGGAATGGTTTCCAGGCCGTTCCTAACGTGTGCGGAAAAATTATAATTGGTTTATTTTTTCTGTGGCGGGGCGTTTGTCGGTTTAATATATTATTATTACAATAATCTTTAAAGGGTGGGGGCGGCTCCCGTGCTGCTCCGCGATGATCCATCATTATTTTCAAGGAGTTGGTGTTCATGGCCGGATACAATGTGGCTGTTGTCGGCGTTACCGGGATGGTCGGCCAGACTTTTATCGAGGTGCTGCAGGAGAGGAAATTTCCGATAAAGGGGTGGAAACTGCTAGCCTCCTCCCGTTCCGCCGGCCAGAAGATCGCAATTGGCGGGAAGGATTACACCGTGGAGGAGGCCCGGCCGGAATCCTTTGCAGGGATCGACTTCGCTTTTTTCAGCGCGGGTGGGGAGATCAGCCGGCAGCTGGCGCCGGAGGCGGTGGAGAAGGGCGCGATCGTGATCGATAACAGCAGCGCTTTTCGCCTCGAGCCGGAGGTGCCCCTCATCGTTCCTGAAGTGAATGCAGAGGCTGCACTTCGGCACAAGGGCCTTCTGGCCAATCCCAACTGCTCGACGACCCAGATGGTTGTTGCGCTGCAGCCTTTGCAGCTTGCCGCCGGATTGAAAAGAGTGGTTGCGGCAACGTACCAATCGGTTTCGGGCGCGGGCCGGGAGGCGGTCGATGAGCTGACGGCACAGAGTCTTGCTGTTTTAAAGGATCAGGAGGTAGTAAAAGAGAGGATTCCTTATCAGGGCGCTACCAGGCATTACCAGATTGCCTTTAATATGGTTCCCCAGATCGATGTTTTCGATGAGGATGACTATACGAAAGAGGAGCTGAAGATGATCCTCGAAACGCGCAAGATCATGGGGCTGCCCGGACTGCCGATTACGGTGACCACAGTGCGGGTTCCGGTGTTTAACGGTCACTCGGAAGCGATTAATGCAGAGCTTGAAAAACCTCTTTCTCCCGGTGAGGCACGGCAGGTTCTAGCCGGGGCGCCGGGGATCATCGTGCAGGATGATCCGGCAGAACTTCTCTACCCCATGCCAGTGGACACCGTGGGCCGGGATGAGGTTTTTATCGGGCGGATTCGCGTCGATCGTTCGGTGCCCCATGGCCTGAATATGTGGGTGGTCTCCGATAATATTCGCAAGGGTGCGGCTACAAATTCCATCCAGATTGCCGAGCTGTTGATCTAGTGTTCGGGGGGGGAGCTAAGAAATGAAACTGTTAGTGCAGAAATATGGAGGGACTTCAGTCTCCACGCCGGAAAAAAGGGCGTTGATTGCCCGGCGTGTGCAGGAAGCTCGGGATGAAGGTTTCCGGGTGGCTTTAGTGGTCTCCGCCATGGGGCGCAATGGCGATCCTTACGCTACCGATACGCTGCGTTCTCTCGTTTTGCAGGAACACAGCGATGCCCCCTTGCGAGAACTGGATCTGGTCATGTCCTGCGGCGAGATCATCTCTGCCGCGGTGCTGGCGGCGGTTTTAAGCAGCAGGGGCCTTGTAGCCCGGGCTTTCACGGGCGTGCAGGCGGGTTTTCTTACGGATGGGAACTACAGCGAAGCCGAAGTGGCCGATTGCCAGCCGGCGAAGATCCTGGAGATTTTAGAACAGGGTGAAATTCCTGTCGTGGCCGGTTTTCAGGGCGCCGGCCCCCGGGATGAAATCAATACATTCGGCCGGGGCGGCAGCGATACTTCGGCTGTTATCCTGGGGGCGGCTCTGGGTGCAGACAAGGTGGAGATCTATACAGATGTATCCGGTATTATGACTGCCGATCCTTTGATTTTAAAGGAAGCACGCGTTATCCGGCAGATTACTTATGGGGAAGTTTTCCAGTTGGCGCAGGAAGGGGCCAGGGTTATTCATCCCCGGGCGGTGGACGTGGCCATGCGCAACAATGTCTGTGTGGTGGTCAAAAACTTGGAAGATCCCAGCAGTGGGACGTTGATTACGGCGGAATCGGCTGCGGGGGGGCGAAATTATTATGGAAGTCACGGCGGCCGTGCCGTGACAGGGATCGCACACTATACTAATCTGGTTCAATTTATGGTTGAACTGGAACGGCCAGATCCGGCCCGGGAACTGGCTATCTTCCAGCAGATCGGTGCCGCCGGGGTAAACGTCGACCTCATCACAGTCTTTCCTCTAATGAAAGCCTTCACGGTCAAGGAAGAACACAGCCCAAAAGTGGAGGACATCCTCAGGAAACTGGGTGTTAACTATGCTTTGGAGAAGGAATGTGCCAAAGTCTCCGTGATTGGGGCGGGCATGCATAGTTCCCCCGGGGTGATGGCCAAGGTGATCGAAGCCCTCAACGAAAAAGAGATCGAAATAAAACAGACGGGCGATTCCAACATCACCATCTCGCTCTTGATCAAACAGCAAGATCTGCACCGGGCTATCAAAACCCTGCACAACCACTTCTATCTGGCCGGACAACCGTAGCAGCGGCAACCCGCGGTTGAGGGCCGATCTTTAACTGCCCAAAGTCGCCGGAAAACGCCGGTTTTAGCGCCTGTCATTCCGGGTTCCGGGATGAAGCCGGAACACCTTGTAGCTGTGATGTTCAAGGCAGTTTTTTCGCCCCGGCAATGATGATAAAAGTTGTCTTTTTCAGTGGTTCACGGCAGTTTGCAGGGGACGATAGTTTTTGTTTTAGAAGGGTGCTAGATGCGGGGGTATTACGTAAAAATGATAAAAAGGAGGCAGGATATATTGTTGGTAATTCCGGCAATCGATCTGCACGGGGGAAAATGCGTTCGCCTGTTACAAGGGGATCGGGAAAAAGAGACGGTTTACAGCACAAATCCGGTGGAGATGGCTCTTAGGTGGCAATCCGAGGGGGCCGAGTACCTGCATATCGTCGATCTCGATGGGGCTTTCGCCGGCCGACCGGTAAATTCGGCTGTTATTGAAAAGATCGTTGCCGCCCTCGATATCCCCTTGCAGTTGGGTGGAGGTATCCGCGATCTTGAAACGATAAGAAATGCCCTGGCGCTGGGCGTCTCGCGGGTTATTTTAGGCACCGCCGCCGTTGAACAGCCGGAGCTGGTCGGTGAGGTTGTTGCCCTCTACGGCGATAAAATACTGGTGGGCATTGATGCGCGGGACGGGATCGTAGCTGTAAAGGGTTGGGTTGAAGCCTCGGTGGAGAAGGCGGTGGATTTTGCCTTGAAGATGCAGACCTTTGGGGTGCAGGAGATTGTATATACGGATATCTCCCGCGATGGCACCCTGGCGGGGCCCAATTTTGAAGCCTTAAAAGAGATGGCTGCAGCGCTGGAGATACCGGTAGTTGCCTCCGGCGGGGTATCATCTCTTGAGGATCTGCGCACCTTGAAGGGTTTGGAACAGTACGGTGTGGAAAGCGTCATCATCGGGCAAGCCCTTTATACCGGCTGCATCTCTTTGCAGGATGCCCTGCGGGAGACAAGACAACGGGATCGGTTATAATTTTTCGTCCTCTTGTCTGCGGAGTGTCTAATATCGCAAAAGGGTATTAGGATTATTTGATATAATAGACCGGTGGCGGCCGGACAGAACGGTGATGTAAAGGCACGTGGGAATATAATTCTTGCTTTAAATTACGAAACCCTGCTCCAAAATGAGGGTGGCGTATGTAAATTTAAGCGGGGTGTTCTGGGGGGCAGTATATTAAATGATTAAAAGGATCATTCCCTGTTTAGATCTGAAGGACGGCCGGGTGGTAAAAGGTGTTAAATTTACTGATTTCAAAGATGCCGGCGATCCGGTGGAGTTGGCTGCATATTATGATCGTTCCGGGGCGGATGAGCTGTTTTTTCTCGATATTTCAGCCTCTATAGAGGGGAGAGAGGCGTTGTTGGGGGTTATCCGTGCTGCTGCTCAGAAGATTTCGCTTCCTTTTGTGGTGGGGGGCGGCATCCGTTCCCTGGAGCAGATGCAGAAGATATTTGAGGCCGGAGCCAAGAAGGTTTCGTTTAACACGCCGGCCGTGGAGGAGCCACAGCTCGTGCAGGAGGCAGCCGCGGCTTTTGGTCGTGAAAGCATCGTCGTCTCCATCGATGCCTGTTGGAACAGGGATCGGCAGGGCTGGGAGGTTTATACCCACGGGGGCCGGAAGGCCACAGAAAAAAGCGCTTTGGATTGGGCGGCCGAGGTGGAGGAATTGGGCGCTGGGGAGCTTCTGTTAACCAGCATGGATGCCGACGGGGCTCGCGATGGTTTTGATCTCTCTCTGACCAGGGCCGTGAGCGAGAAGGTGCGGATACCGGTGATTGCCTCCGGTGGCGCGGGAGAGATGGAGCACTTTGCGCAGATTTTGACCGCCGGAAAGGCTGCTGCGGCGCTGGCTGCCTCTGTTTTTCATTACCGCCACATCTCCATTGGGGATTTAAAAAAATATCTAAAGAACAAGGGCCTGGAGGTGCGTTTAAGCGATGAACACGAAGGATGAAGCAACCCGACTCGATGTTTTAGCCTTTGAAAAACATAAACTTTTGCCGGCGATCGTCCAGGATTACAAAAACGGCGATGTGCTCATGTTGGCTTACATGAGCCGGGAATCCCTAAAGATTACTTTGGAAACAGGGTTGACCTGTTTCTGGAGCCGCAGTCGGAAAACGCTCTGGCAAAAGGGTGAAACATCCGGCAATACCCAGGAAGTGAAAGAGATCTTCTACGATTGTGATGCCGACACGCTGTTGATTAAGGTTCACCAAAACGGCCCGGCCTGCCATACTGGGAACCGCAGTTGTTTTTACCGCTCGTTACCCTTTACTGCTCCACAGTTATAGAACGGTAACAGATTTTAGTGCCCGGCAGCAGGAAAAGAAAAGTTAAAGGGCGAATGCTTATAGGATTAACTAAGGTCAAGGTCATACCCTTTTGTTGTTAACAAAGCAAACAAGAACAGTGTATATCAACAAAATACAGCAGGTGTTTAAAATGAAAAAGGACAAGATTCCAAATTTAATTACCTTGCAGGATGTACGTTGTGATCCTGCCGTGGTTACCTATATTCGCAGGGCTGATATTAATTTGGGGGCGATCGGTTTTACTGAACACGGTCTACGCCACGCCGATCTGGTGGCTACGACGGCACGCCGCATCCTAATCGATCTTGGTTTTAGCTTTCGCGAGGCAGAGTTGGCGGCGATCGCCGGCTACCTGCACGATATCGGCAATGTGGTGGGGAGGACCCACCATTATAGCACCGGGGCCTTGATGGCCATGACTATTTTGCAGAACATGGAGATGAATGAGAAGGAGATTGCAGATATTGCCTCGGCGATCGGCAATCATGACGAGGAATTTGGCCAGGTCGTGAGCAATATCTCCGCTGCGGTGATCCTCGCTGATAAGGCCGATGTGCATCGTTCCAGGGTCCGCAACCGGGATTTTACTCGCTTCGATATCCACGACCGCGTTAATTATGCCGTGCAGGAGGCAAATTTGATGATCGATGCGCAACAAAAAGTAGTTACCCTCGAGTTGACAATCGATACCTATATATGCAGGGTAATGGAGTATTTTGAGATATTCCTATCCCGGATGGTACTCTGCCGCCGGGCTGCCGATTATCTTTCTGCTTGTTTTTCCCTGGTGATCAATGAGACGCAACTACTTTAAAGCTATAGTTCATGGGATGTTTTGAAGGGGAGGGGAAGGAGTTTGAAAAGACGTAGAAAATCTGGCCCCTTTATTTTTGTGCTTGTTTCGCTGTTGCTGGTTGCCGTTTCGCTATTGTTTTTGGGCAACTGGCAAAGGTACCTAAAAAAGGGGTTGGATCTGGAAGGTGGCGTCTATGTCCTTTTAGAGGCCCGGTCTACGGATAACGCCGAAGCGGATCGCGATGCTATTCAACGCTCGATGGCCATTATCCGCAACAGGATCGACGAACTGGGCGTGACGGAGCCGATCATGCAGCCCGAAGGGGACAGACGGATTAGAATTGAGCTGCCGGGACTGAAGGATCAGGCCCAGGCGATGGAGATCATCGGTAGGACCGCTCTTCTAACATTTAAAAATTCTGCCGGCGAGGTGTTGCTGACGGGGGCGGATCTGAAGACAGCACATTTTACCCGCGGGCAATACAGCGAGCCAGAGGTGGCTCTGGAGTTCGATGCCGAAGGGAAGGAGAAGTTTGCCAAAGCTACAGAGGAGTATCTGGGAGAGATCATCGCCATTTTTCTTGACGAGGAGCTCGTATCCGCCCCGAAGGTTCAGAGTGTGATCAAAAACGGTAAGGCCGTTATTACCGGTATCCCCACGGCAGAGGAGGCCGGTAATGTTGCCTTGATGCTTCGTTCCGGGGCATTACCTGTAGAGCTGGTGGAGTTGGAGACCCGTGCGGTGGGGCCAGTGCTGGGGGAAAATGCTCTTAGGCTGAGTTTTCAGGCGGGGATCATCGGCCTTTGTCTTGTAATTATTTTTATGCTCTATTATTATCGTTTTGCCGGGCTGGTGGCTGATATTGCCTTGGTGGTGTATATCGCGCTTGTTTTCCTTATCCTGGTGGCGCTAAGGACCACCCTTACTCTGCCCGGAATTGCCGGACTGATTCTCTCCATCGGCATGGCTGTCGATGCCAATGTCCTGATCTTTGAACGGGTGAAAGAAGAGCTGCAAGCCGGGAAAACAGCGCTTAGCGCCGTTAACGCCGGTTTTAGACGGGCTTGGAGCGCCATCTTGGATGCCAACATCACCACGATTATTGCTGCCCTGGTTCTTTTTATCGTGGCCAGCGGCCCCGTGCGGGGTTTTGCGGTGGTGCTTTTAACCGGTATTCTCTGCAGCATGTTTTCGGCAATTTTTCTAACCCGCTTTCTGTTGCGTTTAGCAGTTCGTTCGCAGTTGATTAAGAATCCCGCCTACCTTGGTTTCAGGGGGGTGCAAAAATGAGAAAGTATAATTTTCCTTTTGTGGAACACCGGCGCATCGTTTTTATTATTGGGGCGGTGATCATCGCCGTTGGGGTTATCTCGTTGTTTTTAAACAGTTTGAATCTGGGCATTGATTTTTCGGAAGGGACGATTTTGCATCTGCGCCTGGCCAAGGGATATCAGATGGAAGAAGTGCGTGCCGTACTGGCTGCCTTTGATTTAGACGGGGTGCCCCTACAGCGGGCCGGACGGGAAGGAGCTTCGGAAGGGCGGGAGGTGGTCATCAAAGCACCCAGCCTGACGGAGGCAAAGAGGAAAGAGATCATTGCCGCTTTTGAGGAACGTTGGCCGGAGATGACTACGGAGGATGTCTTGCGGGTAGAAAATGTGGGGGCGACTGTTGGCCGGGAGCTGACGCGGGAGGCATTCTATGCCCTTTTGCTTGCGGCAGTCGGCATGATCATCTATATCACCTTCCGTTTTCAATTTAAATTTGCACTGGCGGCCATTTTAGCCCTCCTTTTCGATATTTTTACCGTGCTAACGGTTTTTTCCCTCTTCAAGATCGAGGTGAACAGCCCCTTTATCGCGGCAATTTTAACTATCTTCGGCTATTCGATTAACGATACCGTTGTGATCTTTGACCGCATCCGCGAAAACATGAAGAGATTCGGCCGCAAGAAGGCTTTGGTGACAGTTGTTAACGACAGCATCAATGAAAGCCTGATCCGTTCTATCAATACTTCTTTGACCACTCTGCTGGTCCTCGTCTCCCTCTATGTGGCTTTCAATTATTTTGTGGGCGGTCTGGATCTGAAAGCATTTGCTATGGCCTTGTTGGTGGGGGTTGTATCCGGCACCTGTTCTTCGCTTTTTATCGCCGGCCCTCTGTGGTTTGCCTGGCAGCCGGCGGGAAAAAGACAAAAAAACCCCGTATAAAGGAAATTATCGGTTTATGGCGAAGTACAGTTTCAAAGTGCGAAGCGCCTGGAATATTATTGCAGGTTGTGTTGCCGGACCCACCGGGGTTATCCCGGCGCGGCCGCGACGGGGGCTGCCGGGTTTTCCGGTGGCGAAGGGGTCGCCGATGTTACGGGCCGGCAACAATAGACAAAGGAAGAAAACAGACGTTGAAGAAAATGAACCTAAAAAAGCAGCCGTTCAACCGGGTCTGGCGACTGTCTCCGCAAGAGGTGGAACTATGTGCCTGCTTGGCCCGGGGTCTTCAGTTACCGTTGCCGGCAGCCCAGGTTTTGCTAAACAGGGGAGTTGACAGTGTAAAAGAAGGGGAGGCGTTTCTGCGCCCCGGCATTGCACAGTTGCACTCCCCTTTTTCCATGCAGGATATGGAACGTGCCGTGCAGATCGTTTTAACCGCTCTTTGCCGGGGGAGACGCATCGCTGTCTTTGGCGATTATGATGTGGACGGGGTTACCGCCGCCGCTATTTTGTTTATGCTGTTGCAGGAGATGGGCGGTGACGTGCTCTTCTACCTGCCCAACCGCCTGCAGGAGGGGTACGGTTTGAATCGCGGCGCCATCGATTTTTTGCGCAGCCGGGATGTCTCCCTCCTCATTACGGTGGATTGCGGCATCACCAATATAAAAGAGGTGGAATACGCCCGTGACGCGGGGATGGAGGTGATCGTTACAGATCATCACCAGCCGGCGGATGTTTTGCCGGCTGCCGGTGCGGTGCTTAATCCCTGGCGCGAAGATTGCCCGTATCCTTTTACGGCGCTCTGTGGCGCAGGGGTTGCTTTTAAGTTGGGACAGGCCCTCTGCAGCCGAAGGGGTGAAGAAGACAGGATCTGGAACCACCTCGATCTCGTGGCTCTCGGGACGGTGGCCGATGTGGTGCCCCTTAAGGGGGAGAATCGTGCGCTGGTGGCTTTGGGTCTCAAGCAGATGGGGAAAGCCATGCGGCCGGGGTTGAAGGCAATCCGGGAAGTGGCCGGCGTAAAAAATGAAAAAGTTACGGCGGAGGAGATTGCTTTTATTATCGCCCCTAGGCTCAACGCGGCCGGACGCATGGGCAATGCGGAACGTGCTTTGAAACTGCTTCTGGCTGCAGAGAAGGAAGAGGCTTCTCTGTTGGCCCGGGAGCTGCAGGCGGAAAACAATCGCCGGCAGGCACTGGAGGCGAAGATCCTTAAAGAGGCTTGTGCGCTGGTGCAGGCAGGGCCGCCGGAGAGGGTGGGCCAAGACTTTCTGCTTTTAGCACGCCCCGGGTGGCATACCGGGGTTTTGGGGATCGTAGCCAGCCGCCTGGCCGAGCGCTTCAGCCGCCCGGCCCTGCTCATCGCCCTAGAGAATGGGGAGGACGGGGAGAGCCGGGGGGAGGGTTCCGGAAGAAGCTTTGGCGATTTTGATCTGGAGGCGGCGCTGAAACAGTGCAGTACTTTGTTGCTGGGTTTCGGCGGCCACCGCCAGGCGGCCGGTCTGACGGTGGCCGGGGAAAAGATCCCCCGGCTGCGGGAAAAGCTGGATCTTCTGGCCGGGGAATTCTTCGGCGAAGAGGGGCCCACGGCTACTTTGTCGCTGGATGCCCCGCTTGAACCGGAGGATGTTACCCCGGAGCTGGTGCGTGCACTGCAGTTGCTGGAGCCATTTGGCCACGGCAACCCACCGCCTCTTTTTTGGGGAAGGAGATGGCAGCTCAAGAGAAAGAGAGAGGTGGGGAAAGGGGGGCGTCACCTGCAGCTGGGCGTGCAGAAAAAAGGCTTTTATTTTGCGGGGATCAGCTTTAACGGCAAAACCAGGCTTCCGCCACTTAGCCCGGGGCAGGAGATCGATCTGGCCTTCAACGTTGCTTTTGACGAATGGAGGGGCAACGAAGCCCTGCAGTTAGAGATTCTGGACTGCCTCCATGCGCCTGCCGAACCTGGACGGGGCGGGGAGAGAGGCCTCAACATTATCGACCGGCGTGGTTTAAAGGACAAGCAGCACTATATTAGAGAGCTTTGGGGGCAAGGTGCAGAAATTCTTGTTTTAGTAAATACAGTAAAACGGCGGCAGGGTCTCGCTAAAGTTTTTGCCGGGATGCCGGGGGTTTTTTTCAGCCACCAGGGTGCCTGGCCAACCGGTGGTTCGGCCGGGATGCCGGGGCACTTTGTGCTCTACG
This sequence comes from Bacillota bacterium, assembly GCA_012798895.1. GTDB lineage: Bacteria > Bacillota > Dethiobacteria > DTU022 > UBA8154 > JAAZMI01. The sequence continues at coordinate 15,356 of JAAZMI010000027.1, forward strand.
ACCTGCCTTTGAGCGAAAAAATATTAAAAGAAATTTTGGCCCGGTTGCAGGCAAAAAACTCGGGGCATAGGGGAATGACAGTGCACCTGCTCTATGATCGCCGGGATTTCCAGGAAAATTTAAAGCTTTTGCGAGCCACTGTTCCCGCCTTTTTTTCTTTGGAACAGGTGTTTTTTTCTTTGCAGAAGGAGATCGGAGCTCAAGATATTATTTCCCGGGAAAAAGCAACCCGCAAGTTACAAAAAACGCTTCCTTTTCCGGTTACGGAACACCTGCTCAAAAAAAGTATGGAGATCCTTGCCGCAGCCCGTTATCTGGAACTGAATGAACGGAAAATTATTCTAAGGCGCCGTGTTCACGATTTCTGTTCCCTACATAAGGATCTGGCCGGGATCCGGGATTTTCGCCTGGAAAAAGATAAATGGAAAAGAACCCTGTCCTGGCAACAATTTTTGTTGAATTCTGCGGGAAATAAAATACTGGATTCTCTGGAATGACCTCCCCGGATAGAACTTGGAAAAACGGGGGTTCCTGTGGCTTTACTCCTGGCGTGACATAATCTATACTATATAGTGAGAGTTCTGATTTCTGTTATGATAAGTGGGGCAAATTAAGCTGGGGTGTAAAAAATGGGTTTGCAAGTATTGAAAAAAAGATTCAAACAATACAACGATAACGAGGAGGGCTGGGCCCTGATCAAAAAGGCCTATCAGTACGCTTTGAGAGCCCACGCCGGCCAGAAAAGGATCTCCGGGGAACCTTATATTTCTCATCCCCTCGAAGTGGCTTTCATACTTGCCGACCTGGAGTTGGATCTGATTACGATCGTTGCTGCCTTGCTTCATGATGTCCTCGAGGATACTCCCTACCAATACGAAGAGATTGAAAAGGAATTTGGCGAAGAGGTCGCCTCCCTGGTGGACGGCGTAACTAAACTAAGCCGGATGGAGTTTCGTTCCAAGGAGGAGCATCAGGCGGAGACCTGGCGTAAAATGTTGGTGGCCATGGCCCGGGATATCAGGGTTATTCTCATCAAGCTGGCAGACCGGACGCATAATATGCGCACGCTCTGTTACCTAAAAGATGCCAAGCAGAAAGAGATCTCCCTGGAAACTTTGGAGATCTATGCACCGTTGGCGCACCGTTTGGGGATCTATAAGATAAAATGGGAGCTTGAGGATCTGGCTTTCCGCTATCTAAATGAAAAGGAATATTATTACCTCGCCGATCGGTTGACTAAAAAGCGCCGTGAAAGGGAAGAGTTTATCGGCGAAGTTATCAAAATTTTGCAGGAAAGGCTCGTAGAAGCGGGAATTGCGGTGGAAATTAGGGGGCGGCCCAAACATATCTACAGCATCTATAGCAAAATGAAGAGTCAGGGCAAGGATTTCAACGAGATATACGATCTTACCGCCGTACGCATCATCGTGGAATCCATCCGCGATTGTTATGCTGCTTTAGGCATCGTGCATACCCTCTGGCGCCCTATTCCAGGGGAGTTCAACGATTATATCGCCATGCCCAAGCCCAATATGTATCAATCCCTGCATACCACTGTAGTATGCGCCGAAAATGAGCTTTTGGAGGTTCAGATTCGCACCGAAGAGATGCATCGCACGGCGGAATACGGGATCGCTGCTCACTGGAGATATAAGGAAAAGGTTAAGGACGACCGGGAATTTGAAGAAAAACTTTCCTGGCTGCGGCAGCTTTTGGAATGGCAGCAGGACCTGAAAGATGCTCACGAATTTATGGAACACCTGAAGATCGACCTTTTTGCCGACGAAGTTTTTGTTTTCACGCCGCGGGGCGATGTAATCAATCTCCCCTCCGGGGCGGTGCCCCTCGATTTTGCCTACAGGATCCACACGGATATCGGCAACCAGTGCGTGGGGGCTCGTGTCAACGGGCGGATTGTTCCCTTGGGCTACCAGTTGCAGACGGGTGACATCGTAGAGATTCTCACCAACAAGGTGGGGACCCCGAGCCGGGACTGGCTGAAAACAGTGATTACCTCCCAAGCGAAGAGCAAGATCCGCAACTGGTTTAAAAAGGAGAGGCGCGAGGAGAACATCGCCAAAGGCAAAGACTGCCTCGATAAAGAGATCCGCAGATTGCAGCTGGAACCGCATCTGCTGCTGAACGAGCACCTGCTGGAAGAAGTGGGGATGAAGTTTAACCTTCTCTCCGCCGATGACGTCTATGCTGCCGTGGGTTACGGAGGCGTTTCGGCCCGGCAGATTATCTCCAGATTGCGGGAAGAATACCGGAAGAAGTATGGGGAAGAAAAGAAACCGCTTCCCCCCGTAGAGATCAAGCCCTGGAAGGATACGGGCAGGGGGAAACAGGGCGTGAAGGTCCAGGGCATGGATAACCTGCTGGTGCGATTTTCGAAGTGCTGTAACCCGCTGCCGGGAGATGCCATTGTCGGTTTTACAACGAGGGGGCGGGGCATCTCCATACACCGCAAGGATTGTCCCAATATCCTGCGGACTGCGAGAGAGGGGGGGGACAAAGATCGCTACCTGGAAGTTTCCTGGGTAGCTGACAACGAACTATCCTACCCGGTGGAGGTTGAAGTAACCGGCATGGATCGTCCCAACTTTCTAACAGAAGTGATGTATGCCGTCAGCGAAAGCAAGGTCAGCATTACCGCCGTGAACGGGCGAATTGCCAGGGATAAGGTTGCGATCATCTACTTGACCCTGGTCGTAAAAGATCTGGACCACCTTGCTTATATCATGAACCGCATAAAAAAAGTAAAAGATGTTTTCTCCGTCAGGCGTCATGCAGAAGTTGAAATATCCCGGCAAACGGAGGTCAACACCCCGTAAAGGTTGGTGAAATATTGCGTGCTGTAGTGCAGAGAGTGACCAGAGCTGCAGTGGAGGTTGATGGGGAGATAGTGGGGGAGATCGGTAGGGGCCTGGTTGTTTTCGTGGGGGTGGCCGTCGACGACGAGGAGGACGACTGCCGCTATATAGCCGAAAAAATTGCCGGGTTGCGCATCTTCGAAGACGAACAAGGCAAGATGAATCTTCCTCTGCAGAGGGTTGCGGGGGAGGTGCTCTGCGTATCACAATTTACGCTTCTTGGGGATTGCCGCAAAGGGCGTCGCCCCAGCTTTATACAAGCGGCACCCCCGGAAAAAGCAGTTGCCTTCTATGAACGTGTTTGCGAACTGTTGACAGAAAAAGGCCTACCGGTAGCTCGTGGCAAATTTCAGGCGAAGATGTCCGTGAAGATCGAAAATGACGGCCCCGTAACCATTCTTTTGGAGAGCCAAAAACTTTTCTAAAATAACCGACGGGCGATCTGGGATCACCCCTATACACCTGCAAAAATCGACACGAAATAAAACAAGGGCAATCTTTAATCGCCCTTGTTTTAAGATCTCATCTATTATGTACGATTTTTGACACACCCCCCACGGATAAATCAGGAGGTTTTACGGCAGAAATGATAAAATAGCGTCTACGTAGCAGGGGTATCTATAGATCACCTCCTAAGGTTGTAGTAGCCCAACACCGCCCTGTAGAGGGCCTCAGCAGCTTTCTGCAGGCATTCTTCTGAACGGAGGATGTTTTCGTCTGCGGCATTGGATAGAAAGGCCAGTTCGACCAGAACGGCCGGCATGCAGGTTTCTCTCAGCACGTGAAAGGAATCTTTTTTTACGCCCCTGTCGGGCAGGTTTAAGGCGCTGCATAACTCCCGTTGTACCAAGGAAGCGAGATAAGCACTCTGGGGGGAAATATTTTTGCCGGGGCAATAATAAGTTTCCGTTCCCGAGGCATTTTTATTGCCGGCGCTGGAATTGGCGTGGATACTTACAAAAAGAGCGGCGCCGGTTCTCTCTGCAATAGCGACGCGCTCTGCGAGGGCAACACTTTTATCTTCGTTACGCGTCATGGTGACGTTAAAACCTTTGTTGCGCAGCAGATTGGCGGTGTGCAGTGCAACGGCGAGGTTCACGCCTTTTTCTTTCAGCCCGGTGCAGCCGATGGCGCCGCAATCTTGCCCGCCGTGGCCGGGATCGAGCACGATAGTAATCGTTTCTACCAGGGGTTTGCCGCCGCGGGAGGCGATGTTTTTAATGGTGGCATAATCCCCGCAGATCCAGCCATAGCTGTCGCCCGGAAGGTGGATATGATACCAGCCATTCTCCTCCTTGAGGACTAAAATGTGATCACCAAGGTAGACTTTCCCCGTCTGTGCGTGCTGCAACCCCGGGCCGGAGCGCACTCTTAAGACATCTGTGTTGATAATCGCCAGGCGGAAGGCTCCATCTGCTGCCGGGTTAAGGCTCCATTCCTCCCCTGCGTGTAACTGTGTGCACCAGCCGGCCACCCACCCGTGTTTCCCATCGGATGTACTAACTTGCAGCCAGTTATCCTCTGTTTTATCGCGGACTGTAAGAATCGTCCCCCGGGAAAGGATGATAAGAGGCTTGCCCGTCAGGCAGGGCTCTTCCCTTAAACGCAGGGAATCTTCGCTGATCGAAACCTGATAGGGTTCCCGCGTTTTTTCCTCATTATCCGTATCCAAGGCCATACCCGCCTCTGCCGTTTGTTCCGGTGAAGAATCAGATTTTTTTTCCGGATCTTCCGGCCCTTCCGGGGAATCCCCCGCAGGATTATCACTGCCGGGCCCCTGCGGGTTGTATGTAGTGTAATCGATATGAACCCAGCCGCTGGAACCGTCTGCGAACCGTGCCAGCAACCAGCTGCCTTCGTGAAAGCAGACTGTAAAAGCGGTATTTTTGCTTAGTTGTTTTATTATCTGGAAATTCAGGCCAGGGCCCAACCTTACATTTAAGGGGCCCTGATTCACCCTGACCCGGGCTTCTTCACCGATTACGGGGGGCAGCTTATCTGCCATAGTCGGAGAAAAACCGGTATGCTGCCCGATTACCCAGCCGGTGCGTCCATCCTTTAGCCTTACCAGCAGCCACCCTTCATTCTCATGCAGAAGAACCTGTAGGGGCATTCCCCGCGGGAGCGTCTGCAAGTGGTCATGGCTAAGTGCTGGCCCACTACGAAAATGAAGCGCAGCAGCTTCTACCTTTATGTTAACCGGATCCTCTCCTCCGGCTGCCTCTGCAGGAAACGCAGCCCCCGCAGCCATTGCGATAAAAATTAGCAACAGCGCACAACAGAAAAAAAGGGGAAATAGATCTACAGCCTTCCTCACTCTCATACTCCTCAGCATAAGCTGACCTCCCTTGATTCTTGAACGCCAAACTGACTCTGATCTTGTCAATTCAGGTAACATTTACTAAAAATTCTACCATAAATATGTTATTTTGTATAGGCGGCAAAAGTTACCATGACACAAAAGAACAACCATGACGGTGCCCGACACAGGAGAATGGATGAAAATACCCCAAGATAGTGCAAAGCCCCTGTACACCAGACAATCCATATATTATATTATATATGTGCAGGGTGAAGCCGAGGGACGGTTTGGAGATACCAACTTCAGTATGCTCCGTTTTTAGAACATGGCTAATTGTCTTTGAGTACAGAGAATTGTAGCGAATTGACGACTACGCACATTAAACTTCATTTTTTTTCAGACAATTGCCCCTGCACCAATAACTATCATTAGTGTGGAGGTACTATTATGCTTGCTTTAATGGATTGTTGCTGTGGTTTAGACGTGCACAAGGATGTTATTCATGCCTGTATCCTTAAAGGTTCTCCCGATGAAGAGCCTGTTCCCATTCACGCTAAATTTGGGGCTACCCAATCCGATTTGCAAGCGATGTGTGCCTGGCTTATGGAAAACCAATGTTTTAATGTTGCTATGGAAAGTACCGGTGTTTATTGGAGGCCTGTTTACGAAGCCTGTGAGCAATTTTTAAATGGTTACCAGTGTCTTATGGTTGTCAACGCTCACCACATGCGTAACGTGCCCGGCCGCAAGAGTGATGTCAAGGATTCACAGTGGATTGCTACCTTGCTTCGCCATGGATTACTAGAGCCAAGTTTTGTTCCAAACAGGCTGATAAGAAACTTACGCGAATACTCAAGATTATATCGCTCTTTTGTGCAAGAGCGTACCCGTTACAGTAACAGGCTGGAAAAATTCCTACAGGCCCATGGGTTTAAACTATCATCTGTCCTTAGCAGTATTACGGGTGCTAGTAGTAGACGATTGCTCATTACCCTGTCTGAAAAAGGTGTTCTAACCACTGCCGATGTAAGTAATGCAATGGACTGGAGGGTTAGAAGATCTACAAACGAAATTCAGGAAAGTGTTGCTGGTAAACTTGATTATTCCGAACGTTGTTATCTAAGGATTCTGCTAGCAAAAATTGATGCAATCAAGGAGGAAGTAGATACTATTTTAGCCTTAATGAAGCAATTGGCGGATCCTTATAAAATTCAGCTTGATCAACTTGATTCCATACCTGGCATTGATGAAGTTGCAGCCCTTGCAATCATGGCGGAAATAAGTGCAACGCCCCAGGATAATTTTAGCAGTGTCAAGAAAATCGTATCTTGGGCCGGACTGTCCCCCAGAAATGATGAATCCGCAGGCAAGATAAAGTCTCGTAAAGTCACTAAGGGTAACCCCTATATTAAATCAATTCTATGTCAGGTTGCATGGGCATCGGTACGCACACGTAAATCTTGTTTCCATAGCTGGTTTTGGTCACATCAAGGTAAATTGGGTAGAAAAAAGGCTATTATTGCTGTGGCGAGAAAGATATTAGCGCTTGCTTACAGGCTGCTAAAATCTGAAGAGTTCTATGACCCAATGGTGGCAAAAGTGCCAGTTCAATCGCCAA
>JAAZMI010000186.1 GCA_012798895.1 Bacillota bacterium
ACTATCCCCGTCAGGGTGTCCCCGGTGCCCCCGATAGCTTCCAACACTTCTTCATCCGGGCTATCTACCTTTGCTATGATGCCTTCTTTGTTTGCAATATAGTCATCTGCTCCTTTAACGAGCAGGTAAGAAGCAGCATTGTGATGCTGATAAGCCCTCTTTATAAGATCCGGCACCAGGTTCTCTTCGTGTAATATAAACCCGCGGGTATAAAATGGATGCGGGGCTTTCTCATCAGCCAGATACGCAAGTTCACCGGCATCCGGCGTAAATAGATCAAAAAACGATGCGTCACCGCCCATTTTGGCGACATACATAAATCCGGCATCGGCAATCAAAGTGGGCCGTGTAGGCATGGCGTTAATCTCCGCCAATAGCTGCTTAAATAAGCCGACATCCGGCTGAAAATAATGCAACGCCAGGGTATCCAGGGGGATATCCGTAATGTGAGCCGTTAAATATTTATAGAGTGACCGGCACCCCTCCCCATTACCGATGTCTCCCACCAGGTAGCAGAAAGGATTGGGCCTGTTCATATATCTTAGGGTTTTAAGAGCCGCCGCAATCATGGCCGGCGTACCCCTATTTACAGCAATGCGATCATCCCCAAGGATAATCTGATCCCCTTTTAATGAAACTGTGCCTGAGACAAGCGGGAAATTTTCTGCAGGAATCGTTCCGATTATACCGAGCATAGTTCCACCACCCAATCATAGGCGATCTGCAGGGCATAGGCACAAAGGGTGTGGCCAATATCCCGGGGTTGCGGGGCATTGCTTAAATTTTTGTCCACCATCTGCCCCGCCAGGTAGGGAACGTCGGGGCAACCGCCCCCGGAAACATTGACGATCAACCGCGTATTCCGATCTACTGTGATTTTCATGTTTGCAGCCCTGACCATAATGTATCTCCCGTACTCCTTTTTATGGTAGATATCAACGGGTTCCAGCAGAACGCTTTCAACCGGAACGGCCTGGAGCGGCTTTATTTTGATTTCCGACAGCCTTCTGATGATCGCCAGCTCCTCTATGAGTGGAAATTCGATCACGAGATCGCAGCCGCTTCGAAGATCAGGAGGAGGGCCCTTCACTTTAATGTTCCAGCCCTCCTTCTTTAATACCTTTTCTGCCCTGATCACTTCCGTGGTGTTTTCAAAAACCAGTATGCCCCGATCCTGGTTCTGTAGATCAAGGTCGGATTTCTTTTTCATGAAACCTCTAAACATTTCAGCCTTCCTTTCTAATCGTAATCTTGTAGCCTTCATTTTCAGGTTGAATGTCGGTTATTTCCCAGTTTTGCGCCCTGGCGGCGCGGCTCACGTTTTCCTTGGCTGTATCAGTATCCACCATGATCACAATATCGCCATTTTTTATTTTCCTTATCCCATTTAAAGTCATAATAACCGGCTGGGGACACGAATACCCCCTGGCATCGATAATATTACTCATCTCGTAAGATCCCTCCTAAAATTTTTCCTGCATGGTAAACCCAATCAAGAGGCAAGCTGCCATCCCCACCACAAAAGCAATCATCCCGGCCGGAGTAGCCCCATCGGCAGAACTGGCTAACCCGAAATTATGAGCAAAAGCTGCACCTGCAATCATCCCTACGACAAATATGGCAGCGTCGCCATCTCCTTCACCGGATAAGAAAAGTTGGCGCCCCGGGCAACCACCGGCAAGGGTAAAAGCAAGGCCGGCGAGAGCCATCCCGGCAAAATTCCAGAGATGCATGGTGTGGGCAACAGGTTGTCCCATAAGCCCCGGGTTAAACTGATTGGTTACCAGGTTTACGACAAAGGCGGCTACGGTCAAGCTGATGATCCCGGTAAACAGATGGGCCTGTTTAAAGAGTATCAGATCCCGAAGGGCACCCATGGTGCAAAACCGGCTCTTTTGAGCCAGAAAACCAATAATCAGGCCTACAAGAAGGGACACCGCAAGGGATGCGTGCATGGATCCCGGGCCCTCCAGACTATAGAAAAGAACACCGCTTTGGGGTTCACCCGCAATCTTCGGATTGAGAAACATTAAAACAAGAAAGCCGGCCATCGTTATAGGAAAAATCCATCCTGCAGAGGTGTACGTTTTGTGGGTGGCTCCCAAATTATAGCCGCCTTTAAGAAACAGCGTTCCGATCCAGATGCCTGCAGCGAGACCAAGCAAACCCAGGATAGCGTTCCAATCACCACCGGCAAGGCGCAACAGTGCCCGCCACGGACAGCCCAGAAACAAAAGAGCCCCGATCATGGCAAAAACGCCCAAAAAAAACCTAACGATCGGTGCAGATCCCAACCGGGGCCTGAACTCCTTAAACAGGTATGCAGCGGCAAAAGATCCCAACACAAAACCGGTGATTTCCGGGCGCAGATACTGGACTACAGGGGCCCGGTGCAAACCAAGCGCACCTGTAATATCGCGCACGAAACAGGCTACGCAGATACCCATATTTGCGGGATTGCCCCAAAACTGCAACAATGAAGCCAGAATACCGATTACCATACCAACGATGATCATTCCCCATCTGGTTGCCAATACGTTTTTCATAGATTAATTACCACCACCTGTGCATAATATGTAGATTATAAAAGCAAGTTACATTATTAAGTATAGAGCTGTTTATAAAAATGGGGAAATAGTTTCTATTAATATGGGGGCGGGCTCTTATAGATGTTTTCAATAGTGGTGAATGGTGGCAAAAAACAGAGGGGAGATTCTAGAGCAGCCGGGGTATCATCCCTGAAACAGAAAATCACCGCCGGGTTTTTGATTGGTTCACAAAGCGGAGCAAGATGGCAATTGCGGCTGTGGCCAGAGCAAAAACAGCCATGAGGTTAAACCCGGCGAGGTAGCTGCGCGTCAGATCATAGGAAAAACCAACCAATAACGGCCCTACAAGCACCCCGAGGTTTAAAAAAGTCGATAGAATGCCATAACCCAGGCCTACCTGCGAAGGATGCAATATTTTAGCCAGCAGGGAAAATACGGGCGAGGGAACAAATGCAGCAAAAAAACCGATTAAGCCCCCCAGCAGCAACGGATTTAAACCGGTCCTGGGGATCAACAACAAGATCGCAAACAAGGCCAGGCAACCCCCGGCGATAAAATATTCTTCGCTGCCGATCCGATCCGTTAAGTATCCTACCAGCGGGCTAAACAGAAGCGAACCGACCATAAACAGGCTGGTCAAAAATCCGGCATAACTAATATCGTAGCCTGCAGAGATGTAGTAATCACCGGTAAAGGTGAGGAAAGGTATTGCAAAAGTATGATACATCATCCAGATTGCCGAAACCAGCCATACAGGCAATCCGATTCTTATTATAGCATAAACGCTGTCTTTAAATTCCGGTTTTTCCCGCTGTTCCTGCTGTTTTTTTTCTCCGGGCAAGCCTGGATATCTGAAAAAAAACAGGAACAAAACGAACAGGCTGTATACCGCTGTAAGGAGAATTGGTACCCGCCAGCTCGAAGCCGCTGCGAGGCGTCCAAATACATTCAATGTAAAAATCGTGCCCAGCGGCATCGCTGTATTGAAAATTCCCATGGCTTTCCCCAGATCTCTCCCGTCCGCAAACCAACGGGACAGAACCTGGGGGGCGACAACGGCGATCGTTAAGGCGCCGCTGCCGGAGATTATCCGCCCGGCAACGACCAGGGGATAGCTGTCCCCCAGCCCAACCAGCAGGGTGCCGGCGAGGGTGATCGCCAGCGCAGCCATCCCTACACGCTTGGAACCATAAAAATCGGCCAGGATCCCGCTTGGGATCGAAATTACAATGCCGGGAAGGGCAAAAAGGCTCATCAAGGCGCCCGCCTGGGCATGAGAAATTTTTAGCGATGA
>JAAZMI010000028.1 GCA_012798895.1 Bacillota bacterium
CTAGCAATGCCGTGCGACACGGGGGCTGTTCGAAGATCACCGTCAAGCTGGTGATGAACCCTTTGTATTCCAACTTGGAAATTATGGATAACGGCCGTGGTTTTGATGTCTCTTTATACAGCAAACCATCGAAAACCGGTGGAAAACTGGGCCTGGTAAACATACGGGAGCTTGCCCTGACGCTGAAGGGCAAGCTCAACATCGAAAGCGAGATCGGTAAGGGAACCACCGTCCACTGTTCTGTCCCCGCCACACCACCGCCGAGCGATCCTTTGCCGGGCCAGTAAATGATTCAGCAGGAGGATTCAAAATGAAAATAATCATTATCGATGATCACCCTTTGGTTAAAAAGGGCGTAGAGATGGTTATCAACCTCGAGGACGATATTGAATTGGCAGGGTTTGCCTCCAATAGCCGGGAAGCCCTGGCACTTATCGCCAACACCGATCCGGATATCGCCCTGGTCGACCTTCGCCTACCCGAAGAACACGGTTTGGATATCATCAAAAAGGCACGGGAGATTAACAGCAATTGTAAATATATTATCTTAACTTCCTATGCAAACAGGGAAGAGATAATTCAAGCCATGGCGCTAAAGGTGGAAGGCTATATCCTCAAGGAAGCCCTCCCCGAAGAATTGCTGGCCGCAATACGTCTGGTAAGCAAGGGCCGCAAATATTTTGACCCCGCCGTGATCCAACATGCTATGTCCTACGAAAAGGATGTTCAGGAAAATAATGTAAGCAAGTTGACCCCCCGTGAACTGGAGGTGCTCTCGGCACTGGCCCAGGGCATGAATAACAAGACAATCGCCGAAGCTCTTTTCATCAGCGAACATACTGTAAAAAAACACATCGGGCAGATTCTCGATAAACTCGACCTGCAGGATCGCACCCAAGCAGCCTTATATGCTGTCTCCAGAGGATTAAGCCGGCACGAAAAATGAAATCATCCACGATGTAACCGGCTTCCCCGGCACCCTTCCCTTTTTTTACACTAAATCAACCTGAAAACTACTGTAGATAAGGAATTATGGCCTGCGCGATCTCTTTAAATGCCGCAGCAGCGCTACCCTGCCGAGATTCTTCAATAAGCACTGTAACTACGGCCCGGCTACTTTCCAAAGGAACACAGCCCGTAAACCAGGCATAGACCAGCGGCTTACCCTCTAAAAACCTTTTTGTTTCGGCCGTCCCGGTTTTACCCCCCAAGACAAGCATGTCATCGGCTGCCGCACACCCCGTTCCATATTCTACCACGCCTTGCATCATATGGCGCAGCTTGGCCGCAGTCTGTACCTTCAGCACTCTCCGTGGAGAAACCGTAGGATATCTATGTAACAGCAGTCCCTGCCTCGTTTGGATTGCCTGGACCAGTCGCGGCTCGACCAGAAGACCACCATTGGCCACGGCAGCTGTCAGGCGGGCTACCTGCAGTGGAGAAGCCTCCACCCGGCCCTGCCCGATAGCCGTCAGGGCCAGATCTCCCCCGTAAAGCATCTCTCCCGGCCTGGGGATCCTTCCTTTAGCCTCTCCCCCCTGCCCGGTATTGCCCAAAGGAAGGCCCGTCTCCTCCCCGAGACCCAAAGCAGTGGCATACTCATAGATTATTTCTCTACCCAGATCCAGGGCCAGCTCAATAAAGGCGGCATTACAGGAATAGGCATAGGCATCGGCCAGGCTGATCACACCATGTGGCCCATGCTGACAGCGGAACTCCCGCTCCCCTACCCGGATATAACCCGGGCAATAAAATTTTCGGCCCAACCCGGTTGTCCCACTATCCAATGCGGCAGCGGCAACCACGGTTTTAAATACAGAACCGGGCGGATAGCTTAAGATGCTCCGGTTGATAAAAGGCTGGGCTTTTAAAAAATCCTCCTGCCGCTCCAGATCGCCGAGGTAACGAGATAGTTCGGCCTGCATATAGTTGGGCCTGCTGGCCATCGCTAAAATATCCCCGTTTAAGGGATCCATGATCACTACCGCCCCCCTGACCAGGCGGGCATCCATCACTTCTTCGACCTCTTTTTGGATACGCCGATCGATAGTCAAAACCAGATCAAAGGGCTTGTAAGTTTCTTTTTTTCTCCAAAGGCGATAACCCAGTCCATCCACGAGATTGTTTTTATTGTCGATCACGGCAGCCAGGATCGTAGGGGAATCGCTCTGCAGCACATCGTTGAAGGTGAGTTCAAGTCCCACCCGGCCTTTCCCGTCAGCCGGCCCAATATGGCCGGTCACATGTGTGGCCAGCGCTTTCGGGCCGTACCTCTGCCAACAAGGGACAACGAGCAAACCGACCTTTTGCAGCTCTTTGAACATATTTTCTTCCTGTTCATCGAGGCCGTGCCTGGCGATAAATGGATTTCCCGCGGTGGCAACCGGCGGCAGGTAGGCAGAAACCTGTTCAGTAACCCCTGCCTCTTCTTTTGCCAGAAAAGCAGGAAAAACAACCAGCTGTTTCTCCTTTTTCCCACCCAGCAGGGAGATACCGTTGCGATCGAGGATATCACCGCGGTTATAGTCTAAAAGGATCGTAAAAGCTCTCTGTCGAACTGCCCCTTCCGCCAATTCGCCGTTTTTCATCAGTTGGATATAGGTTAAACGTCCGAGGAGAAGCAAAAAAAACAAGGCGCTAAAAAACGCCAAAAACAGAACCCTATGTCGTCGCCTGATCTTCCTGTTCATCAAAAGTGCCCCTTTAATTGAAAAAAATATAGAAGGCATCCCTCTTGATCGGGCTACTGTTCAATAAAATAACAAAAAGCAGCTCCGGGACTAGAGCGAGGATCTTTTTATCCCTCAGGAAGCTATCTTTGACCCTTCGGGAACAAATTATTCCTCAACTTTAATCCAGGCTGCTTCTTTACAGGGAATCGCAGTTCTTTCCTCTACTATCAATCAGAACAATATAGACAACCTTTTCCCTTACAAGGAGTTTGGCCCTAGAACCCATAACTTCAATCGTGGGAATATATCAACTAACTGATGGAGAAAAAACGTTCTTTGGCCGGCCAAACAGGCTTCTTTTACCATATTATATAGCCAAACTTAGTACGAAATATCATTGGCATTGCTATTTTGCCGGTTCTGCCGGGCCAAGGTTTTGTAACGGTTGTGTTCCTGCAAGGTGGTGCTGAAGTAATGTGTTCCGCTGCCGTCTTCTTTGTAGACGAAAAAGAGATAATCAACATCTGCGGGGTAGAGGGCCGCGAGCAGCGCTTCCCGCCCCGGGGAGGCAATCGGCCCGGGGGGAAGACGGGGATAGAGGTAGGTGTTATAGGGAGAATCGATTGCCAGATCATCGTTGCTCAGATCTGGTTTCACTTCTCCCAGAACATATTGTACCGTAGCACAGGATTGTAATAGGGGCATGTCTTCGGATTGGAGGCGATTGTGGAAAACGGCGGAGATAAGAGGGCGCTCCGCCGGCACTCTCGCCTCTCGTTCTATGAGAGAAGCCAGAGTCACCACTTCGTGGATGGATAGACCCAGCTCTTCGGCACGCCGGCGATAATTGGCATCGAAGACCTCCGCAAAACGTCCAAGCATGGTAGCGATGATCTCTTCCGGAGTAGCTGCAGCATCTACTTCGTATGTATCGGGAAACAGATAGCCTTCGAGAGCATATTTTAATTCGTTGGGTTCAGCAGCCGGGAACCCGGGAGGGAAAAAGGCTAAGGTTTCCGCACTGAAACTGAGGCATTCTTCTATAAAATCCTCCTCTACGACCAGGCCCCTCCTTGCCAAAAACATGGCGATCTGTTCCACCGTAAAGCCCTCCGGAACTGTAAAGCGGGCCCCTTCAGCCAGAACAATCCCCTGCTGCAACCTCGCCAAGATCTCATCGAGGGTCATCCCCGGAGACAGTTGGTGCCTCCCCGCCTGAAAATAGGCGTCACAACCCCGGTGGCGGGCATATAGACGAAAAATAAAGGCACTTTTGATCAAGCCTTTCGCTTGCAAGATGGCGGCAATCTCGGTTGCAGAGGAATCGAGGGGGATGTCGATCTCTACGATCTGTTCCTTTCCACCGCTGCTTACCGGCAATAGCAGATTATTGACCTGCCAACAAAACAGGATGCCCAACAGCAAGCATGATGCCACTGCAAGCATAAAGGGATTCCGGGGGCTTTTCGGGTAATGGAGGTTCAGAAGCCGGGCCACAAACCGGCCGTCGCCCGGGCCGCTTTTCTTTTTTTCCACCAGGGGCAGCTTAAATTTCACTTTAGACCTTCTTCCTCTTGCTTCTTTTTGTACCGCAGGTAGCCCTCGAGGATAAAAACTGCGGCCAATTTATCGATTACTTTTTTCCTTTTGCTGCGGCGGAGATCCGCCTCCAGCAAGGTCCGGTTGGCGGCAACCGTGGTTAAACGTTCGTCCCAGGTTACTACCGGAACACCGGCGACATGGGCCAGCTTTTTGCAGAAATCCAAAACCCCCTGCGCTTGCGGGCCAATTGTGCCATCCATGTTGCGTGGAAGACCGACAACGATCTCTCCCGCCTCGTATTCCTCTGCATAGCGCAAAATACGGGAAAAATCCCGCCGCCGATTTTGGCGCTCGATCACACCGAGGCCCTGGGCGGTAATGCCCAGTGCATCGCTAACCGCCACGCCAATTTTTTTTTCCCCTACATCCAGGCTCAGAATACGCATCTAAAAACATCCTTCTCCAATCCGGGCCCATAGTATAAATTTAAACTTCCCGCATCGCTCTAAAATATTTTTATACAGAATTCCGGGCAGTAGGCCCCGCAGTAACCGCAGAGGATGCAGCGGGAGGCATCGACGACCGCCCGGGGGGGCTCGGCCTCTTCCAGGTGAAGTGCCCCCTGCGGGCAGTTTTCCACGCAGGCGCCACAACCGATACACCACTCTTCTATCTCCAGACGCCTTTTTTTCCGGGCCAGCCTTTGGGCCGTCTCCGGCGGCGGCTTTGTCCCCCGCAGGTAATGCAGATTAACTAAAAGTTCTTCCGGACTGGAGATTCCCACGGCAAAAGAATGCAGCTCGGGGCGGTTAAGCACAAAATCGAATGCTTTTTCCGCAGTGGCGATCAGGTGGCCCCCACCCAATGCTTTCATTCCATAGATTCCCAGGCCATTTTGATAAGCCCGGGCCAGGGCGGCCAGCATCTCCTCGATAGTGCCATCCTTAATGCCGATCCCCCGGTAATTGACGATAGCGTGCAAAACATCGATGCCCTCCCAATCGGCTGCCGCCCGGACTGCAGCTATAGTGTGAGTGGAAAGACCCACAGCCTTGATCAACCCCTTGGCTTTGGCCTCTAAAAAAAAATCCAGCGCCTCTTGATGACCTTTCAAGGTTAACGCCGATTCTTGTTCATGCAATAGAAAGAGGGGAACGATATCTATGTCCATCTCCCGGCGCGCTTTCTCGAGGGAAGCCCGGGCCCCTTCCCGATCATAGGCATAGCTTTTCGTGGCAATCACGGGCAAAGTCTGTAGCTTCTTCAGGGCAAGCCGCAGGTAATCATAGTTGCGGTAGTGTTCCGCCGTATCCCAAAAATTGATCCCGTAATCATAAGCTTCTTCCAACAGCGCGGCACCCTCTGCCAGAGGAAGATTGGATTGTAAGGGACCCATCGTTAACGTGCCAAAACAGAGCCTGGACACGGTCAGGCCGGTCCTCCCCAGCAGCCGGTAGTCCAAAAGGAATCACCTTTCTCTCTGCAGATCTATTTAATCTTTTTCCAGATAGGCCCGCAGTAGCTCCTCTAACAGTTCATCCCGTTCCAATTTACGGATTAGACTGCGAGCGTTATTGTGGCTGGTAATAAAAGCAGGATCCCCGGATAAAAAATAACCGACGAGCTGGTTGATGGGGTTGTAACCTTTTTCCTGGAGGGCGATGTAGACTTTTTCCAAAACCAGGCGCGCGACACTGGTCTCCTCATCAGCACGGATATTAAATCTCATAGTATGATCAAATTTATCCCTGGACATATGGCTTTCCTCCTATAATTGGAGCATGTTTCCTTTATTAATATATCATTCCCCCGGCTCCTGTTGTCCTCTAACCAGAGAGAGAACACTTCCCAA
This sequence comes from Bacillota bacterium, assembly GCA_012798895.1. Taxonomy (GTDB): domain Bacteria; phylum Bacillota; class Dethiobacteria; order DTU022; family UBA8154; genus JAAZMI01. The sequence continues at coordinate 6,067 of JAAZMI010000028.1, forward strand.
AGCCTGTTCCAGTTTTTGCGGATCTCTGCCGCCGGCCTGGGCCATATCGGGCCGGCCCCCGCCCCCGCCCCCGGTAAGGGCAGCAATTTCTTTGATCAATCGGCCGGCGTGAAAACCTTTTTTAACCAGATCTGGTGTAACCGCCGCCGCCAACAGCACCTTGCCGTTAACAACGCTGCCCAGAGCGATGATCCCGCTACCCATCTTATCCCGGAAAAAATCAAGGTATTCCCTTAAAGCCTCCATGCTTTCAGCTTCCACCCGGGCACTGAGAACAGGTACACCTAAAGAATGATTGGTCTGTTCAAGAATTTTTTCAATCTGCTGCCGGGCCAACCTCTGGGAAAGCTGCCTGAGGTTACGCTGCAGCTCTTTCTGCTCAGCCAATAATGCGGCCAGTTTTTCAGGGAGGTCTTCTACAGGAACTTTCATCTGCCCGGAGATATCTTTTAGGATCTCATCCTGCCCAGCGAGGTAACGGTAAGCACTGGCCCCGGCCAAGGCCTCGATGCGACGCACCCCCGAACCTACGCTGCTTTCCGCTATGATTTTGAAGAGGCCCAGTTCTCCGGTGGCGCGGGTATGTGTGCCCCCGCAGAGTTCCAGGGAATAATCACCGATATTCACGAGGCGCACCTTGTCCCCATACTTTTCATCGAAGAGCGCCGTGGCGCCCATCGCCATCGCTTGCTGCAACTCGAGAAGGGAAGCCTCTACGACCAGGTTTTGGCGCAGGCGCTCATTTACAGTTTCTTCCAGCCCCTGCAGTTCCGCCGCCCCCAGGCCGGCAAAATGAGTAAAATCAAAGCGCAGCCTCTCCGGGGTTACCAGGGATCCGGTCTGTTGCACGTGATCACCTAAGAGATCTTTTAAGGCACGGTGCAGGAGATGCGTTGCTGTGTGATGCGCAGCCGTCTCCCGGCGGCGATCTTCATCAACAAAGGAATCCACTTTTTCGCCGGTGCGGATACAGCCTTTCGTGATGGATACAAGCTGCAAAATCTGTTCGCCGGGGCCGGGCAAGGTATCTTTGACCAGCGCCTCTCCTGCAACAGCCTTGATCAGGCCCCTATCCCCCACCTGCCCGCCTCCCTCGGCATAAAAGGGAGTCTTGTCCAGAATGAGATAGAATTCGAGGCCTTCAGCCTCTTGTTTGTCACCGTCAGCACTGCCGGCCCCGGCTTCCGTTAGAAGCTCCCCTTTGCGGGGATCGACGATAGCCAACACCTTCCCGGTGGCGCTTAACGCCTCATAACCGACAAACTTTGTCTTGATCCCTTTTAGCAGGTTCGATAGAGATGCATCTGCGGGCAGATGCTCCTGCAGGCTGAAAGCAGCCCGTGCCCGCTCCCTTTGTTGTTCCAAAGCGGCATTAAAAGCTTCTTCATCCAGGGTGAGGCCTTTTTCCCCCAAGATCTCCCGCGTTAGATCCAACGGAAAACCAAAGGTATCGTGGAGCTTAAAGGCAACCTCCCCCGGCAGAACTGTCTCCCCGCCCTGTTGCAAAGCAGCGATCCGTTCCGCGAGGATAGCCGTGCCCTGTTCGAGGGTCTCCATAAAACGCTTCTCTTCCAGGTCTATAACGCGCCTAATCTGATCGCTTTTCTTCTCCAGTTCGGGGTAGGCCTCCCCCATCATCTCCACTACCAGTGACACCGCTGCACCGAGCAAGGGCAACTCTAGATCCAACAGCTTGCCGTGCCGCATCGCCCGGCGCAAGATGCGCCGCAGTACGTAGCCGCGGCCCTCGTTGGAAGGCATGATCCCATCGGCCGCCATAAAAACAGCGCTGCGCAGGTGCTCGGTAAGCACGCGCAGGGAGATATCTTTTGTCTCCTCCCGGCCATAGGCGGTTCCCGCTTGGGAGGCAAAATGATCCACGAGGGGCCGGATCAGATCGATCTCATAAAGAGAGCCGACTCCCTGCAGGGCCATGGCCAGCCTCTCCAGACCCGCCCCGGTGTCGATATTTGTCTTTGCCAGAGGCGTGTAGCTACCATCTGCTTCTTTGTTAAACTGTGTAAAAACGAGGTTCCAGACCTCCAGGTAGCGATCGCAATCACAGCCTACTGCACAATTGGGCCGCCCGCAACCGTAGCGGGGCCCAAGATCGTAGTATATCTCCGAACAGGGGCCACAAGGGCCGAGGCCAATCTCCCAAAAATTATCTTCTTTGCCAAGGCGGTATATCTTGGCCGGCGGCAGCCCAATCTGATCCCTCCAGATGGAGAAGGCTTCGTCATCATCCTGATAGATGCTAACGTAGAGCCGTTCCACGGGGATCTTGTAGACCTCCGTGATCAACTCCCAAGCCCAGGCGATCGCCTCTTCCTTAAAGTAATCACCGAAAGAAAAATTACCAAGCATCTCGAAAAAAGTGGCATGGCGGGCCGTTACGCCGACCTGTTCGATATCCGGGGTGCGAACACATTTCTGGCACGTGGCCAAACGGGGGTGTGGTGGCGGTTGTTCACCGGTAAAATAGGGTTTAAGCGGTGCCATCCCCGCCCCGATCAATAAAAGTGAGGGATCGTTTTGCGGCACAAGGGAGAAACTGGGAAGAACGAGGTGGTCTTTTTCCCGGAAAAAATTTAAAAATATAGCACGTATCTCGCTGCTCTTCATTTATTCTGCAGGCCTCCTGCTTTTTGTCAAAATAATTATATCTGCAATTTTCCAGCATGTCAATTGAAAGGAAAATTTTAGGCTGTGCTCGCCTTTGAAGGCGGGCACAGCAATGTTTTAAGAAACAAATTTCAGCCTAGTCAATATCATGGATGTTTAATTTAATCTGTTTGTTGATTCTAAAGAGGCCTCCACTCCCCCATGCACTGGTAGTGCTTTACCTCTTTCTTCTGAAACAAGACCTCTTTTTTCCTGCTCTACCCAGATCCAGTCTCTTTAAAAGCCTTTCCCCACTAAGATTTTACTCATAGCAATGTTGCTTCCCGATATCTATTCAAAAATAACTTGAACGGGAATTCTTCTGTTATCCTTCGTACCGTCACCAAGTTGGCCATAGCTATTACCACCCCAGGCCCAGACCGCACCATCATCTTTTAAGGCCAGAGAATGAAGGCCTCCGGCGGCAAGAGCCTCTAAACCCGATAGTTTGCAAGCCTGTGAACCAACCTGAACAGGAACAGTTCTATCCGTTGTTGCGCCGTTACCAAGCTGGCCATAGCTATTATAGCCCCAGGCCCAGATCGTACCATCATCTTTTAGGGCCAGGGAATGGTAATGTCCGACTGCAATGGCCCGTATCCCCGTCAATTTTTTGCCTTCGCCATCGGTTTGAGCACCTATTTGAATTGGCACACCTCTACCCGTTGTCGTGCCATCACCAAGCTGGCCCTTGTTATTGCTACCCCAGGCCCAGACCGTGCCATCACCTTTTAAAGCAAGTGAGTGCGAACTGCCGGCTGCAATAGCGCGCACGTTTGTCAATTTATTATCTTCACCAGCAGGCTGAACTCCTACCTGAACCGGTGTATTTCTATGCTCTGTCGTGCCATCGCCCAGCTGGCCGGAACTATTGCAGCCCCAAGCCCAGACCGTACCATCATCTTTTAGGGCCAGGGAATGGGAATCACCGGCAGCCAAAGCCCGCACCTCCTTAAAATCATCGATCTGAACAGGAAACGTCTTTATTGTTGTCGCACCATCACCAAGACCGAGTTGGCCGGAAATATTGCGGCCCCAAACCCAAACCGTGCCATCATCTTTTAAGGCCAGAGAATGAAGGCCTCCGGCGGCAAGAGCCTCTAAACCCGATAGTTTGCAAACCTGTGAACCAACCTGAACAGGAACAGCTCTATCCGTTGTTGCGCCGTTACCAAGCTGGCCATAGCTATTACAGCCCCAGGCCCAGATCGTACCATCATCTTTTAAAGCAAGTGAATGCGAACCGCCGGCTGCAATAGCGCGCACGTTTGTCAATTTATTATCTTCACCAGCAGGCTGAACTCCTACCTGAACCGGCGTATTTCTATGCTCTGTCGTGCCATCGCCCAGCTGGCCGGAACTATTGCAGCCCCAAGCCCAGACCGTACCATCATCTTTTAGGGCCAGGGAATGGGAATCACCGGCAGCAAGCTGTATTACCCCTGCCGGTTTTGGCCCTTCCGGTGCCCTCCAATCCAATGTTGCCCTGTACATCGCACTCTTCATGTCTTCGTCTGTAATCAAGAAAAATTTATAGATGCCATCCTTTTCGCTTTTTTTAAACCACAAGGCATTATCGCTCAACCACAGGGTGTTATCTGCATCCAGAGCAGGCTCAATCCATTTTTCCCCGATTTTCCGGGCAATCAGCTTAACACTGTCTGCTGTTAAAAGCGGGTCTACATCTTCTTCCTTTACCCCAAGCCTTATGTAGATATCCTCGGTTTCAGATCTTTCTTTTTCTGCTGCGACTATTGCCAAAAACTCTATTTCATTTATTTCTTTCTGCCAATCCAATAAAGCATAATATATTTTGCCCCCGGTAGATCTCACTTCAAATTCATAGCTTCCCGTTGCTTTTCCGACATCGAACCACAGGGTGCCCTCCGCAGTAGCGGTTAAAGGCTCCCAGTCCCCTTCGCTGCATCTTACCTTGATATATTCCACATCATCCGCGAACAACGGGATCTCCTCTTCATCTGCCACCAGTTTGTATTCGGTACAAATTCTGCCCGCTGCTTCATCTGCATGATCTGGAACTATACTTACACAGCCGGTGGGGAAAAATTCAGCCCGTATTGCCGGAATATCCTCATAAGTTACTGCTACAACTGTATCGCCGGTAATAATAAAGGTATAGCTTCCGTCCGCCAGTTCATCCTTCCTATCTTCCGTGCCCACGGTAAAGGTTGCAACCTGCTTGCCTTCCGGGACCCTTACCGTTACGGTTACCTCCGTACCCTTCTCCACATTACCGGCTGCCGGTTCCGATCTTAAACCTTCTCCCTCCAAGGTTAGGATACAACAGGCCGGTTCTGTAGGATCCACAGGTTCTGTTGGTTCCGTGGGTTCAGTAGGTTCCGTAGGATCTGGCTCGGAAGGATCCACAGGTTCTGTTGGTTCCGTGGGTTCAGTAGGTTCCGCAGGATCTTCTGGCTCTGTAGGTTCCTCCGGCCCCGGGGGATCATCCTCCCCGCCACCGCCTGTGCCGCCATCGGAGGACGGGCCGGAATCTTTTGGTGCACCGATCTCCTTGCCGCCGATCACTACTGTAACCCCTGCTGCTAGATGTAAGACGGACGGCATCATCTCGAGATATACACCATCTGCATTCACCAGGGCTGTTTCTATCATACCTTGCCCCGTAATTTTAACCGGGGCATTCACGATCAGGGTAGAAATTGTTGTTTCATGGTCCAACACCAGCTTGGTATCGGAAGCCCGGTCCGTAATCTTTATACTGTTGATCCTACTGCCAGCCAGATTGATGGTAGCCCCGGCATCTGCAAAATTTGCACAGCCAAAGAATAAAAAGAAAATAAACAGCGCAGAAAGTATCCTCTTTTTAATTCTTTTCTTCTGCAACATCAACCTGCCCTCCCAGCCGGCTCCAATTTTTCGCTAAAAAAAGTGGAACCGAGTATCAGTATGCCCCCAACCGCTTGGAGAAGGTTTAGGCCCTCTCCCAGAAGAAGCGCGGCGATGATCACCGCCGAAACAGGATCGATGTAGCTCAACACCGCAATCGTCTGCCCTTTTAATTCTTTGATTGCAGAGAAGTAGAAAAAATAGGCAATCCCCGTATGGAGAATGCCAACTATAAATATTAAAAGAAGTGAATTTGCATCGACACCGGAGAAACTTAATCCGTTTTTGAGCAAAACATAAGGGAGGAGGATCAAAGCAGCGCTTACCAGTTGCACCAGTGCGTTTCCAAAACCGTTGGGGCTGTCGATATATTTATTCATCAAGGTCACGCTGGCATAGAACACAGCAGCCAAAAGCCCGTAAGTGATGCCGCGGGTATGATCATATAGGGGGCCAGGATCGCTGTTTCCAGCTTTGACGATAAGAAATAATCCAAACAGGGCTATAAAAACACAGGCCACCCTGATCAGGGTCAGCCTCTCTTTTAGAACTGGGGGCGCCAGGATAATGACAAAAATGGGCGCGAAATAATAGCTTAAAGTAGCATTGGCGATGCTCGTAGAGGCATAGGCTTGGAATAAAAAAATCCAGTTAATGCCGAGCGCTGCTCCGGAGATACACAGAAGCGGTATATCCCTTTTTGGCGATCCAAAAACATATTCCTGCTTGAAAAAAAGGCTGCTCCCGATCAAGAATATGCTGCCGATCGTCGCCCTTAAAAGAGCTATCTCAGCGGAGGAGAGGGCGATGTTCCTTATAAAAACGCCGATGCTGCCAAAGATAAGCATAACTATTATAACGATTATTTTTGCGTGATCTTCTACGTTCATAACCCGCAACATTCATCCTTCACCCATAATAGATATTTCATGAACAACTTTTTGACATACCCCCCACGGATAAACATTACTTCATTTTTTTAATGATAGCCGCCGTCATCTCCGAGGTGGCTGCTGTGCCGCCTAGATCGTAGGTCACATCCTTGCCTTCGGCGAGCACCGCCGCTAGGGCTGCCTGGATTTTTTGCGCCGTCTCCTCCTCCCCCAGATGGAAGAGCATCATCACCGCCGAGAGAATGGTCGCCGTGGGGTTGACCTTGTCCAGGCCCGCATATTTGGGAGCACTGCCGTGCACGGGTTCAAAAACAGCAATATCCGTCCCGAGGTTGGCCCCGGGGGCCACCCCCAGCCCGCCGACCAGGCCGGCACAGATATCGGACAGGATGTCGCCATAGAGGTTGGGCATAACCATAACATCGTAGAGCTCCGGCTTTTTCACCAGTTGCATGCTCATATTATCGACGATGCGGTCCTCAAATTCAATGTCTGGATATTCCCCTGCAATTTCTCGTGCCACGTCCAAAAAGAGCCCATCGGTGCATTTCATTATATTCGCTTTGTGCACGACTGTAACTTTTCTACGTTTATGGGCGCGGGCGTAATCGAAAGCAAAGCGGACAATGCGGGTCGATCCCTTCCGGGTAATAATTTTAATGCTCTCCGCAGCATCTTCACCAACCATGTGCTCGATGCCCGCATATAGATCTTCCATGTTTTCTCTTACCACTACCAGGTCGATATTTTCGTAACGGCTGGGTACCCCCGGGTAGGATCTGGCCGGGCGAAGGTTGGCAAAGAGATCGAGCTTTTTTCTGAGGGCCACATTTACGCTGCGGAAACCTTCCCCAATCGGCGTGGTCAGCGGGCCTTTCAGGGCCACCTTGTTGCGCCGGATAGAGGTAAGAACATCCTCCGGCAGAACGCTGCCGCTCTCTTCAAAAGTTTTCAAGCCGGCTTCCCTGATCTCCCAATTTATAGGTGCTCCCGCTGCTTCAAAGATTTTAACGACGGAAGAAGTAAGCTCCGGGCCCGTCCCATCGCCGGGTATTAATGTAACGTTGTGCATAATTTTTACCTCCTCGGAATGTTTAATATTTTAGGCAGTAATCTGTTTCCCGGTAGATCCACCGGTAGCGCTGGTAAACACGTTCTACTTTTAGAACAAAATTACGGGTCTCGGGAAAAGGAATGCTTTGCAGTGTCTCCAGCCGGCCATCCCAGATCCCTTTTTGCAACCACAGGTTAACATGATTGGGGCCGCTGTTATAAGCGGCCAGGGCCAGATGAACATTGCCATTATACTGTTCCAAAAGATTGTGCAAGTACCAGGCCCCGATGACGATGTTTACCCGGGGCTCAAAAAGATGCCCCACCGTAAAACCTTCCAGGCCAAGCTGTTCCGCCGCCCACGATCCCGTTTCGGGCATGATCTGCATCAACCCCCGTGCCCCCTTGGTGGAAAGCGCCTTTTCGGCAAAACTGCTTTCCACGTAGGCTACAGCTACAACCAGCAGCGGATCCAAACCATTGAGGCGAGCCTCGCTTGAGATGATCTGGCGGTAAGGAAAAGGGTAGACCCTCTGAGCGATAAAAGTAGCCCTGGTAATAGATAGATAGAGGATGAACAAGCAGAAAAACAGGAAAAGCAGACGACGATTGTCATTGATTATTGACAATAAAACAACGCCCCCCACGCACCCATCATGTCATGTGTTTCCGCCGATGCCTCTTGATTCTCTGCAACTTCTCCCAAAATTGATCTACCTGTGCCTGCAGGAATCTTCTGGTATTATCGTTGGCGAGAACAAAATCAGCAGCCTCTATTTTTTTCTGTAGATCCATCTGGGCATTAATGCGTTGCAGCGATTCTTCCCTGGCCAGCCCGTTTCTTTCCAACAGGCGCCTAACCTGCTGCTCCTTCAAAGAGGAAACCACGACAACATAATCTACCAGATCTACCATGCCGGCCTCATAGAGAAGCGGCACATCCCAAACCTGTATTTTATGTGGATGGGATTGGGCCAGCTCCCTGCTTTGCGTTAAAAAAAGGTCGCGCACCCGGGGGTGAATCAGAGCATTCAGTTTCCGCCGGGCAGATTCATCCTCAAAAACTCGTTTGCCAATTTTTAAACGATCGAGACAGCCGTTCTCCAGCAAAATTTCTTCCCCGAGCCATTCCACAATCTCCGTCCAGGCCGGTTCGCCCGGCAGGACCACTTCCCTGGCTACCTGATCGGCATCGATCACGAGAGCCCCTTTTTGGGACAACATCTGCGCCACTGTGGATTTCCCACAGGCGATGCCCCCCGTCAAGCCCAATTTGAACATCTTTTCCCCCTTTGCCCAGATACTTGCCAAAAAAGAATTTTTTATTAAAATCCACCCCAAAGTATATTCAATAAGCCTAAGAAAATCAACAGCCCCCCGGAAAAAAGGTGCGCCGGCAGAGCATTCAGCTTATCCCTGTAATAGCATCCGCCCCAAAGACCGAAGCTGATTAAGATAAACTTGCTTAGCCCAACCATGCCGGAGGTAAGCCAGGGGTTGAAACCGGCCAGGGCCACAGCAAAACCGGCTCCGAAGGCATCGCAAGCCAGGGCAAATCCCAAAAGAACCGCCTCGCCAAGGTTGATGACCCCCGAACGATCCAGATCTGCTTCTTGCGGAGAGAAGATGATCTTGAGCAAAAAGCGCAGGTAGTTTAGCTTCCCCGTCCCCGCCGGATTACTTCCTGGATTGATGATCTGACCCGGCTTCTGTTCAAACGGAATAGAATGCCCATAATCCTCTATTTTATATCTATGCCGCCCGCCCCAATTTAAGAAAATTTCTTTCTGTTCCCTGCCCAGCCCCTGCCACACGATCCAGGATCCCAAAAAAACAAGAATTATACCGCCCAAAAAACGGGCCAATAATAAAGAAACAAAATGCTTAAAGGTCCAGCCTAGGAACATAGCCAGCCCCATGGTCAGCGACGAGGAGAGGGAGATGATCACTAAAGATAAAAACGGGATTTTCAAGTTACGGGCCCCGTAAGAAAATCCCGCACCCAGGCCATCCATGCTGACAGCAGCACATAGCAACAACAACTGGACAAACACCGCAGCACCTCCATATAAAGTTATATTATTCTATGGAAGTAGCTGTATTTTTAGTGCCTGTCCTCTCCGAATTTAAAATCCTACCCGTTTAAAGCAGTTGGCAGTGAGGGCAGAGATACGTGCCCCGGCCGGCAATTACACGGCGTATGATAGTCCCGCGGCAGCGAGGGCATTTCTCGCCGGCCCGGCGGTAAACCTGCAGCATGTTTTGAAATTCCCCGGGCTTGCCCTGCAGATCTCTATAATCAGAGACGCTGGCACCCCTAAGATCAATCCCTTCTTGTAAGACGCGACGCATCGCCTCCCATAGGGCTATTTCCTCTTCCCTGCTCAGAGTGCCAACTTTTCTGGCCGGATGAATCCCCGCCCGGAAAAGAGTTTCATCCGTGTAGATGTTGCCCAACCCTGAAATATTTTCTTGGTTCAGAAGAAAGGATTTGATCCCCCCCCGAGGTTTCAGGGCCAGAAGATGGTGAAATCGGCTGCAGTTAAAGTTTTTGGCGAGGGGATCGGGGCCCAGAAGAAAAGGCTTGGTTTGAGGCAGCTCTTGCTCATCCCAAAGCCTGAAAGTACCAAATTTGCGCATATCTTCAAAATGAAGAGCGGCCTTGCCGCCCAGATAAAAAACGGCCCCTGTATGCCGGCCCGGCTGTACATCAACCGGATAAAATAAAAGGGCACCAGTCATGCGCAGGTGTATCTCCAGCACTTTTTGAGCGCGTAGATAGATTAAAATATATTTGCCCTTTCTCTGGATCTTCTGCACAACCCGTCCGCTAACCTGTCTGCAAAATTCGCGGGAGGAGAAACCGGAGAGCATCCTCTCCCAAAAAAACTTTACATCTAAAATTTTCCTGCCCACCAGGCAGTTCTGCAGATCCCGGACCAGGCATTCCACCTCTGGCAGCTCTGGCATGGCTTACAACCTCTTTCTTGAATAATGGATAGCACTGAATAACTAGATGGGGTAATTATGAAGGTACCCGCCCTAAGGAGATGCAATCACCGCCAAAAACTATCTAGATGCGCCCGGCAATGGGTTCCAGGCTGTACCAGTCCGGGCCGGCCTTCAGATCTATTTTCAAAGGCACGAGCAGAGGAAAGATGTTTTCCATCAGCTCTTTTACGCCGGCGGCAACTGCGGGCAGCTCTTTTGGAGGTAGTTCAAAGACCAGCTCGTCGTGAACCTGCAACAGCATAACTGCAGCCAGCCCTTTTTGTTCAAAGTCCGCGTCGATCGCCAGCATGGCAGCCTTGATCAGATCGGCCGCGGAACCCTGGATGGGGGTATTGCGGGCAGCACGCTCCGCCACGCTCCGGCGGGAAAAATTGGGGTGATTGATCTCCGGCAGATAACGCCGTCTCTTCAACAAAGTCTTCACGTACCCCTTTTCTCGAGCAAGGCGGATGCATTCGTCCGCGTATTTTTTTACTCCCGGATAACGGGCAAAATAGTTCTCAATATACCGGCGGGCCTCGGCGCGGGGAATCTGCAAGTCCTGAGCAAGCCCGTAGTCGCTAATCCCGTAAATAATGCCAAAATTTACTGCTTTAGCCCGCTCACGCATCAAGGAGGTAACCTCCGTAGGGGATACATTGAAAACCTCCGCCGCCGTCCGCCGGTGGATATCCTCATCCTTCTGGAAAGCAGCAACCAGCCCGGGATCTTGGGAGAGATGGGCCATAACGCGCAGTTCGATCTGGGAATAATCTGCGGCCAACAGCAGATTATCCGGATGGGAGGGGATGAACGCCTGCCGTAAACGCCGGCCTTCGGCCAGCCGGACCGGTATGTTTTGCAAGTTGGGATCCTTGCTGCTCAACCTGCCTGTAGCCGTTACAGTTTGATTAAAGGTAGTGTAAATTTTTCCTGTCTGAGGATCGATCAACTTGCGCATACCCTGTAGGTAGGTGCCTTTCAACTTGGCCATCGTCCGGTATTCCATAATCCGGGCCACGATGGGATGTAGGGCAGAGAGTTCCTGCAATACCCGGGCATCAGTGGAATAACCCGTCTTCGTGCGGCGGACAACGGGCAGGCCTAATTTTTCAAAGAGGATATAGCTAAGCTGTTGCGGAGAATTGAGGTTAAATTCCTCCCCGGCCAGCTCCATGATCTCCTCTTCCATACCGGACATGTTCCTATCCATCTCCCGGGCAAGCCGATCCCAGACCTCTGTAGCAATCTTAATCCCTCTTAACTCCATTTTAGCCAAAACATGCGCCAGCGGCATCTCCAAATCGAAAAATAGTTTTTCTAACTGCCTGTTTTCGAGATCGCCGAGGAGAACATCCCTTAAAGCAAAAAGATGACGGGAACAGAGCGTTAACAGACGGATTTCCTGCCTGCTTTCTTCCTCTGCCGGCAGGCCTCTATCCACCGGGGGCAGGGATAACCCCAGATGCTCCTCCAAAAGAACAGGAAGGTGATACCCCGGGCGCTCTGGCTGGAGCAGATAGGCCGCCAGCCGGGTATCAAAGGCGGGGCAGGCAAGCTGGATCCCCTCTGCAACCAGAAGTTTAAGGAGAGGCTTCAGATTGTGAGTAAGCAACATCCCATGCGGGTTCTCCAAAAGTGGCTGTAATGCTTCAAAAACAGCGGGAAGGGTAACAGCGCCCCCGGCCATGGAACCCTCACCGGTTTCCTTTCCAGCACGTGCTCCGTTTAAGATAATATAATAGGCATTATCTTTCGTCGGGGCGCAAGCCAATCCCTTTAAAACAGGGCCGGTACGGGGCAAAACAGTATTGAGCAGTAGAGAAAACGGCTGCCCGGAACGCGCCTCGCGACATAACCTCGCAAGCTGCCCCAGATCATCAATGTTTTTTATAATGGTGCTCTCTTCTCCTGTCTCTTTAGCACCGGGTTCCCCGGAATAACGTTCTGTTTTTCGTGTGGCACCATTCTTCTTTTCGTCCCCGAGCGTAAATTGGACCGCTTCCGTTGCCGGTCCGGAAAACTGCGTTTGAGGGATATTAGGTAACCTATTAAAACGGCGGGCCAGCTCCGGTATTTTTTTAGCGAGGCTTCTCAGTTCCAACCGGTTAAAAATCTGCTGCAAACCATCCCAATCCGGTTCCCTCATGCGGCAATCCGCAAGGGATAACCCCAAGGGGATATCTACACAGATCGTAGCCAACTCTTTGCTCATCAAAGCCTGCTCACCATGAATAGAGAGGTTTTCACCCATCTTTCCCGGGATATCCCCGGCGTTTGATAACACTTCTTCCAGGGAATTGTACTTTTTTAACAACTGCAGCGCCCTTTTTTTGCCGATACCGGGCACCCCGGGAATATTATCGGAGGCATCGCCCTTAAGGGCTTTGTAATCCACCCACTGGCGGGGAGATAGACCAAATTTTTCTTGGAACTTTTCTTCAGTTAGCTCCTCCAGCCGGGTGATGCCCTGGCGGGTAATTAGAATCTTCACCTGTGGGGAAAGTAGCTGGTAGACATCGGCATCCGCAGTGACGATGCAAGTAGAGAGGGCCTCCTTTTCACCCTCTTTAGCAAATGCCCCCAGAAGATCATCCGCTTCATAACCTTCCATCTCCCAGACGGCAATATTTAAAGCCTGTAGGATTTCCTTAATCAGGGGCAACTGCTCTTTAAGTTCCGGCGGTGTCTTCTCCCGTGTGGCCTTGTAATCATGGAAAACCCGGTGCCGAAAAGTAGGCGCCGGATAGTCAAATGTGGTCAAAATATAAGCAGGGGACTGGTCTTCAATTAAACGCAACAACATATTGGTAAAACCGAGAACCGCATTGGTATGCAGGCCCTTCTTGGTCTGCAATTCCAGCGGCAGGGCAAAAAAAGCCCGGTAGACGAGGCTGTGACCATCCAAAATAAGAAACTTATTTCCGTTTTTCCACTCCATTATAATCTCCTCTCACAAAAAAGAGCAGGGGTTTTTCCTGCTCCTGCCAGATATTAAAGGTTTTTGTTCACTGCGATATTCTTTTCTGTTTACGATCGGCGATCTCTACAACCCCGATGGAGCTGGTGCAGAGGCGGGATAGCCTAGACAATTTTTTTAATGAGGCTCACCATCTCTATAGCTCCCAGGGCGGCATCCCACCCTTTGTTTCCTGCTTTTGTCCCGGCCCTTTCAATAGCTTGCTCCAAAGTATCGCTGGTTATCACGCCAAACATCACCGGTGTCTCCGCTTCCAATCCAACCAGAGCGATGCCTTTCGTTACTTCGGAGGCAATATAGTCGAAATGCGGCGTATCACCCCTGATTACAGCCCCCAGACAGACGACGGCATCGTAACGATTACTTTTCACCATCTTTTTGGCGATAAGGGGGATCTCAAAGGCGCCCGGCACCCAGACAATCTCGATGTCTTCTTCCCTGGCCTCATGCCTTTTTAGAGCATCCAAGGCACCGGTCAAAAGCTTGCCGGAGATAAATTCATTAAAACGGCTGACCACAAGGCCAAAACGGAACCCTTTGGCATGAAGATGCCCTTCAAATTGTTTATACAAAATTACACACCGCCTTTGCTCTTTAGGTATTGAATTTTTAGCTAATTCTTGGTGCCACCCATCGACAGATAATGCCCCAGCTTATCTTTTTTGGTCCTTAAATAGCGGCTGTTATAAGGACCCGGAGCGATTTCAATGGGCACGCGCTCAGTAATGGTCAACCCATAGCCTTCCAAACCTTTAATTTTACGGGGATTATTGGTCAAAAGGCGCATCTTTCTGATCCCCAAATTCACCAAAATCTGTGCGCCCAGGCCGTAATCGCGCAGATCGGCCGGAAAGCCCAATTCTTCGTTGGCCTCCACCGTATCTCTTCCGCAATCTTGCAGGTGATAAGCCTTTATTTTATTGAGCAAGCCGATGCCGCGCCCTTCCTGGCGCATGTAGACGAGCGCTCCACTACCCTCGGCCTCGATCTGACGAAGAGCCTGTGAAAGTTGCCTGCCGCAGTCGCAGCGCAGGGAACCAAGCACATCCCCGGTAAAACATTCGGAGTGAACCCTGACCAACACCGGCTTGTCTGAATCGATCTCCCCTTTCACCAGGGCCAGATGAGTTTTATTATCCAGCGAATTATCGTAGGCAATTAGCTTAAAATCGCCGTGGACTGTCGGCAATACGGTCTCCGCCGCCCGCCAGACCAGCGTCTCCTTCTTCATCCGGTACTGGATCAGATCGGCGATGGTAATGATCTTCAGATTGTGCTTTTGAACAAATTCCATCAACTGCGGTACCCGGGCCATGGTCCCATCTTCGTTCAATATTTCACAGAGAACACCGGCCGGGTAGAGACCGGCCAACTTGGCGAGATCGATCGCCGCCTCCGTATGCCCGGCACGACGCAGCACGCCCCCTTCTTTATACCTCAGGGGGAATATATGCCCCGGGCGGGTAAGATCGGCCGGCTCAGCCTGGGGATCGAGCAACTTTTTGATGGTTAAGGCCCTCTCATAGGCGGAGATTCCCGTTGACGCCTCCTTGGCGTCCACGGAAACCGTAAAAGCCGTTTCACGGGTATCTGTACTATGCATGACCATCGGCGGCAGATCCAATTCCTCGACGCGCTGGGGGGTTAGGGGAACACAGATCAATCCCCGGCCATAACGAGCCATGAAATTAACCTCTTCCGGCGTGGCCATCTCCGCAGCCATGATCAGATCTCCCTCGTTTTCCCTGTCTTCATCGTCGACCACGACGATCATCTTTCCCTTTTTAAAATCCTCGATAGCTTCATCTACCGTATTAAATTGCTGCCGCAAAACTCTCGCCTCCTGTCTTTCTACCCCTGCCGTATTTAAAAAAACCCTTTCTTTTTCAGAAGAGTATAGGTGATGCTGTCCCCAGCCTGCCGGTCGACCGCCCCTGAAGCACCGTCTCGCCCCACAGGCTGAAGGTTTTTATTGTCAAAAAGTTCTGCACAGAACTTCTGTACATATTTACCGAGCAGATCCGCCTCCAGGTTAACCTTGTCCCCGGGCTTTTTACAACCCAACGTGGTGAGCTTGGCGGTATGGGGAATCAGCGAAATATTAAAAAAATCTTTCTCCACCTCTACCACTGTAAGGCTGACGCCGTCCACCGCGATGGAACCCTTGGGGATGAGGTAGTTCATCACCGCCGCAGGGGCACCGATCTCCAGCCACAAAGCGTTGCTTTCTTTTCTTTGGGCCAGAATTTTCCCCGTGGCATCGATGTGGCCGCTGACAAAATGCCCGCCCAGGCGGCCTCCCGCCGGCAAGGCTCTCTCCAGGTTAACTTTATCCCCGTTTTTAAGTTCGTTTAAATTAGTCTTACGCAATGTCTCCGGCATGACATCCGCATAAAAATAGGTGGGGAATACTTGTGCCACCGTCAGGCAGACACCATTAACGGCCACGCTATCCCCCACTTCCAGCCCCGGCATCACCTTTTTCCCTTTAATAAACAGGGCGATGCTATCTCTGGCCTGTTGCCGACCGGATATCTCCCCCAATTCCTCCACTATCCCGGTAAACAACTTCCTCCCTCCTCACAGGGTAACCGATTATTAACAGGTCATCGTCAAGCTGCTTTAACTCCAAATCCTGCACCTTCCATGATTCCTTAAGCTTGTAGATCCCGGCCCCGCCTACAGGGGTGGGGGCTTTTTCCCCGCCCAGCAGGAAGGGCGCGATGAAAAAATAAACCTTGTCGATCAGGCCTTCGTTTAAAAAGGAATAGTTCAAGGTGCCGCCGCCCTCCACGAGGAGAGCACTGATCTCTTTTTCCCCCAGAGCAAGCAATAATTCTTGAAGATCGACCTGTTCACCCCGGGAGGGGAGAACTAGCACCTCCACCCCCGCTTCTTGATAGGTATCTATCTTTTCCGGGGCGGCAAGCTCTGTTGTCGCCAAAATTGTCTTTGTTTCGCGAGCCGTTTTTACCACCTTGCTGTTTAAAGGCATCCGGCCCCGGCTGTCGACGATGATGCGCGCCGGATTGGCCACCCCTTCATCGCCGAGCCGCACCGTAAGCAGTGGATCATCCCGTAAGATGGTGTTGATCCCGACCATAATCCCATCAGAGGCCGCACGCAGGTGATGGGCAAATTTACGGGATTTTTCACCGCTAATCCAACGCGATTCACCAGTAGTGGTGGCAATCTTGCCATCGAGGCTCATCGCAGCCTTAACCATTACAAAGGGCATCTTTGTCGTGATATATTTAATAAAAATTTCATTCAGGCGCCGGGCCTTCTCCTCCAGAACGCCCACCTTGACCTTGATGCCTGCCTCTTTAAGTTTGCGTATTCCCTGCCCTGAAACAAGCGGGTTGGGATCCACCATAGACAGGACCACCCTGCGGATTCCAGCGTGCAAGATCGCCTCTGTGCACGGCGGGGTCCGGCCCTGATGAGAGCAGGGTTCCAGGTTAGTGTATAGCGTGGCATGACGGGCCTTGTCCCCGGCCTCCGATAAAGCAACAATCTCTGCATGTTGATCCCCGGCCTTTTTGTGGAAACCCGTACCCACAACCTCTCCGCCTTTTACAATTACAGCCCCGACCATGGGATTGGGGTTAGTTTTTCCGCAACTCCGGCGGGCAAGATCCAAGGCCATCCACATATATCGCTCGTCCGGATCCATCTACCTTTCCTCACCTCTTAAAAGCCTGTATTTATCTAATATTATAACATAAATCCCCGTTTTCTTAAACATTCATTTCTTTGCGCGGCAGCATTTTCAAAGTCTGGATCATCTCTCGGGGCTCTTCGGAACCAAAAAGGGCTGAACCTGTTACCAGCACATCCGCCCCTGCAGCTACTACCTGTGCAGCATTCCCCTCGTTAATACCGCCGTCCACCTGTATCTTAAAATTCAGGCCGTGCCTCTTTTTCTTCTGTGCCAGATCTCTTATCTTCGGCAAAACAGCGGGGATAAAACTTTGCCCGCCGAACCCGGGATTAACAGACATAATCAAGACGAGATCCAACCCGGCGGCAACATATTCCAGACAGCTCAGGGGAGTAGCCGGATTTAAAGCAACCCCGGCTTTGCAGCCCATTTTCTTGATGGACTGGATCACCCGGTGCAAGTGGGGACAAGTTTCGGCATGGACTGTAAGCATCTGCGCACCAGCCTGGTGAAATTGATGCAGGAAATCCTGGGGACGTTCGATCATCAGATGGACATCGAAAAAAAGATTCACCCGCCCCTGCAGGGCCTGAACCACCGCCGGGCCAAAAGTAATATTGGGAACAAAATGCCCGTCCATCACATCGATATGCAACCAATCGGCGCCAAAACTTTCCATGCGCTTTGCCTCCTGCAAAAGGCAGGCAAAATCAGCAGCCAGGATAGAAGGCGCAATCTTAACCACGAAATAACTCCTCCTCTTAAGTACACAAGGGGACGGTTCTTTTGTGTTGTTTGGGGAGCATGAAGGCGAGAGGGATGATCTGAGATCGCTAAAAACCCTGGTTTTATGGTTTTAACGTCCGTCGTTCAGAAACAAGGTCGAATAATACCGTATTTACAGCGCTTAAAGCAGCTTTTCCGCTTTTCTCAGGGCAACAAAACCGAGGACATCTTAAAAGTTGCCAGTATGCTAAGAAATTTAAATGTTTCTCATGCTCATCCCTAAAGCACCCCTAAAAATAGCATTAAAACGGATAAATTATCTGTCTTAAGCACGATAATTACAATATTCCCCGGCTTTGTTTTAAAAAACAACCATTATAGATCAGGGTTTTTAGTGGCTTCTGATGTCCCCTTGATACATCCCCTTTTTAAGTTCAGTATTTTTTTCTTTCCAGTTCTTCGATTTCTTCCAAAAAATCGAGGTAGTGATTATATCTCCAGGTGGCTATTTTCCCCTTTTGCAAGGCCTCCTTCACCGCACACCCCGGTTCGGCACGGTGCAGGCAACTACTAAAGCGGCAAGGTTCTGGAAGGGAGGCCATCTCCCGAAAGTAAGAGGAAAGCTCCTCTTTAGCTATACCTTCCAGGTTAAGTCTTTGAAACCCGGGCGTATCGACAACAAAGGTCCCCTCATCCAGCTCGAACAGCTCCACATGACGGGTCGTATGGCGGCCTCTTTTCGTTTTTTGGCTTACAGGCCCGGAAGGGAGTGCCAAACTCGGCTTGAGCCTGTTGATAAAAGTGGATTTACCCGTACCTGAAGGCCCGGCAAAAACATTTACCTTGTTTCTAAAACCAAAGATTAGCTCGCTTACGCCCAACCCGGTCAGGGCACTGGCCAAAACAACGTTATAGCCACAATCCCGGAATACATCGCAGATCTCCTCTATCCTATCCGTTTCCGGAACTGTTAACAGATCAATTTTATTCAGACAGATCACAGTCTCAAGACCGGCCTTTTCCACAGTAACGAGCAATCGATCTAGAAACACCAGGTCCAAAGGCGGCTTGCTGACAGATATCAGGGCTATAACCTGATCGATGTTGGCAACCGGAGGTCTAAGCAGCCGGTTCCGGCGCGGGCATACATTCTCGATCACCTTCTCCTCAGGCGCGATCTCTACCAGATCCCCTACAAGCAGATCGAAGCCCTTTTCTTTAAAACGGCCCCGGGCCCGGCAAGGAATAACCTCCCCTGACAAGCTGAGAACAAAATAAAAGCCCCCTTTGATTTTTACTAAACGCCCCCGCCCCTGCAGTCATACCCCCCCTTAGATCATTATTGCCCTTATGGAAACGGCTTAGTATCGATAATTTGATATTCCTCATCCTCGAGTTCCATAAGGATAACCCGACCTTCTCCAATCCCGGTAACGCTAATCTCCCGGCCTTGATATTCCCCTTCAAAAACAACCCTGGCTCCCTCTTCATCCTCCACGCATATTTTAATCACCCGGCCCACGGGCACCCGCGGATCCACCTTTAGGTGGTACGTCGGTGCCGCATCCGGCTCTTCCCCTTTGCTGATGACCAGATCGACGGATTCGCCCGCATATACAGATTCACCGGCCGCTGGATACTGGGAGATAATCTCCCCGGGAGCAAAATCAGCCGAAAACTCTTCCTTCTGGTCGCGCAGGACAAGCCCATTTCGCTCCAGCCACTCCCGCGCATCGGCAAACTGCCGGCCCCGCAGATCATTCATGGCAAAGGGTTTTTTCCCCTCGCTGATGATCACGTGTACAGTATCCCCGCGGGCCACCTGAAAACCTTTGCCCGGATCCTGCCGGATAATGTAACCGGAAGCAACTGTATCACTATATTCGTAGCTAAGATCCATCTCCAGCCCAATATCCTGAAGCTTGAGGCGGGCTTCACGTTCTGTATGTTCAACAAGATCGGGAACATTGATGTATTCTTGCCCGGCACTTAAAGTTACTGCAATCTCTCTGTTCTTTCTAACTTTCCTTTGAGGCAGAGGATCTTGCGAAACAATGTGCGCTGGCGGTATCGTATCACTATGTTCATTGCCCACGACAGTATAATGCAACCCCAAAGGTGCAAGCTCTTTTTCTGCCTCCTCCAAGCTCAAACCGGTCAGATCGGGTACAATAACTTCGGGAACGAAAAGAAAACCGCGCAACAATTGGTATCCGGTAAAAAGTAGCAAAAGGAAAACCAGGGCCAGCGAAACGTACAAAATAATTTTTTTAGGGGATCGCACCTTTTGTTTCTTTCCGGAAGCAACTGCCGGTTTTTCTTCTTGTATTACCGGTTTCTCCTGGTACACAGGCGCCGAATCTTTGTCCTGGGAAATAGGAGAAAAAGGAGAGTAGGATTTCAGTCTTTGCAGAAAATCATCCGCAAAATGCTCCCCCCCTTTTTCGGTTTTTAACCAATCACGCAGATCATCGCGAAATTTAGCAGCGCTGGAATAACGCATATTGCGTTCCTTGCGCGTAGCCCTGATCACAATCAGTTCCAGAGCCGGAGATAATCCTTGAACGATATTGCCGGGGGGAATGATCTCCTCTTGCAGATGCTTAAGAGCAATGGAAACAGGGCTTTCACCAAAAAATGGCACTTCACCGGTTAGCATCTCATAGAGGACGATTCCCAGGGAATAGATATCTGTCTTTAGATCGGCGGAGGAACCCCGGGCCTGTTCGGGGGAAGAATAATACACCGAGCCGAAGAGAGATTTTCCATAAGTGATCGTAGCATCGGTCGCCGCCCTCGCCAGTCCAAAATCGGTAACCTTGACTCTTCCCCCCGGCGTAACGATGATATTTTGTGGTTTGATATCGCGATGAATAATATTTTGTTCATGGGCATGAATCAACGCCTCGCAGATCTGCAGGGCAATGCGCACCGCCTCTACGGGGCTAAGGCGTTCCTCACGTAAGATTATATCCTTTAAAGTGAGGCCATCAATGTACTCCATAACGATATAATGAAGACCCTTTTCTTCTCCCTCGTCAAATACATTGACAATAGCAGGGTGCATCAGCTTGGCCGCCGCTTTGGCTTCCAGTTTGAAACGACGCAAAAAATCCCGATCGCTGGAGAGATGCTCATACAAAATTTTAATTGCCACGGGACGGTTCAACTTTACATCCATCCCCCGGTAAACCTGGGCCATCCCGCCCTCGCCTACTTTTTCCAGTATCCGGTAGCGCCCCCCCAAAATCTGGTCTGGTTTCTCCCGCACCTAACTTTCACCCTTTTTGTATTGGATTAGCACAAAAGTGATATTATCCAAACCGCCCAGAGCATTAGCCTTCGCTAAAAGTTGATCTGCAGCCCCTTCCAGATGGGTACTGCGAAAGATAATCTCCTGAATTTCATTCGGCCGGAGCATATTGGTAAGTCCGTCTGTACATAACAGTATGTAATCATTTTCTTGGATCGCCGTCGCATAAAAATCAATTTTTAGAGGGGATGTTGTGCCAAGCGACCGCGTCAGGATATTGCGCCGCGGATGATCATAGATATCCTCCAGGTCGATCTCTTTGTTTTTAAGCAGCTCCATGACGACGGAATGATCCTCGGTCACCTGATAATGGCCGGAAACATTGAAAAGGTGGACCTGGCTATCACCAACGTGCGCGGTTAGAAATTCATCATCTAAGAAAACAGATACAGTCAAAGTAGTGCCCATCCCTTTCTGTTCCGGCTTCCGCATCTGCTGCATGAGAATGTTTTCATTAGCCTGCAAGATGGCTTGGCTTAAAAAACTCTTTATTTTAACTGGATCATAAAAACTTAAACTTGACGAATGCATGGAGATATTTTCCTGCAGGGTTTCGATGGCCAGAAAACTGGCCACTTCTCCGGCCGCGTGCCCGCCCATACCATCTGCTACGGCAAAAAAAGATTTGCCGCCCACAGAAGAAACATAGTAAGAATCTTCATTTTTTTTACGGATGCACCCCGGGTGAGTCCGGATGGTATGCTCCAACATTCTTCTTCCCCCACTGCCTATAGCTGTTTTAAACTGGAATATTTTAGCACATCCGACAATTGTATGTGATGCCATTTTATTATAATAGCCGCTTACACTAAAGGCAAGCTGGTTTTGTAAATCTACCGAACCCTCATTCAATACGGATTCGATAAACGGTCATGCAGGGCAATGAGGGCATCACCCCTACCTTTTCCTGATGCGGGCCAGAAAAAAGCCATCCAGATCGTGTTTTGTGGGCCAGAGAAATATCTGCCCTTCTGTTTTTTCGTCCACGGATAGCGCCGGTGGTAAAAACGGAGAAAGAGGTGCCGGCCGGGCCAGAGGTTCTTCTGCAAGAAAACCGTCTATTATTTCCGTAGTTTCTTCAGGCTCGGTTGTACAAGCACTATATAAGAGCACTCCACCGGAAGACAGTGCCTGGAAAGCCGAGCGTAACAGTTGCTGCTGCAGTTGCGAGAGGGAAGCGATGTCTTCCGGCCGTCGCCTCCATTTTAGATCGCCTTTGCGCCGGATTACACCAAGCCCCGAACAGGGAACGTCCAAGAGAACGCGCCGGAAAAGGCCCTGCCATTGAGGCGGCAGCGAACGGCCGTCGATATTTTCGGCCTCGACGATCTGGACTCCCTGACGCGCACAGGCAGCCTGGACTAATTTAAGCCGGTGTGGGTAGAGATCGGCGGCGATGATGCGACCCTGGTTTTTCATAAGGGCGGCCAAATGCGTGGTTTTGCCCCCGGGGGCGCTGCAAAGGTCTAAAACCAGCTCCCCGGGCTGCGGATTTAACAACGTTGCTGCAAGCATCGACGATTCGCCCTGCACCTGGAAAAGGCCCCGTTGGAAACTTTCCAACTCCGCAAGCCTACCAGCCAGGTTTAGGTACAGTCCCACGGAGGTATAGCGGCATTCCTGTGTTCCGGCCCCTTCTTCCTCTAAAACTTTTTGCAGCTCATCGCGCGAAAGCCGCAAGGTATTCGTGCGAATAGTTAAAGGCGGGCGCTGATTGCCGGCTGAGCAATGAGCTTCCGCGGCTTCCAAACCCAAGTTTTCTATCCACCGCCGGGCCATCCAAAGGGGGTAAGCGTAGAAAAGGGAGAGGTAGCGTGCCGGATCTTGTTCGCGGGAAGGCCAGGGCAGCTTATTTTTTTCCCGTCCAATCTTTCTCAAGACAGCATTGACCAACCCGGCTACTCCCTTATGGCCATAGCGGTGGCCCAGTTTAACTGCTTCATCCACAGCCGCGGCCTCTGGGATGCGCTCCAGGTAGAGTAACTGATAGGTGCCTATTCTAAGGATATTGCGAATCCAGGGGGTAAATTTTTTTAATGGCCGGGTGGAATATAAAGAGATAACCCAGTCCAGGGTCTGCAGACGCTGGATAACACCGTGGGCAAGTTCAGTTAACAGAGCCCTTTCGGCAGGGGTAAAGGAACGCTGGGCCAAGACGCGGTTCAAAACGAGGTTTAAGTAGGCCCCTTTTTCTTCTACTTCTTTAAGAATCAGCAAGGCTGCTTCTCTGGCACCAACCTCGCCTTGCTGCGAAGAATCTTTCGAGCTGTTGCGCTTTGAAAAGGTCATGGATTTAGCTCCTTATCTTTAGTGGTGGTGGAGGATGTAGTGAGCTCCGGGTTCAGCTCAGAAAGTTCTACGACCCAGCTCCGGCCTATGATGACCTACCCAACCAAGCAGCCCATCAGGCAACTTTTGCTAGAGGTGCAACGCCAAGTTCCGCTCGGCAAGTTCTACTGTTTTCCTCGAGCCTACGATGATCTTCCCGACCAAATTCCCATCCACGGTCATACGGCCGGCCACAGGCGTTCTGTCGGCGGGGCCATCTTCAACTCTCGTTTCGCAGTGAACTTGTTCTCTCGCCCCACAAGTTGTTGCACCTCTAGCAAAGAAGTTGCCGGTATGAAATGAACAAGTGGATAAAAAATCTAAATTCATGGCCGCACGACCGGCCACAGGTATCCTGTCGGCGGGGCCATCTTAAGAACTGTGCTGCGCCGAAAGAGGCAGATGAAAAGCCCCTTTGCCACAGCGGTTAATATTGCATCAGCCGGCGCGTCCGCACGAAATAACGCCGAGGTTGAAGCCCGAAATTCCAAAAACCCCGGTTTGCGCTTCTCACTTCAACGCCGGCGATCTCGAATCCTTCGATCCGCGTGGAGGTCGTTAGATATTTTTGG
The DNA here is from genome assembly GCA_012798895.1 of Bacillota bacterium. Classification (GTDB taxonomy): domain Bacteria; phylum Bacillota; class Dethiobacteria; order DTU022; family UBA8154; genus JAAZMI01. Next base: position 30,119 of record JAAZMI010000028.1, read on the forward strand.
AAAATTCGGCCAAGGTGCGGCCCTAAAAACTGTGCACCCACCAGGGCCAGCAAAATATAAAATAGGCCGGAATATCCTGCTTTCCAGAGAAGAAGAATGACCAAAACAGAGGAGACAAAGTTTGCGGCAAGTATACTCGTGCCGCAACGATTGTGAATAGCCAGGTCTTTTTCCCCTTCTCGCAGGCGTGCCAGGCCAATTCTGGCAGCTTCCTCCACGGTATAAGGATCAACGGGGCCCTGGATAATAAAACCGTCTTCTTGCCCCAGGCCGGCGATATTTAGAGGGCCATAATGTTCTTCGATTACGTTGATTGTAGCATGTTCCAGAGCATGGTTGGCCCTGAGCTGCTGGTTGAAAGCGATCTTGATCAACTGGTAGGGAATTGTAAAGATATTAAAAAAAGAATGGATGGCAAATTGAAAGGGTAAAAAAAATAAATTGACCAGCAAAAAAAGAACAACTGGCCAAAATAATATAATTAACAAAAAGGTGAGCATAGCGCCTCTCCCCAAATTTTAAATAGAAACCTATCTCCTATTCCTTAACATCAACAAACGGAAAAATTGGGCCAGGGAGACTGCCAAAGCCGCAACATAGGTCAAAGCAGCGGCATCTAATACTTTCTTTGCCCCGGACAGTTCTTCTCCGTGCAGATAGCCGCCGTCTTTTAAAACGACAAGGGCCCTGCTGCTGGCATTAAACTCTACGGGCAATGTTATCAACTGAAAAATCACCGCGAAGAGGAAAAGAGCAATACCGATATCCATGAGAAATGCAAGCCCCCCGCGGCCAAATAGAAATCCAACGAAAAAGAGGGGAAAAGCAGCTTTGGAACCAAATCCGGCGAGGGGAACAAAGGAATTGCGAATGCCCAAAGGAAGATAATCGCGGTCATGCTGCAGGGCATGGCCAACCTCATGGGCGGCGATACCCAAGGAGGCCAGGGAATTGTCGCCGTAGATCGGAGCCGAGAGACGGACCACCTTGGCACGTGGATCATAATGATCGGTTAACCGGCCTTCCGTCTGCACCACTTTGACCTGCTCCAATCCGGCATTGTCCAGCAATTGGCGAGCCACCTGTGCCCCAGTTAACTTGGTGGCAGGATAAAGCCTGCTATAACGCGTATAAACATTGCTGACCCTGTTTTGAGCGTACAGGGCAAAAAACATCGCCGGCAGAACGAATAGGATCATACCCGAATCAAAAAACCACATTTTTCGGACAGCCCTCCTTATTAATCCTTATTTGTGATAGGATAGCCCGGAAAAAGCCCCTCAAACTTAAACTATACGTTTATATTTTTTATTGAAGCAGGGCATCTATTGCTGCCCCCAGCACCTTAAGATCCACACGTGTATTAAAACAGGGCCCCTGTGGCCGTTCATTGATTACACCGATCACAGGCAGAGGAAAGGTATCCAACATCCCGCTGGAGAGATCTCTTTCACAAGCAACTGCAACCACCGCCCGCGGCCGATGTTTTTGAACGGCCTGGCGGGCCGATGTGCCCCCCGTCACCACTTCGACATGTAATCCCCGGTCGGAAGAAAGACGAAGGATCTCCGCCATCTGGCAGTTTCCGCAACGCCGGCAATTTTCCACCTGGCGGGTAATCTTATAAGGGCACTTATCGTATTGTAGACAATGAGGAAACAACAGCAGAAGCTCATCAGCCTTTACCTTGAGACGAGGAGCACCGGCCATGACCATCTGGTTGTTTACTTCAATAAAAGAGCGTTCGATTTTTTCGCGGGCGATATGCAAAAAACGACCGGTTTGCAACACAAAAGGATAGAGAAACAGAAGCGTTTTATCGATGAGCCAGTGTAAGCCGGGGAGTGTACGTTTCCTCATAATGGTGAAAACAATCGCCAACAGACCGCACAGGAAAAGCAACGTAAATAGCAAGGCGAAAAAGGTCAACCCCATCAGCACACCCCGCGTGAAAATAACCCGTGGATCCAGGACAAAGATGAAGAGGTAAAAGGTGGCACCCAACAGCAATAGGGAGACAGCCAGAAGCAGACCTAAAAAAATCCTCTTAGGCGTTTTACTTTTTTGGAAAACAGTTTCAGCCAAGTATTTCGCCTACTTTCAGCCCATAACCTTTTAAAAAATCTGCCGTGTTCATTTTTCTTTTACCTGCCGGCTGCAGCGCCAAAATCTTGAGCAGGTGTTCACCGGTGGCCACAGTAAAATAATCTTTTTCCACCTCCAGCACGGCACCCGGGGAAACATCCGGGATATCATCCGCTTGCACCACCGGCCCTGCACTGCGCACCAGGGAAGCCTCCCAGATCTTCAAACGTCTTTGGCGATAAAACGTATAGGCGCCGGGGAGAGGAACAAGGGCACGTATCTGGTTATTGATATCTTTTGCCGGCCTGGACCATTGGATTTTTTCTTCCTCCTTGGTCAAAGGAGGGGCATAAGTTGCCGCAGCTTCATCCTGGGCCCGTCGGGGGGCTTCTCCCCGTGCTACGAGGGTCAACGCTTCTTTTAACTTTGCAGCACCCACCTGTGCAAGGCGATCGTGAAGCGAGCCAAAATTTTCACCCGGAAGAATCTTCACTTTTTCCTGCACGATGATCTCGCCGGCATCCATACGGGGGGTCATATACAAAACGGTAACCCCCGTCATCTCTTCACCGTGCATTAAGGCCCGCTGAATCGGAGCCGCACCGCGATAGGCCGGGAGAAGAGAGGGGTGCAAATTGATACATCCAAGCGCCGGATAGTTAAGTACCTCCTCTGGTAAAAACATGCCAAATGCAACATTAACCACAACCTGGGGAGCGATCTCCTCCAGTAAAACATACAGTTCCTTCTTGTCCTGTGGCTGATATATTTTCAGATTATGTTTTAAAGATTCCTCTTTTACTGGTGAAAAAGTCAACCTCTTTCCCCGGCCGGCGCGACGGTCGGGCCTGGTCACCACGGCCGGCAAAAGAAAGGTTTCCTGCAATGTTTTAAGAGCAGGAAGAGCAAAAGAACTTGTGCCTAAAAAAAGAACCTTCAACTTCGTCAACGATCATCACCCTTTTTGCCTGCAGATAAAAATTACAGGATACAGAATAACCGCATCCTTTGTTCACTCCGTCTCCGTTTTCAGCATACAGAAGCAGATTATATTATACGGTTATTCTGCACGGCGCACCATAGTCCTTTTTCTATTCCGTTTTATTCGTTAATTCTTTAACTTCTTCCGGGGAGAGTATCCTTACAGCTCTCTCCACAAACAATATTCCCCGCAGATGATCGATCTCGTGCTGGAAAACCCTCGCCAAAAGCCCGGAAGCAGTATATTCAACATTTTCTCCCCACCTGTCCTGGCCGCTCACCTCTACATCAGCATAACGCGGCACCTCGCCATAGATGCCGGGAACACTTAGACAGCCCTCCAGAGCGGTGATTTCGCCTGCAGAGGAAGTAATTTGGGGGTTAATCACCTCTAAGATTTTATCTTCATCCCTTAAAACAATAATGCTTTTGGAGATACCCACCTGCGGGGCTGCCAGGCCGATCCCATCGGCAGCAAGCATGGTTTCCCTCATATCCTCCAGCAGGCGATGCAACGGAGGGGTAAATCTGGTTACAGACACAGTCTTCTTTTTTAATACAGGATCGCCTTCCCGGCGAATATTTCGCAAAGCCATCTGCCTTCCTCCTTGGACAACTTCATCCCCATTATCTTTATA
>JAAZMI010000029.1 GCA_012798895.1 Bacillota bacterium
AATGCTGCACAGTATATTATAAGAAACGCCACAGAAAATACTTTGAAGGATTTTGCGGAGAGTTCTTTAATTGAAAAAAACATAGAAACCTCTTTAAAACATGCCCTGCTGAAACTGACACAATCTCCGGAAGGAAAGCCTACCCCCGCCCTTGTGGAGATGGCCCGGGGAATGTTGGAGGAGATCACCGCTTTGCAACTGCTGAATATCTCCGGGCAGCAGGAGGGCACGGAAAACAGCAGCATCTTCCTGGCCGCCTGGGCCTCTGTCCCGGAAGAAAAACTGCTGCCGTTGTTCTTAAAAATTAATAGATACAACCAACGGAAGAATGATGCTGAAACCCCCTTCTACCAGATTTTTTTCCTGCTCAATACCAGGCATCTGGGGCAGGTAGTATGCCGCCTGGCCCTGGAAAAAGAACACCTTGCCTGTGGTTTCACCGTCAAAGGCAGAGAAGAAAAGAAACTAATAGACGGCTATCTGGGGTTTTTAAAGCAGAGATTGGATGATCTGCCCTGGAGAATCGTCATCCACCCGACGAAGGTTGCCTCCACTAAAGAAATTAAACGCTCCTGGCAGGAAGAATTCTTTACAAGCAGCCCCGGCCATGTAAAGATACTGGATACACGGGTCTAAAATAACGGGACTAATGAGATGGGCCTGGGCGGGTGAATCCAAAGAAAGGAACAACAAGTAGATGGATAAGAATAGAAAGAAGCCGAAGATCAGATACGCCGCAGCCCTGAGATACAGAGAAGAGATAGACAACGCACCCCGCATCGTCGCCTTCGGTAAAGGAGAGCTGGCCGAAAAAATTATTCAGACAGCCCGGGAAAACAACATTCCGCTTCACGAAGATCCTGAGTTGGTCCAGGCCCTAAGCAGCCTCGAAATTGGGCGGGAGATACCCGTCGAACTCTATCAGGCCATCGCCGAGGTGTTGGCCTTCGTCCTCTATCTGGATAAAAAAGGGGGAAGCCGGCAAGAAGAGGTGGCGAGGGAATGAAGTTGGCTCCCCGGCAAGGTACCCTGTGCAAACAGCTCGATTAATCCCGGGATGACGGCGGGACGATGATCGCCTCGAAGCCGGCCGCTTTTAGTTTTTTAACCAGGGCCCCGGCATTTTCCTTCCTAGCAAATGCGCCCGCCTGCACGCGCCAGAAACTGCTTGAAGCATCCGGCTGACCCCCGGCAGTCTCCGGCAATTCATCCCCTTGCCCCCCCGCACCATTCTTTTCGTCCGGCTCTTCCCCCTCAACACTTCCCTTTTCTTCGCTTTCTTTCGCGCCCCGCTCCCCCGCTTCTGCCTCTGACCCTGCATCTTGCTTCTGTTCCTGCTCCTGTTCCTGCCCTTGCCCCGCCAGTTGCCCGGCCAATGTGCTTCTCACCACAGCCATATCCAGATACCTTCCCGGGCAGGCGGTAGCCGCACCCGGCACCTCGCGATGGCCCAAGACATTCTGCGCCGGAATGTTGAACCGCCGGCAAAGTTCCAGAAGAAGAGCATCCAAAGAGATGCGCTGCGACGCCAAAGGAGGGTGGTTCTCCAGATTCCCCAGCAGGGCCACCCCGATCCCGCGGGCGTTCATGCCACCGGCCGTGCAGTGAGCACCTTGCAGGCTTAGGCTTCGACCGGGGACGACCGTACCGTCCCTTTCGATAACATAATGATAACCGATATCCAGCCATCCCAACGAAAGGTGATAGCGCCGCACCTGCGCCGTATTTTTTTCTTCAGCGCCGGTATGATGCACGATGATATACGTCCAACTTCTCATAATACAAGCCTCCAATCCAGAAACATTTTAGTTAGATCGTCAAGCGATCCCCTTAAGCTGTCCCTTCCTGCCACCGTATTTTATTTTACCACAGACTAGCGTTTCATGGAACATGTGTTTCCTATATTTCCTGCAAAGGGCCTTCTCTAAGATTATTTTCGTTCTATTTTCCATGCTATAATCCCATCTTATTCTAAAGATCAAAAATAGTAGCCAGATCAATACTTAAAGAATAAACAGCCATCGGGAATCGTAGATAATAAGTAAACCGTTTCTTGGGCTACTTTTCATATTGTGCAATACGAGATAATACGAAACTAGCCCAAAAACATCTTTTAACTTATTGGGCATACTGCGGGGCGGTCCCGCCGGCAAAAAAGGAGGCATAGAACGATGTGAAAGCAGGAGTCCCAACCATCGGCAGCATCCTTCTAGTCTGCTTCTTTACCGCGGTAATTCACATGGTAGAGACCCTTTCCTATGGTGCACGCCTGGCCGGTGTTAAGACCAGACGCCTGTATCTGGCCGCCTGCATCTTCAGTATCATCGCCCTTACAGCACGTACGGCCAATCTTCTGCAGGCACCGCTTTTGGGTTACTATGTAGACAGCATCATCCTCATCAACAATATCTCTATCTTGGAAAGATCCTTCCGCCTGATTATTCTTGCCGCCACCTGCGGCAGCCTTGCCGCCCTCTTCATTTTGCCTACTTTCACCAACATCTTTGTCTATCTAATCGGTTCCTTGGAAAAAAGCGGCTCCCTGGGAAAG
>JAAZMI010000187.1 GCA_012798895.1 Bacillota bacterium
ATCTGCGGGAACGGGGCGCCCGGATCATTCTTGCCTCCCATCTTGGCCGTCCCAAGGGCCGCATCGTGGAAGAACTGCGCATGGATCCCGTTGCAAGGCGGCTCTCCGAATTGTTGGGGCAGACGGTTGGAAAGGTTGGTGCGGTAATCGGCGGAGAAGTGGAGGACGCGGCGAAGGCCTTGGCCCCGGGAGAGATTCTTTTGCTGGAAAACCTTAGGTTCGAGGCGGGAGAAGAAAAGGATGATCCCGGTTTTGCAGCATCCCTCTCCCGGCTGGCGGATGTATTCGTGAACGATGCTTTCGGCACGGCCCACCGCGCCCATGCCTCCAACAGCGGGTTGGCCCGTATTCTGCCGGCAGCAGCGGGGTTGTTGATGGAGAAGGAGATCTTGTACCTGACGCGCTGCCGGGAAAATCCCCCTTCGCCTCTGGTGGCTATCTTGGGTGGGAAAAAAGTTGCCGATAAGATCGGTGTAATCCGCTCTTTTCTATCCAACGCCGACAGCATCCTTTTGGGCGGGGCCATGGCCAACACCTTTCTGCGGGCCCGGGGTTTTTCGCTTGGCGATTCTTTTCTGGAAGAAGATAAGATCGATGTTGCCTTTGATCTTCTGCAAGAGGCTGACAGCCGGGGCCGGGCGAAGCTTGTTCTGCCCCTCGATGTGGTCGTTACCCGGGAGCTGCGCCCCAACAGCACCTCCAAAATTGTCGAGGTGGAGCAGATCCCCGCGGGGTGGAGCGCTGTGGATATCGGGCCGGAGACGGTGGGAGTTTTCAAGGAGATCATCGATAAAGCCCGGATGGTACTTTGGAACGGCCCCCTGGGTGCGTATGAATTCCCCCCCTTCAACGAGGGAACGGAGATGGTTGCGAGGGCAGTTGCGGCGTCCGATGCGGAATCAATCGTCGGCGGGGGCGATATCGTTGCTGCTCTGGATCAGTTGGGCCTTTCTTCCCACATGACTCACATCTCTACGGGGGGAGGGGCCATTTTAGAGTTTTGGGAGGGGAAGAAGCTGCCCGGATTGGCGGCTATCGATGAAAGAGAGTAGAGAACAGTAACCGGATAAGTAGATAGAAGCCGGTAAGGATGGAGCTGACAGGGCTATTATGCGCAAAAAAATGCTTGTGGCCAACTGGAAAATGTATAAGACCCGGAAGGAAGCGGCGGAGTTTGTGCGGCATTTCCTGCAGGAAACAGAGGCGCAACAGCCTGTGGAGATTGTCATCTGTGCTCCCTTTACAGCCTTGGCTGATCTCGCTGTTTTACTGAAAGACAGTGGACTGCGGCTGGGGGCGCAAAATATGTACTGGCCGGATGAGGGGGCTTTTACCGGGGAGATCTCTCCTTTAATGTTAAAGGAGATCGGGGTCGGGTATGTGCTCATCGGTCACTCTGAAAGGCGCCGGTATTTTGGCGAAGAAGAGACCTTGATCCGGAAAAAAGTGGCGGCAGCCCTCGCTCATGGCCTAAAACCTGTGCTCTGCGTGGGCGAGGATGAGAAGGAGCGCCACGCCGGCCGGACGGGGGAGGTGATACAAGAACAGTTGTGGGGTGCGCTCGACGGGTTGGATCTGAAAGACGGGCTGGGGGAAAAAATAGTATTGGCTTATGAACCCGTTTGGGCGATCGGTACAGGGACGCCTGCCCGGGGGAGGGATGCCGACGCAGTGGCCGGTTTGATTCGTTCTCTGTTGCTGAAAAAGGGGTACGGGCCGGTTGAAGGGGTGCGTATTCTCTACGGCGGCAGCGTGCAGGCGGGAAATATTGCGGAGTTTACGACACAAAAGGAGATCGATGGTGCTCTTGTCGGGGGCAGTAGCCTGGCGGCTGCCGATTTTGCGGCACTCGTTAAAGCGATGTCGGATAGGGGGGGAACCTAGGGTGAAAGCGGGGGAACGCAATTTTGTTGTCCTGATTATTATGGATGGCTGGGGTTTGTCTGCGGAAAAAAACGATAACGCCGTTGCGCTGGCGTCTACCCCGCAGATCGATGCCCTCTACAGTATATATCCGGCAACGCGATTGGCCTGCAGCGGCGAGGCGGTGGGGTTGCCGGAAAACCAGATGGGCAACTCCGAGGTGGGACATCTAAACCTTGGTGCCGGGCGCATTGTTTTACAGGATATGCTGCGCATCACGAGGGCGATAGAGGATGGTTCTTTTTTTCGAAATGAAGTTTTAAGCGGGTTGCTGCAGAAGGTGCGTGCAGAAAATTCGGCCCTGCATCTGTTGGGTCTTCTCTCGGACGGCGGCGTGCACAGCCATCATACTCACCTCTATGCATTGTTGCGGTTGGCGAAAAAAGCCGGATTATCCAAGGTCTATGTTCACGCCATTCTGGACGGGCGGGATACGCCGCCCAGAAGTGCGAAAGGATATCTGCAGGGGTTGGAGAGAGAGCTGGCCGCTTTGGGGGTCGGCGAAGTGGCCAGTATTGCCGGTCGATATTACAGCATGGATCGTGACCGGCGCTGGCCGCGGACCGAAAAAGCATACCGGGCCTATGTTTACGGTGAAGGTTACCGGAAGGAGGACAGCCTTTCGGCGTTGGCAGAGGCCTATACGAGGGGCGAGACGGATGAATTTATCTCTCCGGCGGTGATCTTAAACGACGGGGAACAGCCCCGAGCCCTGATCAACAGCGGCGAAGGGTTGATCTTTTTTAATTTTCGTGCCGACCGGGCCCGTCAGTTGAGCCGGGCTTTTGTGCAACATGACTTTCAGGAATTTGAAAGGGGGGCCGCCCCCTCTTTTCCTGATCTGGTCAGCCTCACCGAATATGAACATAACCTGCCCGTGCCGGTGGTTTTTCCGCCGGAGTACCCGGCATCCACCCTGGGCGAAGTGCTCTCCAAGGCCGGAAAACGCCAGCTTAGGGTCGCCGAAACCGAAAAATATGCCCATGTAACCTATTTTTTTAATGGGGGACGGGAAGAACCTTTTCCCGGAGAGGAGAGGATTCTCGTTCCTTCCCCCCGCGTCAGCACCTACGATCTGCAGCCGGAGATGAGCGCGGGTGCGGTTACGGAAAAAGTCTTGGAAGCGCTGGAGAGCGAACAGTACGACCTGATCGTCCTAAATTATGCCAATGCAGATATGCTTGGCCACACAGGGAAGCTGGAGGCGGCCATCGAAGCGGTGGAGACGGTAGACAGGGAGGTGGGCCGGGTCGTATCCAAGGTTTTGGAAAAAGGAGGAACGGCGCTGGTAACCGCCGATCATGGAAATGCCGAAAAGATGACGGAAAACGGCGCTCCCCACACTGCACACACCAGCAACGATACCCCTCTGCTCCTCGTCTCCGGGCAAGGGGATTATGTTCTGCCCCGGCGGGGGAAACTGGCGGATGTGGCCCCGACCATTTTGCAGCTGCTGGCGCTGCCCATCCCCGCAGAGATGACCGGCAGCTCCTTGCTACTTTTCTAGTAAAGGGAGGGTGATCTATGATGACGACGATGATTGAAGCGATCTATGCCCGGGAGGTATTGGATTCCAGAGCCAACCCCACTGTAGAGGTCGATGTGGTTCTTGGCGGTGGATTCATTGGACGGGCCGCAGTTCCTTCCGGGGCTTCGACCGGCACTTTTGAAGCTGTAGAGCTAAGGGATAAAGATAAAAGGCGTTATCTGGGCCGGGGGGTTTTGACGGCCCTGCGGAACATCCGGGAAAAGATTGTTCCGGTGCTAAAAGGCCGGGATGCCCTCGATCAGGGGGAGATTGATCGCTTATTAATCGGGGCCGATGGCACGGAGAATAAAGGGAAATTAGGCGCGAATGCCATCCTCGGTGTTTCCCTGGCTACTGCCCGTGCTGCGGCCAACGCTTTGGGCTTGCCGCTCTATCGTTATCTGGGCGGATTAAACGGGAACCTGTTGCCCCTGCCCATGATGAACATTTTGAATGGGGGCATGCATGCCGATAATAATGTCGATGTGCAGGAGTTTATGATCTTGCCGGCGGGAGCCAAAAATTTTCGCGAAGCCCTGCGCATGGGTACAGAGGTCTACCACCATCTAAAAAAGGTGCTTAAAAAAAGAGGTTTAAGCGCCGGGGTTGGCGATGAAGGCGGGTTTGCTCCCAACCTTACCTCTAACGAGGATTCCCTGCAGTTGATCATGGAGGCGATCGAACAGGCCGGGTATGTACCGGGCAGCGATATTCAGTTGGCCCTCGACGTGGCGGCGACGGAGCTGTATGCAGAGGGCAGATATCATTTAAGGGGTGAAGGCCTGGAGATGACCTCCCGCGGGCTGGTTGAATACTACGGTAAGATGGTCGAAAAATATCCGATCGTCTCCATCGAGGATGGACTGGCAGAGGAGGATTGGGAGGGTTGGGAGGAGCTTACTGCCGCTCTTGGTCAGAAATTAATGCTTGTAGGCGATGATATCTTTGTTACCAACCCCCGGCGGTTGCAACGCGGTATAGATAATAGGGTGGCCAACTCCATCCTGATCAAGATGAACCAGATCGGCACTGTAACAGAGACGCTGCAGACGATCCGCCTGGCGGTGAGCAGGGGCTACAGTTGCGTGATATCGCATCGTTCCGGCGAAACGGAAGACACGGCCATCGCCGATCTGGCTGTAGCTGTAAATGCCGGCTATATTAAAACCGGCGCTCCGGCCCGTTCGGAGAGAGCAGCCAAATATAACCGCCTGTTGCGCATTGAAGAGGGGTTGGGAAAATCGTCCGCATTTTATAAAAACCAATAATAAAGAATTTTGGATGCCGGGGTCGGCCGGGGCAAATTGCTTGTCAGCCCCGGCATCTTGTGGTAAAATAGCGGTAACAATTTGACAGAATTTTTTTTGAATGAAGAGGGTGAAACGATTGCAGACGGCGTTGATAGTGATTCATGTCATCGTATGTTTGGCGCTGATTGCCTCTGTACTGCTTCAATCCGGGCGCAGTGCTGGGCTTTCGGGGGCGATCGCCGGGGGGGCGCAGTCCCTTTTCGGCAAGAAAAAGGGCATGGATGATCTTTTGGGGCGTGTAACCACAGGATTGGCAGTGGGCTTTATGTTGCTGGCGATTGCTCTTACCGTGCTCGTACGTTAACAGAATAAGATAACTGATAACGATAATCAGGGGGTGATTTCGGCATCGTATGTTATTGGGACTGGAGGAAGGACAGGATGAAGGAGAATGGCAGAGAGCAGGGATTATAGATTCAAGCTAAAATAAAGGAGGAGGTAAAGGTTGGATTCTTCTTTCATACTGGTACCGGTAGTTGGGGTTATCGGTATTATATTCGCTATTATTCTGTGGGCGAGTATAAGTAAGCTGGATCCCGGCAATAAGCGCATGCGGGAGATCGCAGAGGCGATTCAGGAAGGGGCCATGGCTTTCCTTAGAAGGGAATACACCGCTCTTGTTATCTTTGCCATAGCTCTATTCCTGGTGCTCGGTTTTGCGATTGGTTGGCCCACGGCCATCTGTTTCCTGGTTGGCGCGGTTTTCTCCGCGATAGCCGGTTATGTGGGGATGAGCGTGGCAACTATCGCCAACGTGCGTACAGCCAATGCGGCCCGCAAGGGGATAGGCAGCGCCCTCGGCGTGGCTTTTTCCAGCGGGTCGGTTATGGGGATGATGGTGGCCGGAGTAGGTCTTCTGGGGGTTGGAATCCTTTATCTTATTTTTAAAGAACCTGAAATTGTAAACGGATATGCTCTTGGGGCCAGCTCGATCGCTCTCTTTGCCCGCGTCGGCGGCGGTATCTATACCAAGGCGGCGGATGTGGGGGCCGACCTCGTGGGGAAAGTAGAGGCCGGTATTCCGGAGGACGACCCGCGCAACGCCGGGGTGATCGCCGACAACGTCGGCGACAACGTCGGTGATGTTGCCGGCATGGGCGCCGATCTCTTTGAATCGTATGTTGGTTCCATGATCGCGACCATGGCTGTGGGGATCGTAGTTTACGAAGGGATAGGCGGGATTCTCCTGCCCCTTTTGGTGGCTTCGGTAGGCGTTATTGCTTCCATTATCGGTTTTTTCTTTGTGCGGGCGAAAGAGGGCGTGCGTCTCGGTGCTGCTTTGGAACGCTCCACCCTCGTCGCGGCACTGATCGTTCTTGTCGTCTCGTATTTTCTTTCCGTAAATGTTTTGGGTGAGACGGGCCCCTTTATCGCTATTATCTCCGGCCTGATCGCCGGGGTTATTATCGGCAAGCTGACGGATTACTACACTTCTTATAGTTTCAGACCGGTGCAAGAGCTGGCCAACGCCTCCAAGACCGGTTCGGCGACCAATATCATCAGCGGCCTGGCTTTGGGTTTGAAGAGTACGACCCTTCCCCTGCTGGTGATCATCATTGCGATTATTATTGCTTATCAAGCCGGCGGCGTGTACGGTATTGCCATCGCTGCGGTGGGGATGCTCTCCATCGTTGGGAATACGGTTTCTGTTGATGCTTACGGGCCGGTGGCCGATAATGCCGGCGGTATCGCAGAGATGTCCGAGCTGGAGCCGGAAGTGCGCGAAATTACTGACGAACTGGATGCGGTGGGCAACACAACAGCAGCTATCGGTAAAGGTTTTGCCATCGGTTCGGCGGCTTTGACGGCGTTGGCTCTCTTTACGGCTTATACGCAAGCCGCGGGGTTGGAGACGATAAACCTTACCAGCGCGAATACGATCGTCGGCCTCTTTATCGGGGGCACGGTGATCTTTTTCTGCGTTTCGAGGGCGATGGAGGCGGTGGGACGAGCAGCCTTCGATCTGATCGAAGAAATTCGACGCCAGTTCCGGGAGATCCCCGGCCTCATGGAAGGGAAAGCCCGTCCCGAATATGCCAAATGTGTCGATATCAGCACGGCTGCTGCTTTGAAAGAGATGATCGTGCCCGGCCTGGTGGCGGTAATCGTGCCGATCATCGTGGGGCTGATTCCTTTCCTGGGTAAAGAAGGCCTGGGAGGGCTCTTAGCCGGAGCGCTGGTTACGGGCGTTCTCATGGCTATCTTCATGGCCAATGCCGGCGGCGCCTGGGACAATGCCAAAAAGTGGATTGAAACCGGGCAACTGGGCGGCAAGGGAAGCGAACCGCATAAAGCAGCCGTGGTCGGCGATACAGTGGGCGATCCTTTTAAAGATACCGCCGGACCTTCCATCAATATCCTGATCAAGTTGATGAGCATCGTGGCTCTGGTGTTCGCCCCCTTATTTTTATAGTACTTAGTGTATCGTTCTTTTCAAAGTTAAGCAGTTTGATAAAGCAGGCGTCTCGTTACAAGACTTAGACATTAGAAGGGATCGGGGGCACTTTCTGCTAAGGAGGTGCTCCCGGGCCCCAAGTAACGCTCGGAGGGCGGGTTTTGACCTGCTCTCTTTTATTTTTTGCTCCGGCAGGGTATAATGAGTATAGAGAAACACGGAAGGTCTAAAGGGCGACACGGATCATGGACAGGCAAGGGTGAAGAAGAGCCGGCTGTTTTTAAAACTTAAATTATCTGTTAACCTGACGGCAGGCGCCCTGAAAGCTGGATGAGTTATCTCTTAATATAGGGCTGGAGCCCTGAATATCTGTATTTTGATGGGAGCTATGATATGTCCTTAAGTAAAAAGCATGTTTTAAAGTTTCTTTTTGAGAAAGATTATAAACCTTTAACCTTTGAAGGTCTCCGCAAGGGTTTGGGCATTTCTCAAGACAAAGATGTGCAGGAGCTGTTTCAATTTCTGGTATCGTTGGAGGAAGAAGGGGTCGTCTTCAAAACATTGCAAGGCCGTTATTCCCCCTTGCGGGGGAAAGGGCTTCTAGTCGGCGTATTGCAGGGCCACCCCCAAGGGTACGCTTTCCTTTTGCCGGAAGCGCCGGGAGAGGCGGATGTCTATATCTCCCAGGATAAGATCAAGGGGGCGATGCATAGAGATCGGGTGATGGTTCGCTTGCTTGGAAAAGCGTCAAACGGCCGTCGCCGCGAGGGAGAGGTTATCCGCATTCTGAAGCGAGGCAATTCCGCAATTGTGGGAACCTTCCGGGGCAGCCGTCACCGGGGAACTGTTTTACCCGATGACCGACGCCTTTTTCATGAGATCAAAGTGCCCCGGGCCTACCGTACGGTTAATCCCGGCGATAAAATTTTGGTGAGTATTACGCGCTGGCCGGACAGTTACCGTGATTCCCCCGAAGGGAAAATTGTGGAGGTGATCGGGCCGCCCGATGAACCGGGAGTGGATATTACCTCCATACAGAAAAAATTTGGTTTGCCTTCTGCTTTTCCGGCAAAGGTTCTTCAGGAAGCAGAGCGCTGGGACGAAGAACATACTTTGTCTGCAGCCAACCTGGCGAACCGGCAGGATCTGCGTGACCTGCCTATGGTTACCATCGACGATGATGATGCTAAAGATCTGGATGACGCTGTCTCCCTGGAAAAAACAGCAGACGGTTACAAGCTGGGGGTGCATATTGCCGATGTCAGCAGCTATGTACAAGAACGGAGCGCCCTCGATCGGGAAGCCTCAAGACGTGCCACGAGCGTATACCTTCCGGATAGAGTGATCCCCATGCTCCCAGCCCGGCTTTCCAATGGGATCTGCAGCCTTAACCCGGGCTCTGTCCGGTTGGCCATCAGCGTCTTTATGGAATTGACGCCGGCCGGCGAACTGCTTAATTTCAATTTTTGTCCAAGCCTGATCTGCATCGATGAACGCCTGACTTTTAGTGCTGTAAACAGGCTTTTAAAAGGTGAAAAAGAACTGGAACAGAGATACGCCCAGTTCCAACAAACTCTGAACGAGATGCACTTGCTGGCCGGGGTTCTAAGGGATAAACGCAAGAAACGTGGTGCCTTGGACTTTAATTTTCCCGAAGCCAAAGTAAAGTTGGATAAACAGGGTAAACCCTTGGAGATACAAGTAAGAAGAGACGGTGCTGCCGAAACGATAATCGAGGAATTCATGTTGCTCTGCAATGAAGTTATGGCAAATTATTTTTACGAACAGAAAGTACCTTTTGTTTTCCGGGTGCATGAACGCCCCGCTGAAGACAAGCTAAGCCTGTTGCGAGATTTTTTAAGTTTGTTTAATATTAAACTAAAAGGAGACCTAAGCTCGATTGAGCCCCGCCAACTGCAAGAGATTGCAAAAAAAGTAGAAGGCACCCCCCAGGAGAAAACTATAAATTATATTCTCTTGCGTTCACTACCACAGGCACATTACAGCGCCTCCCCCGCCGGGCATTTTGGCCTGGCAACAAAATATTATACTCATTTTACGGCACCGATCCGGCGTTACCCGGACCTGATAGTACACCGCATTTTGCATCATGTTATAAGGGGCACATTGACGAAAGCGGAATCCCGTAAACTGATAAGCCACCTTCCTTTGCTGGCCAAACATGCCTCTGAACAGGAACGCCTGGCCATGGAAGCGGAGAGGGAATGCACCGATCTGAAAAAGGTCGAATTTATGATCGGTAAAGAAGGTCAGGTTTACGATGCGATAATTAGTAGCGTTACTTCTTTTGGATTTTTTGTGGAACTGGATAACACAGTAGAAGGCCTGGTTCATGTAACCGGGCTAGAAGACGACTATTATAATTTTGATGAGAAAAAGTATGCATTGATCGGGGAGCGCACCAAGAAAGTATTTCGTTTGGGGGACCGTCTGCGTGTTCGCCTGGAGAAGGTGGATCTGGAGCTGCGGACCATTCACTTCAAGCCCGTGACTTGAAAAAAACCCGGATTATGTTATAATCTATGATAGAAACCAGAGTATCTGGAAGGGAGATTTTGCACGTAGGGAGAGGCATGAAAAAACACAGGGGCAGGGTCTTGGCCCAGAATCGCAGGGCCAGGTATCAATACTTTATTGAAGAGACCTTTGAAGCCGGCATCGTTTTGCAGGGAACGGAGGTCAAATCAATCCGCCTCGGGAGAGCCAACCTGAGGGACAGCTATGCCCGGGTTGAAAAAGGAGAACTCTTTCTCTACGAGATGCATATCAGTCCCTACAGCCACGGCAGTTCATCCAATCACGATCCCCTGCGCACGCGTAAGCTGCTGATGCATCGCCGGGAGATCAACAGGCTGGCCGGGTACGTGCAGGAAAAGGGTTATACCCTCGTTCCTCTAAGTCTCTATCTCAAGGATGGCTTTATAAAGATCGAGCTGGCTTTGGCCAAAGGAAAGAGGGCTTATGATAAAAGGCGGGCCATCGCGGAGAGGGATGCCCGGCGAGAGATGGAGAGGGGCCTTAAAGACAAGTTTCTCTCCAGGTAGTGTGGAAGTAGATGTATTTTGGGGAATAACAGATAAAATTATTTTGGCGGCAGCAGAGCAGTGGTATGGAAACCATGGGGGTGAAATGGGTTCGACGGGGGCAGAAGAGGCAAGAGAAGCGGGTTCAGGACCATGACCTGGTAAAAACATGGAAAGGCATTAACTGCCAACGATGAATTAGCTTTCGCTGCTTAGAGAAAAGCAGCGCGCCTGCCTTCTCCTTTCCTGCGGGAGAAGAGACAGGTGTCATCTAAGCAGGATACCCGGTTTGCAAGCCTCTCCTCTTGCAAGACGGGGAAATTAATAGGGGATAGTGCGGGGGCATCTGGTCTCGGGGAGACCCCGGCACGAAAACTAAAACTGAGACTACGCCCGTAGAGGCTCTTGTGGCTTTGCTTTCGGACGCGGGTTCAATTCCCGCCACCTCCACCAATATAAATGAGTTAAGGGACGGCTCCAGGGCGAGCTGTCCCTTAAGTTTATGCTTAAATTTATCATTTCTGCCGTAAAACCCCCGGATTTACCCGTGGGGAGTATGTCAAGGTTTGGCAGCGTAAAACAGCAGGGTAAAAGGAGGGAATTTAAATCAACTGCGATAAAGCCTATAAAGCAGTTGCAATGCTCGATTCAGGGGTGGGCGGCTTAACCGTGGCCAAAGAGATTTTCAGACAACTGCCTGCTGAAAGCGTAGTATATTTTGGCGATACCGCCCACATGCCCTACGGGCCTCGTTCGCCCGATCAGGTTAGGGGTTTTGTCTATGAGATCATTGATTTTCTAGAGACCCAGGAGATAAAGGCGCTGATCATCGCCTGTAATGCAGCCACCGCTGCCGGCCTCGATTATTATGCCGCAAGAGTGGATATACCGCTTTTGGGAGTGATAGAACCGGCTGTAAGGACGGCCCTCAAACAGACCAGGACCGGTAAAGTCGGGGTTATCGGCACGACCGGAACGATTAGAAGCGGTGCCTACGAGCATGCCTTCCGGCGCTTGGCCCCCGAAGTGCAGTTGAGCAGCCGGGCCTGCCCGTTATTTGTTTTGATCGTTGAAAACGGCCTGATCGAGTCTCCTGAAGCGGAGGGCGTGACGCGGGAATACTTGGGCCCGCTGTTGGAAGAAGGGATCGATACGCTGATTTTAGGTTGTACCCATTACCCTTTAATGTCTTCTGTAATTCAGAAGGTTATCGGGCCCGGCATAAAATTGATCAGTTCGGCGGAAGAGACGGCACGGGAGGCAAGGATGATCTTATCCCGAAAAAATTTGTTGTGCAGGGAAAATACCAAGCCTCGGCACCGCTTTTTTGTCAGCGGGCCGGCGAAGCCCTTCGAAAACCTGGCGGCGACCCTGCTTGGCAGCAGCCCCAAAACATATCAGGTGATCCTGCCCTGGTAAAGGAAAATGCCGTGGGGTGAACATCTACCGCGTGCCGTTTACAGGCAGCAATCCGAGATAACAATTTTTAGCACCTGGGGAAGGGTTTTCCACCCAAAAAAATGTGAAAAAAGCAGTTAAAAGACTGCTTTTTTTTTCATAATTAACCTCTGTCTGCTATAGATATAATTAAGCAGCAGGCCAAAGGTTAGGAAGTGAAAAAAGACATGCTTGCACGAAAGTTGTTCCATTATCTTATTATCTGGGCTGCTATCGGCGGTTTTATTTTTCTTTTATGCGGATGTGTACCGGAATATCTGCCCCGTTTGCAGAAGGAAGAGGAGATACTGGAAGCCCGGCCCACAGAAGAGGAAGCTGGACAGTGGGAAGAAGGAAGCCTCCTCCCGGGGGTGCTCTACCCCAAGATATACCTGGTTGAAGGCAAGGGAAAATACCTGTTACCGGTTACAGTATCCCTCCCCTGGACAGAGGGTGTGGCCAAGGCGACGCTGGAAAAGTTGATCGAGGGGCCCACACCGGCTCAGGAGATGCGCTATGGCTTGCATTCACCCCTGCCTCCAAATACAAGGGTGCGGGGGTTGTCCATCCGCGAGGGGCTGGCTAAATTGGATTTAAGTGCCGCCTTTTTAGAATACAACCCCGGGGAAGAAGAATACGTTTTAAACAGCATTTTTTTTACCCTGTTTCAATTTCCTGCTGTTAAAAATGTACAGTTGCTGGTAGAAGGGACTGTTCCAGAGGTTCTCCCCGGAGGGACTGTTGTTCAGGAGGCCCGGGGCCGGGAGGAAGGTATCAACGAGGAGGCGGGGAAGGAGCCTGCCGATTCGAAGAATAGCGAGGCGGTTACACTTTATTTTTGCACTGTTTTGGGGGAAAACAACGTTTTTTATGTTCCGGTTACCCGTTTTGTCCCGGCGGGGAGGGATGTTATAGAGGTAACCATAGCAGAGCTCTGCAAGGGGCCGCGTGCGGGCAGCTCCCTTTTCAGCGATCTACCCGCCGGCGTGCAACTGCAAAGCTTTGCGCTACAAGAAGGGATTTTAACGGTAGACTTTTCTCCGGAAATATTATATTATCGTGGCGGTAGGCGTGGCGAAACAAATATGCTGATGCAAGTCGTTCTGACTTTAACCGGGATCCCGGGGGTTGAAAAAGTGCAGGTTCTGATCGATGGGGAGAAGACGAACCTTCCTTACGGGACATCCTGCCGGGGCCCTTTAACACGGCCTTTGACGATCAATCCTTTGGCCGGTTTTTCCGCGGACGATGCTCAGATCGAAGAAGACATACCCCATATAAATGATGATTAAGGGTATAATGGCTAGTAAATGTAGGAAGGAAGGGGTCATCTGGTGCGTTCTGATGGACGGAGCGATAACGAACTACGGCCGGTAGAGATCACCCGGCATTTTCTACGCTACGCTGAAGGATCAGTTCTGATGGAGATCGGAGAGACACGCGTCATCTGTGCGGCTTCAGTGGAAGAGGGCGTTCCGCACTGGCTGAAAGGCAGGCAGCGGGGCTGGGTTACGGCTGAATATTCCCTATTGCCCCGTTCGACACAAAACAGGGTTGTGCGAGAGGCGGCGCGGGGGAGAATCAGCGGGCGTACACACGAAATTCAAAGACTTATCGGGCGGGCACTGCGGGCGGTTGTCGATCTGGAGGCGCTCGGCGAAAGAACGATCTGGCTGGACTGCGATGTGCTGCAAGCCGATGGAGGCACGCGGACGGCTGCGATTACAGGTGCTTTTGTCGCTCTGGCCGATGCCCTGTATTACCTGCAAAAGGAGGGGAAGATCCGTACCCTCCCTTTAACCGATTATGTGGCGGCGGTCAGCGTAGGCCTGATCGATGGGAGATCCCTGTTAGATCTCTCCTTCCAGGAAGATAGCAGGGCAGACGTGGATATGAATATAGTGATGACCGGCCGCGGGGAGATAGTTGAAATCCAGGGAACAGCCGAAAAAAAACTTTTCAGTAAAAAGGAGCTCGACGACCTTCTGGAACAAGGGAGCCACGGCATTGAGATGCTTATCTCCAAACAAAAAGAATCCTTGAAAGAGATTGCCTTTAGGATCGGCCGGGGCCCAAAAAGGAAACTGATTTTAGCCACGCATAATCAGGGTAAAGTGGCCGAACTGGAGAAGGTGTTGGCC
>JAAZMI010000030.1 GCA_012798895.1 Bacillota bacterium
AGAGAAACCCGCAAGACAAACCATTGGAAGAGCAGCGCATCAAAAATGTTACGATTGAAAAATTTGGAAATAATTATGATCCGCCAGAGAAAATATAGAGTATTTTGACTAGTTGCGCCAATATTGACATAGCAAATATTTAATGCTATACTTTAAACGAATTTTTAAAGAATCATACGATTTCACATTGTATTTTGGCATGTTTGGAAGGTAGGCATGTTGAAAAGAAACCATTTTAAAATTATTCCGCAGGGGGGGGGACAAGTATTACTTAAAGAAGGATAGACGAGGCACCACAATTAGGAGGGACAAGAGAAGCTTTTTTTACGAAGAGACAAAAGTTTTTCTTAGGAGGGGAAAAAGTTGAAGCTGAGTCGTCGATCATTCATTAAGCTTGTAGGAGCAACGGGCGCCGGGCTGTCCTTAACCCAGTGGGGTTTTAATGTACAGCCGATCGAAGCCGCCTCAAATGAATGTAGAATCCAGAGAGCCAAGGAGTATACATCCATTTGCAATTTCTGTTCGTGTGGCTGTGGGATGATCTGTCATGTAAAAGACGGAAAGTTGATTAACCTGGAAGGGGATCCGGATCATATCATCAACGAAGGGGCGCTCTGCAGCAAGGGGGCTTCGCAGTGGGAAGTAGCAAATTCCGACCAACGCGGTGTAACCCCATTGTACCGTGCTCCGGGTAGCGATCACTGGGAAGAAATCGATTGGGATACGGCTGTGGAGAAGATTGCCCAAAAGATGAAGGACGCCCGTGAAGAGAACTGGATCTCTGAAGAAACAGTGGACGGCAAAACCTATAAAGTGAATCGTACCGATGCGATAGGCTTTTTGGGCGGCGCACAAATTAACAACGAAGAATGCTATCTTTTTACAAAGATGTCCAGGGCACTTGGGGCATCTTTTTTAGAGCACCAGGCCCGGGTCTGACACAGTCCTACGGTCGCCAGTTTGGGGGCCTCATTCGGACGCGGTGCGATGACCAACCACTGGATTGATTTAAAGAATGCCAAATGTTTCCTGATTGAAGGAAGCAACTGTGCTGAAAACCACCCCATGTCTATGAAATGGATCATGAAAGCCAAGGAAAATGGTGCAGTTATTATTCATGTTGACCCCCGCTATACGAGAACCTCGCAGATAGCGGATATTTTTGTCCGTATTCGTCCCGGTACGGATATCGCTTTTTTAAATGGCGTTGCAAAATATCTCATCGATAATAAACTTTACGATGAATACTTTGTGGTTAACCAGACCAACGCGCTCTTCCTCGTCAATGAGGAATTTGGTTTTGCAGATGGTGTGTTTTCAGGCTATAATGCCTCCGAACGCAAATATGACAACAGTTCCTGGTCTTATGTGTTAGACGGGAACAGAAAACCTCAGGTCGCTGAAAGCATTGACGATCCACGCTGTGTCTTCAGCAAAACTAGAGATTTTCTGAAGCGCTATGATCTTAAAACAGTTTCCGATATTACAGGTGCATCCGAAGACCAGATCAAACTCGTCGCGGAAACCATGGCCGAAAATCGGCCTGGCAACGTTATGTATGCCCTGGGGATGACCCAACATACTGTCGGGGTGCAAAACATTCGTGGTTTTGGGCTCGTTCAGCTTCTCCTTGGGAATATCGGGAAGCCGGGCACCGGCATCAACGCCTTACGTGGAGAACCCAACGTACAAGGCTCAACAGATATGGCCTGCTTGTTTGGGTACCTGCCGGGCTACCTTGGACCGCCCAACCACAACGTCGACAATTTAGATACCTGGACATCTTCCACAGGCACTTTTAGACTTACATTCTTAATCAACCTGCTTAAGGCCTGGTATGGTGAACATGCCACGCCGGAAAACGAATTCTGTTTCAACTGGTTGCCCAAAAAGAACGGGACAGTCGACTATTCCATATTTAGCATGTTTGAATCGGCGATCACAGAACAAAAGATAAAAGTTCTCTACTGCGTGGGGCAGAACCCCCTTATGACCCAGCCGAACCTAAGCGTGGTATTCGATGGGTTGTCGAATATGGAAATGGTCATCGTGCAGGATCCATTTATCACGGAGACAGCATGTTTCTGGGAAAGACCCGGAACTGACCCGAAGACTATTGATACCGAAGTAATCTACCTGCCTGCAGCAGCCTTCATGGAGAGAGAGGGCACCCTAAGTAACTCGGGAAGATTGGTCCAATGGCGTTATACAGGCATTAAACCGCCTGGCGTGGCCAAACCGGATTTGGAAATAATCGATCTGATCTTCCAAAAGATTCGCGAACTGTATGCCGGCTCTACGGCTGCCAAGGATGAACCGCTCCTGAAGATTACCTGGGATTATCCCACGGAAGATAATCCTACTTTTGCTGAGGCGGTATTGAAGGAGATTAACGGGTACAACCTTGTTACGGGTGAATTGAACAAGGGCATTGGTGAATTAAAGGCCGATGGCTCTACATCTGCTGGAAACTGGCTCTATGCCGGGGTGTACGCCAACAACGAAAACTTGTCCAAGCGGCGGGATAACCAGACAGACCCGGGCGGCTTGGGTATCTACCCCGGTTTCTGTTGGAGTTGGCCGGGTAACATGAAGGTATTGTATAACCGTGCCTCCTGCGATCTTGAAGGACGCCCTTACGATGAAGAGAATAAGGTAATCTGGTGGGATGAAGAACAAGGCAAATGGACGGGATACGATACCCCCGATGTCCCCAATGCCTCCCATGGGCCGGATACCCCGAATGGACAGAAACCGTTTAGAATGTCCGGCGAAGGCGTGGGACGTCTACTGGCCATGAAATACCAGGATTTCGAACCTGGCGCTGAACTGCCAAGGGATTCATCGTCAGTACCGGCGGACGGCCCGATACCGGAATTTTATGAACCGGTTGAGAGCCCGACGACTAACATTTTGCACCCGTCAGTTCATTTTAACCCCTGTACGGTGTATCCACGCCAGGGAGTGGAGGACTACCAGCCTATCGGTACAGTGGATGAATTCCCTTATGTACTGATGACATCAAGCCTCGCTGAACACTGGTGTGCAGGATCTGTCACACGCAATATGCCCTGGCTAAACGAGTTGTATCCTGAACCAATTGCTGAAATTCCGGTAACGCTGGCTGAAAAACTGGGTATAAAAAATGGGGATAAGGTTAAAGTTTCCTCAGCACGTGGCGAGATAACGGTCAAAGCCCATGCCACAAACCGGATGAAGACTATGATAATCAATGGTGAAGAGGTTGAGGTGGTTTGGATGCCGTATAACTGGGGCTTCAAAGGTTTAAGTACAGGACCCAGCACAAACTATCTGACCATCGATGCCGGGGATCCCAATACTCGTATCCAGGAAACGAAGGCTTGTCTAATCAATATATGCAAAGCATAATCATTCAGTAGAGATTGCTCCGTTCATTGGGACGGATCAAGACCAAACAGATCGCTTCCGGATCCTCAAGTCTGGATCTGTCCCCAGTCAATCTCTTCTGATTGTCAAAAGGCCAACTTCTGTTGGTAAAGCCGTTCTTCATACAATTCAGCCACTAGAAGGAGGTTCAAAATGGGAAATTTACATGCATCTATAGAAAACTGGGTAAAAGATCGCCCTTACCTCCACGAGATTGCTAAATTTCAGGAAACTATAGCTTCAGCTATCGAAAAAAACAATGCACAAGAAATTCAGGCCGAATATGATTGGGAAGATGCTTTACCCGAGATAAAAAAAGGGATTCCGGTATTAAAAATAGTAAAAGTTGACGATAAAACGATAGAAAATTCCACAGATCTCCTTTTAGATATCGTAAACATGTTGGCCGAAGCAGATTTGCCAGAAAAGATAAGGCTTCATTCCCAAAAAATGCAGACTGTTTTGCGGGAAAATACAGCTTTAGCGGATAGGATTATTCTTGGGACAATCGAAAAAAATAGTATTCGGCCCGGCGATCTGAATTCCGGAGAAATTGACGAAACGCTTGCTGTTTTCCTGGCTTGGAATTCTTTAACCGAAACTCTAAAACCATTAAAATCGAAAGTCACGGAGCTATTGAAAAAAGAAGATAAACTTTGGAGAAGAGGTTATTGCCCCATTTGTGGCCAGTTGCCGGCCATGGGGCAGTTGGTTCGCATTGCAAAAGATCGGGGCCGGGAAAGAGAGCTGATCTGCGGGTGCTGCCAGATGAGATGGCGTTACAAGCGGATCGGGTGTCCTTATTGCGATAACCTCGAACAAGAATCATTAAAAATTATCGAGGTTGTCGAGGAATCGGACTTGCGTATTGATACTTGTGATAAATGTAAGTCCTACCTGAAAGTATATACAAACGAAGGCAATGAACAAGTGGCGTTAGCTGATTGGTCAACCCTGCATCTGGATCTAATCGGTAAGAATAATGGTTTCAAACGAACCGGTTACTGGATGTATGAGTTGTAGTCAGATTCTTTATATTGCATCTTAGAGCAGCCAAGCCATAGGTTGGAAACCGGTATCCCGGACCTTCTGGCAGAAACATGTATTTCTTAGTGCACACGAGGGGGTGAAGAGATCAAGCGGCTATACCTTAGGCCAGGGGGAATGCGGTTATCACTGCTATATCAATTAATTCAACAGGAGGTTCGGCCCAAGGTATTTGAGGCAGGTAAAATAAATACTTAAAAAACAAACATCCTGCCATTTGGCCCTAGCCGAAGAGGGTTGACTATGAATTAGTTAGAATGCTACTGATCTTCAGGAGGTGATTTAATTGACGGTAAAAACTTTTTCTCAGGGAGTATTTCTTCCCCACTATAAGGAGTTTTCCGAAAAAAAGTCCATCACCACCATTCCCCTGCCTAAAGAGGTAGTAATACCTCTGCACCAGCACACCGGAGCGCCATGTCGTGCTCTGGTCAAACCGGGGGATGAAGTTAAGGCTGGGCAGCGCATCGGCGAATCTGATGCTTTTGTTAGCGCTTACGTTCACGCCAGCGTTGACGGAAAGGTAACTGCAGTAGAACCCCGTCCGTACTTCACCGGCACTAACGTAGAAAGCGTTGTAATTGAGGTAGATGCCAAACAAGGCAAACCGGCCTGGCAAGAACGTGATACTTCAAAACTGAGCATCGATGAAATTAGGGCTGCCATCAAGGATGCCGGTATTGTAGGTATGGGAGGAGCAGCGTTTCCGACACATGTCAAACTAAGCCCGCCTAAACCCATCGATGCTTTTATTGTCAATGCCTGTGAGTGTGAACCCTTCCTCACCTGTGATCATCGCATGATGTTAGAGATGACCGACATGCTGTTGGAAGGTGCCCGTCTGGCACAGAAAGCAGTCAGCGCACCAAAGCTTATCTTTGGTGTTGAAACCAACAAACCCGATGCCATCCAGGCTTTAAATTCCAAGATTGCCGGGGAAGCCGGTGTTGAACTGGTAGCTCTGGATGTCAAATATCCACAGGGTTCTGAAAAACAATTGATCAAAGCCGTGTTGGATCGGGAAGTGCCCCCGGGCAAACTGCCCTTTGATGTAGGGGTGGTAGTGCAGAACGTTGCAACCTGTATTGCCGTCTACGAAGCATGCCGCTACGGCAAACCTTCGATTGAGCGCGTGTTGACCGTAACCGGTGACGGTGCAGCAAAACCGCAAAATGTGTTGGTAAAAATGGGTACGCCCATTGGCCATATCATTGAACAATGTGGCGGCTTCAAGGGGGAAGCTGGTAAAGTCATCATGGGTGGGCCGATGACCGGATGGGCTCAGTCCAGACTGGATACCTCTATCGTCAAGGGTTCCAGCGGCATTCTACTTTTTAGCCCGGCCATGGTCGCGGAAACTGAACATAAGGCATGTGTGCGCTGTGGTAAATGTGTAGATCACTGCCCCATGTTCTTATATCCCAACTACATCAGTACTTATGCCGAAACCGGCCGTTTTGATTTGGCAGACGAGTGGGGCGCCATGGATTGTTTTGAATGCGGGGTTTGCGTTTATGTTTGCCCCTCCAATCGTCCTATCGTCCAATTCGTGCGGGAAGCGAAAAAGCAGATCGCTGCAGCGCGAGCTGCTAGGAACTAGCAATAGGCAGAAACCCGCATATTTTAAATGCCAATAATCAGTTAAGGAGGGAAATGATAATATGGCGGATAAAAATTTAACCCTGGCTATTTCTTCTTCCCCACATCTGAGGTCGCCTGATACCGTATCCAACGCGATGCGTGATGTATTGCTCGCTCTTTTACCGATTACACTTGTATCAATCTACTTCTTTAAGCTGCATGCCGTCTTCTTAATTCTCGTTTGTTTGGCTGCTGCTGCATTGACAGAACTGCTGTTTCGGAAAGTGATGAACAAACCTTCTTCCTTAGATGATGGCAGCGCTTTGGTAACAGGCTTGTTGGTAGCCTTATGTTTTGGACCAAGCACTGCCTGGTGGACGGCCGCCCTGTGTACGTTTATCGGTGTCGGAATCGCCAAGGAACTGATGGGTGGTCTGGGCTGGAACCGTTTCAACCCTGCTTTATTCGGACGTGTATCGGTAATTCTTTTAGTTCCGATATTCAGTTATCTTTCTTCAATATTTGTCTCGATGCGCCCCTATCTGGGAGAAATTGATATGGTTACCCAAGCTACACCTTTGGCCTTGTTGAAACAAGGAGTGGGTATGCCCGGTTTGTTTGATTTATTCTTGGCATTTCCCGGTGGTGCTCTTGCAGAAACTTCAGCCCTGGCTCTAATCCTGGGTGGAATCTACCTGTTTTATAAAGAACACATCACTTGGGAAATCCCGGTTTCGATGATTGTAGCTGTCTTTGTGGTAGCCCTGATCTTCGGTCAGAATCCCCTTTATCATGTTTTGGCCGGCGGAGTGCTTCTGGGAGCTTTCTTTATGGCCACTGATTGGGTAACCAGTCCGATAACATCCAAGGGCAAACTGATTTTTGGTGCAGCCATTGGAATTCTGGTGATTGTTTTCCGGGTTGGGCTGGGCCCCACGGAAGGGACAGCTTTTTCAATCCTGATTATGAATGCTTTTGTTCCATACATTGACCGTGTTACAAAACGACCCAAATTCGGTGAAGTTGCAGCCAGTCAGTCTGCATCAGTTTCAGCTGGCCGGCCCGTCAGTAAAACTAGTTAGGGTGAGAAATTTCTCACCCAATACCTCACCCAATGATCAAGAAAGGTGGGATAAACGTTGAGAAAATCTATACTTTATGATGCTTCCAAATGCACAGCATGTCGGGCTTGCCAGGTTGCCTGTAAACAATGGAACCAGCTTCCGGCGGAGAAAACCAGTTTTCAGGGGACTTACGAAAACCCGCCCCAATTTTCGTCTACTACCTGGACAAAAATTGCGTTTCGGGAGCATGCTGAAGCTGAAAGCGATAGAGTAAAATGGCTGTTCAGCAAACAGGGTTGTATGCATTGTACTGATGCTGCCTGTATCAAGGTCTGTCCGGCCAGTGCTATTCAACGCAATGAATTCGGCGCTGTAGTAGTCGATCAGGACAAATGTATCGGTTGCAACTATTGTGTTGCCAACTGCACCTATAATGTTGTTGGTTTCGACCAAGAAGCCAACGTAGCCAAGAAATGTACCTTCTGTTACGATCGCATATCTGCCGGTTTGCAACCGGCCTGCGTAACGACCTGTCCTACGGGTGCTTTATCTTATGGGGATCGCTCTGAGATGATTGCTCTGGCTAACAAGCGCTTGAGGCATTTACAAGATAATGGCAACCCCAATGCCAATATCTACGGCCTGGAAGAATTAGATGGCTTGGGTGTACTCTATGTTTTGGAGGAGGAGCCGGAAAAATATGGCCTGCTGGAAAACCCCAAGGTTTCCACCAGGGCAAATATCTGGAACGTGATCTTCAAGCCTGTACGGGCAATAGTAGTTCTAGCTATGTTTTTTGCCCTATGGATTAATAAAGGTGAATCCAAAAAGCAGGATGAGGATCGCATAGCAACCTAAAACCCGGGTTTAGAACCCTAAATTTGGTAAAAAAATCCCCCGCTCGTAATCTACTGCGGGGGATTTTAAATATAGCATAAATATGATACGATGAACACTAATTTAGGCTTCCCCTCTTTCTGGTTTACATAATATATATTATCGGACGTTAAAAATTTCCTTCCCCGGGGATTGACAAAGATCATAAAAAAGTATAAGCTATAAATTAAATTGGAAAATATTAAAATGCCGATGAACAGGATCAGTAAGAAAGCTGCTTCGGAGTGTCCAGAGAGTTGCCCTTCGCTGCAAAGGCAACCACTCCCCTTTCTGAACCTCTCCTGCGAGGAGCCGCCTGAAATACCGTGGGCCCGGGCCAATTATGAAGAAAGCAAAAACAACGCCATCAGATCTACCCCGGCCCGTTCTCTCGCAAACTACGCCCCGGAGATAAAGTAGGGTTGGACGGGACCTTTCCGTTAAAATGAGGAACGCTTCTGAAGGGGCGGGTATTCTGGTTTTATGCCTGCAAATAGAGTGGTACCGCGGAAGGTAAACCTTTCGTCTCTAGACAACATGGAGAGACGAAAGGTTTTTTAATGTTGTTTATTAATATTTGATCCTAACGATTATGATTAAAAAGAGGTGCTCAGGATGGATAATGATAACAGGGTATATATTTTCGACAGTACTCTAAGGGACGGGGAACAAACTCCGGGTGCCAAATTGAATGCCCGGGAAAAATTGGAGATAGCTCGTCAACTGGCCAGACTGGGGGTAGATGTAATTGAAGCCGGGTTCCCTATCTCCTCCCCCGGGGATTTCCGTGCCGTGCAGCAGATAGCGAGGTTGGTCGAAGGGCCGGTAATCACTGCTTTGGCCCGGACAGTGAAGGAAGATATCGATTGCGCCTGGGAATCTATTAAGGATGCCGAGAAACCCCGCCTGCATATTTTTTTGGCCTCCTCCGACCTACACATGGATAAAAAACTGCGCAAAGATCCCGAAGTGTGTCTACAGGAAGCTGTAGAGGCCGTTAGATACGCTAAAAGTTTTACCGCAGATGTAGAGTATTCCCTGGAAGATGCCACCCGTTCACGTGAGGATTATATTTTCAAGGTGATCGAAGCAGTTATCGATGCCGGGGCTACTGTGATCAACATTCCCGATACTGTTGGTTTTGCCGTTCCGGATGAATTCGGCCTGCTGATAAAAAAAATCCGCACCAAGGTCCCCAATATACACCATGCCGTGTTAAGCGTACACTGCCACAACGATCTGGGTTTAGCCGTTTATAACAGCTTGGCCGCTGTACAAAATGGGGCCAGACAGGTGGAATGTAACATTAATGGAATTGGCGAAAGAGCGGGAAACGCCGCCCTGGAAGAGATTGTCCTGGCCATGGTCATCAGGCCGGATCAGTTCCCCTTTAAAACGGGTATCAACCTTAAGGAGATATATCGTACCAGCCGCATGGTCAGCAAATTAACCGGAATACCGATCCCTGTTAATAAAGCGGTTATCGGAATCAACGCTTTTGCTCATTCTTCAGGTATTCACCAAGATGGCGTGCTTAAAGATAAAAGAACTTATGAGATAATCAATGCCGATCTAATCGGCGGCCAGGCGGGGCAGATGATTCTCACTGCCCGTTCCGGTCGCCACGCTGTTCGCCACCAGTTGGAGGAGATGCATTATGAGCTGGATCAAGAAGAATTTGCTACATTCTATCAAAGTTTTCTGGAGCTTGCCGATAAAAAGAAAGAGGTCTACCCGGAAGACCTCGAGGCGCTATTGATCGATATCTCTTTTGCAGAGCCAACTTACGAACTGGTCTACCTGCAGACTGTTAGCGGCACTAAGACAGTACCTGCCGCCGTTGTGCGCCTAAAGAAAGGTGAAGAAATGTTGGAGGAAGTCTCCAGCGGGGCCGGCCCCATTGATGCCGCCTACAAAGCAATCGATAAAGTGACCGGGATCGACACCCGGCTGGAAAATTATAATCTGCGGGCGGTAACTCACGGCCTGGATGCCCTGGGGGAAGTTTCTATTAAGGTAACCCATGAAGATAAAATTATAATCGGGCGCGGTGTAAGCACGGATATCATAGAAGCCAGCGTTAAGGCTTATTTGGACAGTATCAACAAGTTAATAAATCTGCAGGCCAATAGAAATAGCAATAACATTTTTCGCAACAGATACCGCCTATAAAACGATATATTTCCGGCAACACCCGAACCATTGTTTGCCTTTTGCCCCTTTTTATGCTATAATCCATTTTGAGGCACAAAAAGGCAAAACATGAAAGGGCTGAGTATCTTGAAAAAATTATCCCCACGGCAGAAAGAAGTTATGGACTATATTACAGAACATGTTTCGCAAAAAAATTACCCTCCTTCTGTACGGGAAATTTGCCGGGCGATGGGATTGCGGTCCAGTTCAACTGCTCATGCCCATTTGAAGGCTTTGGAGAAAAAAGGCTATATACGCCGGGATCCCACCAAACCACGGGCCATTGAAATTCTCGACCCTGTGGCCAATACAAAAATATCGTTCCAGGATAAGGCCAGGCTCGTTCCCCTGTTGGGACAGGTTACTGCCGGCATTCCCGTACTGGCAGAAGAAAACATTGAAAACTATCTGGCCCTGCCGGAAGAGATTATCAAAAACGGCACTGTATTTCTCTTGCGGGTCAAAGGCCCCAGCATGAAAGATGCAGGCATTCTGGATGGGGATCTGGTCATCGTCAAACAGCAGCCGGTAGCGGAAAATGGTGAAATTGTGGTAGCGCTATTAGGGGAAGAGGCAACGGTAAAACGGTTTTACCGGGAAACCGGCTATATTCGTTTAAAACCGGAAAATCCGGATTATGCACCGATATTATCCCAAGATGTTCGCGTGTTGGGCAAAGTGATCGGCTTGATTAGGCTTTTGGAGTAGAGGAATGTTCCTCGTAGATGGATTTTAAAATTGAACCCAGGCCAAGAATTACATGTTGGTAGGTCAGCCCTCCTTGAATATATACGGTAAAGGGCTCCCGCAGGGGGGCATCGGCTGTAAATTCGCTGGAGGCACCTTGTACAAAGGTTCCGGCTGCCATGAAGATGGGCACCGTATAACCCGGTGTGTAGCCTGCCACAGGCGTTACATAAGAATCAACCGGGGAAAAATTTTGTACCGCCCGGCAGATCCTCTCCAGCTCTTCCCTGTTTTTCAAGGTTATCAATTGCACCAGATCTCCTCTTTGTGCATCGAAGCCGGGTTCCACGCCATAGCCCAGCTTTTCGAAGACGGCTGCCATTGTCACAACGCCCTTTAATGCTTCGGCTACCAGATGAGGTGCCATGAAAAATCCCTGGAAATAGAGCCTTTTATGATCGAAGGAACCCAGCTCCTTTCCCAATCCCGGCGCGGAAAGGGTATTGCTAACCTGTGCAATACATTCTCTACTGCCAACAACGTAACCACCGGTGGGAGCCAGCCCTCCCCCGGGGTTTTTTATTAGAGACCCTGCCACCAGATCTACCCCTACAGCCAGAGGCTCCTCTTTCTCCACAAATTCTCCATAACAATTATCGACGAAGATGATGGCCTCCTTGTTATAATAACGGGTTTTCTGTACTAGCTCCCCGATTTTTTCGATTGTAAGCGAGGGATGAGCAGGATCGTAGCCCCTGGAACGTTGTATAAATACCACCCTGGTTGGTTTTTCAAGCATGGAACGCAACTTCGTTTCCTCTGTGGATTGCATAAATTCTTCCAGATTGATACTTTGAAAGGAGATACCAAAATCCAGAAGATGGCCCTCGTTCAGGGCGGGGCTGTCAGCACCTTCTTCCCCTTCATCCTCCCCCCTGATGGCACGCGTCAGGGTATCATAAGGCAAACCGGTAATCGAAAGCAAGCGTTCTCCCGGTCGCAGCAGCCCCCTTAAACAACTGTAGATTGTATGTGTTCCCGATACAAAATGCGGCCTGACCAGTGCGTCCTCACCACCAAAGACCAGCGCAAAGAGTTTCTCAAGTTTCTCCCTGCCCAGATCATGGTATCCATATCCCGCACTGGAATGGAAACACTCATCGCTAATCCTTAATTCCTGAAAAGCCTTTAAAACCCTGGTTTGATTAAAAAGACAGACGCGGGCAATCTCATGGTGTTGTTTGGCTACTTTCTCTTCTGCCTCAGCAATTATCTCTGCAATTTGAGGTGTAAGCGACATTAACTGCCACCATTCCATAGTAAGATGCTGCTCCTTTCTCTCCTGGTAAAACCTCTCTTGACATACTCCCCACGGATAAATCCGGGGGTTTTACGGCAGAAATGATAATTTAAAAAGACACCTGTTCCCAAGTGCCTTTCTTCACCACGGTCTGAGAGTGGAATAATATCATAGCCTGCAACCGGCAAAACGTTTTAACCAGCCGAATTTATCAGGTAGTCTCCTGCTGTTCTGCAGGAGGCATGTTAATAGTAATATTGCGGAAAGGTACAATGGTGGAGATAGCGTGTTTGTAAACCAACTGCTGTTTTCCATCTACATCTAAAAGAATCGTGAAATTATCAAAGCTGCGCACGCTTCCCTTTATCTGGTAACCGTTGACAAGAAAGATTGTACAAAGCATGCTGTCTTTACGAATCTGATTTAAAAAATTGTCCTGAAGGTTAAAGATCCCTTTCGACACAGGTATCGCCGTCCTTTCTTTACCTTACACTATATTCGGTAAAAAACATTAATATCCTTCTATCCTGGAACAAATATGATCTATAATAGATTTTTCTGCCTGGGGTTCCAATTTATACCAACGCACTCTCTCATCGGCACGAAACCAGGTTAGCTGTCTTTTGGCATACCGTCTCGTATCCCTTTTTAATGTAGATATAGCGGTTTCTAAGTCCCATTCACCTTCCAGGTAGCGAATCAGGTGATAATAACCCAAGGACTGAAGAGATTTCAGATTGCTTTGATAACCTTTAGCCAAAAGCTGTCTTACTTCAACAAGCAGACCTTTCTGCATCATCAGGTCCGCCCTTCTGTTGATCCGTTCGTAAAGACAGCTTCTTTCCATCGTTAAACCGGCTACAGTTAAGCGGTAGGGTGTTTTTTTTTGTTTTCTGGTGCGTTCCCGTTGCCGGGAGATAGGCTCCCCTGTAAGATAGAAAAATTCGAGGGCCCTTTTGATCCGCCGCAGATCATTGGGGTGAACCTTTTTAGCCGTAGAAGGATCGATCTCTTGCAGCAACCGGTAGAGATATTCTTTGCCCTTTAAAGCAAGTTTTTCGGTCAGCCTTTTTCTAATTAAAGGATTCGTTTTACGATCATCGAAACGATAGCTATCCAGAACAGCTTTGATATAGAGGCCGGTTCCCCCTGTCAAAATCGGCAATCTGCCCCTCTGATCAATTTCCCGGATCGCTTTCTGTGCCCGCTGTTGGTAGTCATAGACCGTAAACTCTGCATCCGGGTCAACGAGATCGATTAGATGATGGGGAATACCTTTTCTTTCTTGCAACGAAGGCTTGGCACTGCCAATGTCCAGATAGCGATAGACCTGAACAGAGTCGGCAGATACTATCTCACCATCTAATCTTTGGGACAGGGCAAGCGATATTTTGGTTTTGCCGACCGCAGTAGGCCCGGCTACCACTAGCAGAGGGATTAAGCGCTCTTGCCTATGTCTCTCCTGTCCTATCTGCTCTACCACCTTGCACCCCCCCCGTCCTCTATTTCTTCCTTTCCCTTTTAACCCCGTCTTTTAAAAAGCTTTTCTATCTCTTTCTTAGAAATTTTAACCATTACAGGGCGGCCATGCGGGCAAAAATGGGGATTTTCGCATCTTTCCAGGCGGTTGAGCAGAGATTTCATCTCCTCCGGTGCCAAAACCTGGTTGGCTTTAATTGCTGCCTTGCAGGCAAATTGTAGCAAGGTTTCTTTTAAAAACTCTTGTCCACTAAGTGCTTCCTGTGATAGTTCCTCAAATATATCACGGCACATCTCCGCCGAGAAAATATCCTTGAGAAAAAAGGGCACTGCCCTGATGATAAAGGTATTATGACCAAATAATTCTATTTCTAATCCCAGGCTTTTTAAAAGGTCCATCCTGCCCTTAAATTCTTCGGCAACAAGAGGAGGTAGTTCCAGGGTAAAAGGAATGATTTCTTGGACGTATCGTTCTTCATTTTTTTCCTGCGGCTGCATCTTCTCCCACAATATTCTTTCATGCGCAGCATGCTGATCTACCAAGATCAGATCGTCACCTTCTACCAGGGCCAGATAGGTGGCAAAAACCTGCCCCAGGATAAACCCGTTAAAGATACTTCCATCGATAGTTTGAATGTTCTGTTCCGGAAAAGGCAAGCTTTCCGCTTCAAGCGGAATGCTAAGAAAGTTTTGAACAAAAGTAGTCTGCTTCTTAGCGACGGCATTACTGCTTTCACGGGAGAAAGGAGAAGAAAAAGAAGTTGCCTGTTCTTTTATCCTCTGCCTTTCAACTTCCTTGCTCATCCGTTCATCTGCCTTACGCCATGCAACCTTTGTATCTACAGCCGGAGACCAGAGAGAACGCGGGGTAAAGGCTTCCTGCAGGCTCTGTTCCAAAAAGCGCTGCACCACTTCTGCATTTTGAAAACGGACCTCGGTCTTGGCGGGGTGAACATTGATATCTAGCTTTTCTGGGGAAACCGTCAAAAAAAGAAAAGCAGCCGGAAATCTTTTGGCGGTAACAATACGGCCATAGCTCTTATCCAGGGCTTCGCCAAGAAGCTTGCTGCGAACATATCTTTGGTTTACAAAGAACAGTTGCCGGTTTCTGCTGCGGCGGCTAAAAGAAGGATTGCTGACGTAACCGTACAACGATAATGAGCCCTCGTTAAAATCCAGCGCAAGCAGCTCACGGGCCAGTTTACTACCATATATTCTCACGATCGCATTTAACAGATCGCCATCACCGGGGGTTTCCAGCAGAAG
>JAAZMI010000031.1 GCA_012798895.1 Bacillota bacterium
CGCACGATAGTATGATCATCTACCAGCAACACTCTGATTTTACCCATTTTAAAAACCCCTTTTTATTCAATCGTAAAAATTTCAGGTTAAAGGAATTTTTGCAGAAGCACTGGTGCCTTCTCCCGGTTCAGAGCTAATCAAGCAATCCCCATCGATCAGCCTCATTCTTTCTTTCAAGATCATCAAGCCGATACCGTGTCTTCTTTTTTTACTATTCATTTTGCCGATTTTGGAGACATCAAACCCCCGGCCGTCGTCTTTGATGCATATCTCCAGCTCGTTGTTTTTTTTCTGCAGATGGACAATGACATTTTTAGCCTCGGAATGTTGCATGATATTGCCTACTACTCCTTGCACCCAACGGAAAAGGTTGACTTCTACTTCCGGGGAAAGCGGTAAGGAGCTCTCCTCCATCTCAAAAGTGATATTAATATCCAGCGGGGCAAGGCAGGATTCTGCGTAATGGCGAATAGCGGGGACAAATCCCAGAGAATCAAGCAAGGTGGGGCGCAGATCGGCGATTAGACGGTTGACCTCATCGTTGATCTGGATCGAAGAGGCATGGATTTTCGCCAACATTGCTTTAAAATCACCATCCTCGATGCCAATTATTCCGGCCATCTCGGTCAACACCTGCAGGTTAAGGGTTAAGGCGGCCAGCATCTGGCTGGTCTCATCGTGAAGCTCCTGGGAGATCCTTCTTTTTTCTTCTTCCTGCGCAGTAAGCACCTGGCGTGCCACCTGCCGGTAGCGCTCCCTTTTCTCCTGTAACCTTTCATACAATCTGGCCTGGCCGATGGCGATGCCCAACTGGTCTCCGATGGAATGTAGAAGATGCATATCCTTAATGGTAAATTGGTGGGCATGAGGGCTGGCGCAGTTCAGCACGCCGAATATTTTATCCTTAAAACGCAGGGGAACGCTGATAAAAGCCTTCCACCCTTCCATGTGCAGCAAGCTTTGGCTCAATACCTCCGGGTTTTTGGAGATATCATCCAACAGAACAGCTTTTCCGGTGAGAGCAACCTTGCCATTGATGCCCTCCCCGATTTTGGGGATCATTCTCCGCGTAAATTCATCAGACAAACCCTTGTAAACCCGGTAATGGAGCCTATTATCCTGTTTATCCAAGAGCATAACCCCGCCAAAGGAACCTTCCAGAAATTCTAATGTCTTTTCCACGCCAACTTTCAAAATAGCATTCAACTCATTAAGCCCGCTGACTGCGGAGACAACATGGCTGAGAACCAGAAGTGCATCTATAGTTTCCTTATTATGATTTTTTGTTGTAGAGAGAGGTTTAGGTACATTAGTAGGTAAGGAAATTTTCCGGCTTTCAGTTTTATTCGTTTCCGCTACCATAATCTAAACCCCCTTTTTGGAGATAAATTAATTCTTGCTATTACATGGATTATTTCTCCAAATCATGCGGATATGTTAACGGAACCAGGTTGCCACAAATAATAATCAGAATATTGTGATTACAACTATATTGTATATTAGTCTGCCACTTCTGTCAACATTTTTTTTACAGAGTGAAACAATTTAAGATCCATCTACTTTCTATGATCACAATAACGGTGCTCCAGTTTACTGGAGCACCGTTATTGTGTGTTTTATCTCTTTGTTCTATCGTAAGGCAGAGGCTAAGGCGGCCCGGTCGGCAGGGGGTGCCGACAGCTTGGCAGTTGAATCAGGGGGGACTCTGCCGGGGGCAGGCCGCCCGAAGCTCTGACTTATGCATATTATGCCCTGCTACATTCGTTGTGTTGATTTGTTTTTTGAATACAGGGCTGTACCTGTTGGAGCGGACGCCCCACCCCGAAGTTTAATTCTTGCCTAAGCAGATTTTCCGGGTGCGGTAACCGCATCTTTAACCTTTTCTTTTTTCTGACTGGCATCCGCTTCTACTATTTCGGGTAACAGGCTGTAGCCCATATTAATCTCCATTGTTTTTTTGCAGACGGCTCTT
The DNA here is from genome assembly GCA_012798895.1 of Bacillota bacterium. Taxonomy (GTDB): domain Bacteria; phylum Bacillota; class Dethiobacteria; order DTU022; family UBA8154; genus JAAZMI01. Next base: position 1,973 of record JAAZMI010000031.1, read on the forward strand.
TGTTCCTTGGTGCAACCAATTTTTTCAGCTTCATCTACTTGGAACTTCTTGGCAAAGGCACCGGCGCTGCAGAACATGAGCCAACCGTTCATTCCCTGGTATTCTTTCCAGTATTGGCAGTCGATTAACTTTTTCACTATTCTCCACTCCTTTCTGCCCTTCTACCGGTTAATCCGGGAATTTTCGAAAGCGACGTTATTTCGGCAAGAGCGGTTTAATTTTTAAGGCCGATTTCTTTACCGATAGGGGCTTGTGCAGAATCTACTTTGGTTTCAGGCCGCAGATAAGCGCTCCAATAGATGGCGGCGACAAAGACTACGCCCCCAACCAGATTGCCTAGGGTAACAGGTAGTAGGTTTTTCCATAAGAAGTTTGCCCAAGTCAGATTCTGGATTATTTCTGCAGATAGCATCGGTTGGAGAATTGCCTGGTTTTTCAGCAGCATACCCATGGGGATGAAGTACATGTTGGCGATGGAGTGCTCAAAACCCGCGGCAACAAATGCTGTGATAGGAATCATGATGCCGATGATTTTTCCAAATGCATCTTTGCCGGCCATGGAGAGCCATACAGCCAGGCAGACAAGCCAGTTACAGAGAATCCCACGGAAAAATGCTTCCGGCCAGGTTAGCGAAACCTTTGCCCCGGCAGTGTTTACCGCCTTAAGGGCGACTGAGGCATCGTTTGCCTTCCAGATACCGGAGTAGAAGAAAAGGAAAACGATGACCAGCGAACCGATAAAGTTGAAAAGGTAGACCCAACCCCAGTTGTTGAGGACCTGCTTTAATGAAACTTTTTTCTCTAAGAAACCTGCTACCATGAGGTTGTTGCCGGTAAATAATTCGGCACCGCCCATGATTACGAGAACCAGGCCCAGGGAGAAACTCATTCCCCCAACCAGGCGCGACAGCCCATCACCGATGTAGGTAGGAAGATCATTGGTGACGATGGTGCAGAGTACTGCTCCCAGAGCAATGTAGGCTCCGGCCAGCAAGGCCAGCAACTGCAGCGAAGGTGAATGTGTAGCCGCCTTTTTTTCGGCAAGTGCTACAGCGCTTTGCGCGATCACCGGCGGCGCATCGCAGACGACCGGGGGAGGGGAGGCGATGACCGGTACATCCCCCATGCCAATGTTGAGCTCCATGCTTCCCAAACACTCTTTCCTTTTCTCCGCTGTACAACCGATCTGTTCCAGGAAAGCCGGGTTCACCGACCTGTTGAAGGCAGCTAATTCACAATAAGAGATGCTGCCCTCCACTGAATCATACTCCTTCCAAAACTGGCAACGATTAGCCATTTTGTCCTAACCTCCTTTCTTTTTCTTTATTTCTTTCATTGGATATACAGTGCAAAAGGTGTGCCAAGGACGATAGAGGCTTTTTATTGATAAAATGTATATGGCGGGGCCTAAAATTATGATAAACTTCGGGAAGAAAAGTTGTTTTAACGTAAAAACGTACATAAAGTTACGTAATTACGTCGCCCGGAAAAATGGAAAGACGCCCGGACGGCTTCTTATTAATACTAATCGCAATATTAAAAGTAGAGCCTGGATATTTTATAGTTGGGGAAAGGATGTCGGCATCTTGGTTTTAAAGGAAAAGAAGGATATCTGTAGAAGATATTACGATACGGGAAGCCGATTTTCCGCGTGCTTAACTTTGGTAAGCAGAGGATATAATCTATAATAGTTTAAGGAGGTGATCGTATGCCGACAATATTTTTCTACGGGCCGGAGCTGAACATAGAGAAAAGAAAAGAGCTGATCAGTTCCTTTACAAAAAAGGCCAGCGAGCTGACCGGAATCGATGAGGAGGCCTTTGTAGTCTATCTGCGTAGAACCGAACCCGAACAGGTTGGCGTAGGCGGGAAACTTCTGGCGGATATAAAAAAAGATTAAGAACATCTTTCCGAACAAAAAAGGTGCTCGTGTTGCTTTTTTAAGCAGCATGGGCACTAGTGTTTTTCTGAATTTAAATAATTATTGATGGTACAAACCCTAAAAGGATCCGCAATAGAGATCTAAAAACCCATAGCGGGATAAAAAAGTCCACAGTTTTGTTAGATACTACAATTCTTAGAAAATGACAAAGGAGGCATCTTTGAAATGGCTTGCGAAATGTTGGAGGCTTGCCCGTTTTATAACGACAAGATGGATGTTGAAAGTGGATTGGGCAAATTATATAAGCGCCGGTATTGTGAAGGAGATAAGACCCAATGTGCCAGATACATGGTTTTATCGAAATTGGGGGCAAAGGCCGTTCCCTTGGATCTCTACCCCAATATGCAAGATCGGGCACAGAAGATTATCGCGCAAAACAAATAAAAAAATACCTTCAGATGATACGCCGGGAACATTATTGTAATGCGGCGTACATTTTATTGAAGTAATTTATAAAAAGCCCTGCAGCACCGGTCGTGTGGCGGGGCTTTTTATAAATTTGAAACTGTTTTAAATCCCCCTCAGAGGGCAATCTACCCGCCGGGTATCGGCACAGTGGGTTTGAAAAAAAACTACTTGCAAAAAAAATAATGTTGTGATATACTCTAAATCAAATATTTTTTTAAATAGTGCGAATAGACCATAAAGTTCTTATTTACTATTAAATGATGCTATCCCCCCGGTATGATATTTAATTTCTATTATCTCCTTTTCCTGGGAATGGCTCTCCCGAGGAAAGGGCTGCTTGTTGGTTTATTCGACAAAGCCCCCTTTTTTACCCTTTATGGAGCCGGGGCTTTTTATCTTAAATAAAACAGGAGTTGCGTAAAGAAATTACAATAGAACTACTATAGGATAAACTGCTGAATATGCCATATATTCATGAATAATGAGAGCCAAATCCATTTTTGGAGGTCAGCAGTGAACGAGAAGGCTATACGGGTTCTTTTAGCCGAAAGCAACATATTGTGTCGACAGTGTCTGGGAGGCATGCTTACTCAGAAAGGCTTCAAAATTGTCGGTGAGACGGCCCGTATCTCCGAAATTTCCGATCTATACCTTTCCCGCAAGCCGGATGTAATTATTATGGATACTCAACTATCTGACGGTAGCGGGCTGGATTTTTTGGCAGACTTTCTTCCTGATCACCCACAATTGCCGGTGCTGATTATCTCCAGTAGCTCCGAACCGGAAGCGGTCGAAAAGGCGCTTTCTCTCGGCGTAAAGGGTTATTACACCAGGCAGGCGTCACTAAACGAAATTATAGAGGCCATTACTAAGATGGTAGAAGGGGAGAGAGCCTTTCATAATGCGGTTCTCGATACCATGGTTCTCTCTTTTCAAAAAAGGCCGAAGAAACACCGCCGCAAACTGGAAGAGGATGAAATTAAAATTCTAAAACTATGCAGCGAGGGCAAGACCTACGCAGAGATATCACGTAAACTGTTTATAGGCGAGAGAACTTTATACCGCAAACTGAACAAGATTTTTGAAAAGTTGGGTGTATCCAACAAGATGCAGGCTCTCACCACCGTTATTAAAAAGGGAATCATCTGAAGGAACGGGTATTATCCTAAAGAGGCCGGCAGGGGCAGATCTAAGATCTGCCCCTATTTTTATGTCCGCCGGGCTTTAAATAAATTAGCCGGGCTATGATTCCGAAGCATCGATAAAGGATTCTGGCCCCCTGGTTTTCTGTGCAACAGAAAGCGGCCCCGGGTTACCCTGTCAGTGTTCTGGTTAACTAGTGGCACATTTCCGACATATTATATTCACGCTATTGACACTTATATGACAAGGATATACCTGTAAGTGGTAGGGTTTTTTTGATATCATAGTAATAGAAAGCTCTCCGGAGATGGCTCCTCCGGAGAGCTGGCAGAGGTAGCATCACGAGGATGCACCCCCCGGTAGACTCATTATAACAGTTATTACTATATTTGTCTACACGTCGTTGCGATGTTTTAATGACAATATTCTGCATTTTCAATGTCAAATTGCTGCCTTGCTTTATGAGCCGGGCGGCTTTTTTTACACTAAAGTGGGAGGTGAAAATTAGGAGAATACACCAAGGGGACTGTTTTTTGGTGCAGAAGGAAAGTGCGATATCTCTAAGGAGAGGGTGAATTTAAATGTTTCCAATTTCAGGCGTGTTCCAATTTCCTTTTTTGGCGATTTTGGTAACAACAATATCCGCAGCATTAATCGCAGTAGTGTCATTTTATTCCAGATGGTGGCGCAATTTTTGCGTATTTTTGTCTTCTTTTGCCGCGGTGGCAATTGTTGTTTTGCTCTATCCAACGATTGCTAAAGAAGTGCATGTACTAATTAATGAACTGGTCAGCATCGTCGTTCCCGTCTCAGGCGTGTCGTTGCTTCCTTTTCTGGCAGTTTCAATACCGATAGCATCTGTTATCCCGGTGGCAGTAGCATCGTTCTATTCGGAACAGTGGCGCAATTATTGCGTTCTTTTTTCAACTGTTGCTACGTTTGCGGTTGTTGGCCTAATGTACCCGGCTGTTGATCAGGGGGGACGTGTGCTGACGTATGAACTGTTTAACGTAGTATCACCCATGAATTTGACCTTCAGGGTGGACGGTTTAAGCTTTGTCATAGCACTTGTTTCCTGTTTCGTTTGGCTGGCGGCAACCATTTTTGCTTTTTCCTACATGAATAAGGAAGAAAATCAAGGGCGTTTTTATTCCCTGCTTCTCTTAACCCTGGGCGGAAC